>JAZBPI010000126.1:0-32798 GCA_036351555.1 Pseudomonadales bacterium
GAACAGGAGCACCTTTCCTGAGCGTATAGGCCGTTTGATTCCTTTCTTCCAGATCAAGTGAGTCCACCACATCCTCATCCCAACCCCGTAGCGCAAACCGTTCAACTTCCACACCTTGCTTCTCAAGCTCGAGAATCTCGCGTCGGATGAACGAGTGGCTGATCTTTGGGTATTGGTTGACTAAGTATGCAACCTTCAATTCCTGGAGCTCCTGAGCGTTGCATTGGGCCTGGGCGGCCCGGGGGCAGGTCAGAGGCGCTTTCGGCGTTGTCTCGCCCATGTTTACGCGGTTTCGAAGCGCTCGGTAGATGCTAGAGACAACGACAGCGGGAGACACCTCAAGAATAATCGGGCCTACGTGTGAGCGACTTGGCCTAGTTCACGACTGGCTGTCGCTTCTACACGACGCGCGGTTATCAAGAGGTCCATGGAACGGAGAAGAGGATTGCTAGTCACGACCTCGTGATTCCGAAAGGGTGCGTTGGCTGCCAGGGCGCCTCGCTTGTGTCCGGTGGTAATCCCCGCGCGGATTAGCGGTGCTCAGAAGTAGACCGTTCTCAAATGTTGACCGAGGAGGTTCCGCATGAACAAGTCGAGATTCACCGTTAGCCAGATCATCGCCATCCAGAAGCTGTCCATAGCCGCCTGAGCTCTATTTCTAGCGCCCCTCAGAAAAGGGGGGATTACCGATGGGTTCCTATCCGGACTATCTTCGTCATCTGCTGGGTGGCGAGGGCGGCGCCCGGGACGAGCTGTTGCGCTTCGCCTGAGGGGCCTCCTGCGGGGCGCGCGTGCGTCCTGACACGTCAGGATCGGCTCGCGACGCTCGCGTGCTGGCTACGCCGGCTTCCAGGGTTGGCCGATCGCCCCTCCTTCATCGGCCCACGGGGGCGGGTTCGCGGGCGGAGGTGTTGCTCCGGTAGGGTGACTCGCTTCGTTCGAAGCTGGAGTCCCCATGGAACTGCTGTATGTCCTGCTGGTGCTGCTCGTCGTTGCGCGGCTCTTCGCCGAAGTTGCGCAACGCCTCGGCCAGGCGCCGCTGGTCGGCGAACTCCTCGCAGGCGTCACGCTCGGAGTCCTCGTTCATCGGTTCTCGGGTGAGTTCCCCGTGCTCGCGGATCTCGCGGACGACGAGGTCTTCGGCGCCATCACGGATCTCGGCATCTTCTTCCTCATGTTGCTGGCGGGCATGGAGCTGCGGCCGGCGGAGATGGCCCGGGCCTCGGCCCGTGCCCTCTGGATTGCCATTGCGGGCATGATCCTGCCCCTCGTCGTGGGCTTCGGCCTCGGCTGGATCTACCTGCCCGACTCGCCCTACAGGATCGCGCAGTGTCTGTTCCTGGCCGTTTCGCTCGCCGTGACGGCCGTGCCCGTTGCGGTGCGCGTGCTGCGCGATCTCGGTCATCTGGATTCGGAGCTCGGCCGCACTGTGGTGTCCGCAGCCGTGGTGGACGACGTGTTCAGCCTGGTGCTCCTGGCGGTGCTCACGGCCGTGATCGAGAGCGGCACCTTTCCCGACGCGGCGGGCATCGCCCTGCTCCTCGGCAAGGTCGGACTCTTCTTCGTCGTGGCTGTCGCCGTGGGCGTCTTCGTGTTTCCCCGTGTCGCGGCGATGCTGCGCCGTGCGAAGGTCGAGGAGTTCGAGTTCACCATGCTGCTCGTGGTGGCGCTCGGCTACGCGGTACTTGCCGAGGCGCTGGACTTGCACTTCATTCTCGGCGCCTTTCTCGCCGGCCTGTTCTTCGGGCGGCGCACGGTCCTGGAGGATGTCTACGAGGACGTACGCAAGCAGCTGAACGGCGTCACGACGGGGTTTCTCGCGCCGGTCTTCTTCACCAGCATCGGACTTCACCTGACCGGTGCGGCGCTGTTCGAAACGCCCGTCTTCGTGATCGTGCTGATCCTCGCGGCGGTCCTCAGCAAGCTCCTGGGCGGCGGTCTCGCCGCGCGCATGACGGGCATGGCGCCCCGGGATGCCGCGGGCGTGGGCTTCGCCATGAGCGCCCGCGGCGCCGTGGAGTTGATCATCGCGGACATCGCGCTGCGTGCCGGGCTGTTCCAGCACCCCGATCCCGTTCCGGCGATCGTCGCGAATCTCTTCTCTGCGGTCGTGATCATGGCGATCACCACCACCATCCTCGCACCCCTGGCGCTGCGGGCGATCCTGCCCGCGGGTCAACGAAGCTGACACGACGGTTCAGGCCGCCTGCGCGTGCCGTTGGCGGCGGGCGGCCGCGTGCGTTCAGGCGCCGACGCGCGCCTCCGCCAGCGCGGCGAGGCGCTCGAGCTTCCTGTTCAGTGGATGGGACGCGCCGTAGACGCCCGCCCGAAGGGTGCGTGCACGGTCCACGATGGTGGCGAGCCGATCGAAGTCGCCGAGCTCGGCAAGCGCCTGCGCCTGCACGATCAGGGCTTCGCTGAGGCTCGGGGCGTCCGCGCCTCTGAGCTCTTCGAGGGTCTCGATGGCGGTGCTTGAAAGGGACAGGGCCTCGTCCGGCTGCCCGGCGGCGATCCGTTGCTCCGCAAGCGCGAGCTGCGCGCTCGCGACACTCTCCTTCCGGTCTGCGTTCCGGTAGATGTCCAGGGCCGTCTCGATGGCGCGCTCTGCCGCCTCTGGTTGCCCGGCGGCCACGAGCGCGCGGCCGTGGTCCCGATACATGGCCGCAAGCTGGGGATGTGCTGGGTCGATGTCGGGCCTCGCGCGATCGAGCGCTTTGGCGCTGAGCGCGAGGGCAGCGTCGATGTCGCCGCGGAGCAGGTGCTGCACGGCCAGCTGTCGATAGGAGATCGCCACCCAGAGGTGCGTCGGGCCAAGGCTGGCTTCCTGCAGGGCGATCGAGTCGCGCAGGGATGCTTCGGCGACGTCCAGCTTTCCCAGGGCAAACTGCGCCTCGGCCAGGGAGGCGAGCGTGTTGCCGAGCTCCGGATCGTTGGGGGCGTTGACGGCGCGCTGGCGGGCAAGGGTCTCGAGGAGAAGCGTTTCCGCCTCCTCGAAGCGATTGCGCTCGCGGATGATCGAGGCGAGCGTGTAGTTCGCGTGGATCACGTCGTCATGATTCGGACCCATGGACAGGCGCGTCACGCGGAGGGCGTCCCGCGCCACGGCTTCCGCCTGCTCGAGGTCTTCCATTGCCCAGAGCAGGGATGCGAGGCTGCCGAGGCTGCGTCCGACCGCGGGGTGTTCGGCGCCCAGAAGCCGTTCCTGTTCTGCGATCGCCGCTTCCAGTTCCTCGAGGGCTGCGGGGTAGTCACCGCGGTAGAAGTCGATGCCGGCGAGTTCGTGGCGAAGATCCGGCAGTCGCCAGTGATCCGCGCCTCGGGTGCGCGCCGTGAGCGCATAGGCCTGCTCCAGATCGGCTTCCGCGCCGTCCAGATCGCCCGCCACCGTTCGAATCGCGCCGCGGACGCCCAGTGCGTCGGCGAGCAGGGCGTCGTCCTCCGTGAGCGCCAACGCGGCCTTCACGGCCCGATCGATCTCCGCCGTGGCGGCCTCGAGGTCTCCATAGCGCTGCAGCATGTCCGCGAGGTCGATCCGGGCCTCGACGCGGTCCCGGAGGGCGTTCGCGCCCGGCGCGTCGGCGGCGACAAGGGCGGCGCGCAACGCGTCGATACCGGCCTCGAAGGCGCCGCCGTAGCCGATGGATTCCGCTTCGCGGAAGGCGAGGCGCTCGCGGATGCGCGGTTCGAGGCCGGCGTCCTTCGCGAGCGCCATGCCCTGTGTCAGCAGCGGCCGTGCGTCCCCGTACAGCCCGAGCGCCGCGTAGACCCGGGCGAGTGCTTCCAGAAGACGCACGCGGACCATAGGGTCCGTATCGGCCATGGCGCGGATGCGCCGACCGCCGCGATCGACGATCTCCCGCGCCGTCACTGTCTCCCCCGGCAGGCTGGCGGGATCGGCCACGTCGAAGGTCGCAATGAGGAACTCGGTGACGCGCTCGGCGGTGGTGCGTTCTCGCTGCGCGATGTCGCGTTCCTCGGAGATGCGCACGGCGTGGTAGCTGCCGAAGGCCGCTGCGGCGAACAGGGCCACGGACGCCGCGACGACGCCGGCTCGATTCCGCCGCAGGAATCGGCCCGTGCGGTAGCGCCAGTCATCGGCGCGGGCCGACACGGGACGCAGGGCAAGATGGGCCTCGATGTCGTCGGCAAGGCTGCGGACTGTCGCATAGCGACGTTCCGGCTCCTTGCGCAGGGCCTTCTGGACGATGCGTTCGAGATCGCCCTGCAAGCGGCGCAGCAGTCGCGGCGTCGTGGTGCCCCGGGCCCGGGCGATGGTTTCCGCGCGGTCCTCGCCTCGCAGGCGGGCGAGGGTCGCGCCGGGGCGTTCCGGTTCGGCCTCGAGCACCGTGCGGTAGAAAGCCGCGATGCCCACCCCGTCCGTGGCGTAGGGAAGGTCTCCGGCCAGCAGTGCGTGCAGGAGCAGGCCGAGTCCGTAGACGTCCGTTGCCGTGGTCAGGGCGTCGCCGCGGATCTGCTCCGGGCTGGCGGTCCGCGGCGTCATGACGCGCAGGCCCGAGCGAGTCTCCGCGGACGGGCCCTCCTCGTCCTCCGCGATCAGCTTGGCGATGCCGAAGTCGAGGAGTCGGGGCTCGCCGTCGGCGGTGACGAGGATGTTGGAAGGCTTCAGGTCCCTGTGGATCACGAGCGCCTGGTGTGCGTGCTGGACCGCGTCGCAGATCTTCAGGAACAGCCGGAGGCGCGCGTCCACGGGCAGGCGCCGGGCGTCGCACCAGGCGTCCACGGGAGCGCCGTCCACATACTCCATGACGAGATAAGGCGTGCCGTCCGGCGTCTCGCCTCCGTCGAGCAACCGGGCGATGCCCGGGTGACGCAGGCGTCCGAGAATGCGCCGCTCGGCCCGGAAGCGCTCGACGAGATCCCTGGCGCCGCGATGGGCCACGCGCTTGATGGCCACCTGCTGCGTCCAGCGACCGTCGGCCCGCTCGCCGAGCCAGACCTCGCCCATGCCGCCCTGTCCCAGCAGGTGCAGCACCCGCCAGGGACCGAGCCGCTTCGGGAGCGGGAACGGCGGGGTTCCGGTCGGGACGGCGCGCGCTGCGTCCGCCACGGCGTCGCGAAGGATCCCGTCGGTTCGGTCGTCGGCCTGCAGCAGGGCTCGAAGCTCCTCGAGCAGGGCCGCATCGTCCCCGCACTGCCGTGCGAGCCAGGGCTCGCGCGCGTCGGCATCCTGAGCGAGCGCCTCCTGGAAGAGTGCGCGCAGGCGCCGCGCACGATCAGTTCCATCCATGGCGTCGTTCCTTGCCTGCGGCCCTCCTCGGGCCGATCCGTGCAGGTGGGGCCCCGTGCTGGGACGGCGCCGGCGGCCGTTCCGCGCCACCGGGCGGTTCGCCCTTGACGAGGCGAACGGGCTCCGCCTTCATCGTGCCATGAACGAATCGCTGAACGTGACTGCCCTGCTCGTCGCCTGGCGCGAGGGGGACGAGGCGGCGCTCGACCGCCTTTCGCCGCTGCTCTACGGGGAGCTGCGGCAACTCGCCGGTGCCTACATGGCTCTGGAGGCGCCCGGGCACACGCTCCAGGCGACGGCGCTCGTCAACGAGGCCTTCGTGCGCCTCGTGGACGCCGACGTCGACTACCGCGACCGGCGGCACTTCTTCGCCCTCGCGGCGCGCATGATGCGACGGATCCTCGTGGATCACGCCCGCTCCCGGGAGCGCGACAAGCGTGGCGGTGGCGTCGTCGCGCTGACCTTCGACGACGCGCTGCACGTCCCGGAAGGGCGGGCCGACGCGACTTCGGTGCTCGAACTGGACGAGGCGCTCTCCCGCCTCGGCGAGATCGACGCGCGCATGGTCGAGGCGGTCGAACTGATCTTCTTCGGCGGCTTCACCTACGAGGAGGTCGCCGAAATGCTCGGTGTGTCCCGCACGGTGCTCTTCGAGGACGTGCGTTTTGCTCGGGCCTGGCTCAAGCGAGCCATGAGCTGAGGTCGGAGTCGAGCTAGGCAAGAGGATCGTCCCGCTGGCTGGCAGCTGCCTCGAGCAGCTCCCTGAGGATGCGTGCCACGTCGGCGTCGTCGCCGCAGGCATCGAGCAGCCAGCCCTCCGGGATCTCGCCGGCGCCGTCCCGGGCCTGGCGAAAGAGATCTCTCAGGCGCGACCAGTGCATGCGTTGCATCCGGGTCTCTGGATTCATCGGGTGTCTCGTCGATCTGTGGAAGAAGGCGCAGTGCGCCGGCGCAGGGGTACGCCGACGCACCGCGAAGGGGAGTGCCTCAGTCCACGTCCGCCGAGAAGACGACCGTGACCTCGCTGCGGTCCAGAACGATGAGGTCGGCGTTGCCGTCGCCGTCGACGTCGCCGGCGAAGCGCGGCGTCACCGACTGGTTGCCGATCGTGCCCTGGTTGGTCCCGAACTCCGCGAGCCACAGTGTCCGCGGCGTGAACTCACCGCGAACCCCGCGATTCAGGGCGTAGTACACGCCGCCGGGGACACCCGTGCTCACGGGGCCGAAGCCGAGGATGTCCGGGAAGCCGTCACCGTTGAGGTCGACGAGATAGCGGGGGTCGTTGCCGAGCCGCCAGCCGTCGTTGTAGGCGAAGTCCTCGGAGACGAGCGTCTGGCTCGGCGTCATGGAGTTGCCTTCGCTGTAGTTCGCCACCGTGATGGAGTTGGCGAAGCCGATGAGGTCGTCGCCCGCCTCGCCGTCGAGATCGACGGCCTGACGGATGTGCCTGCTGGCAAGCCAGCCCCCGTTCTGCGTGTAGCCGGTGATCCGCGAGCCGGAGGAGAAGCTTCCCGTCCGATCGTTGAGCTGGAAGACCGTGGCCGCGTCGCCGAAGCCGACGAAGTCCACGAAGCCGTCGCCGTTGAAGTCGCCGAGGATTCGCTGATTGTTCACGTCCCAGTTGCCCGCGTTCCGGCCGAAGTTGTTGAAGACCGGATTGCCGTTGTTGAGGAAGGTGAAGCTGCTGCCGTCGGAGACCGCCAGCACCGGCCCGTTGCCCGAGAAGCCGACGATGTCGTCGAAGGTGTCCCCGTTCACGCGCCCGAGATCGCGCGGGTACTCACCGAGGTTCGGGTAGCCCTGGCTCGAGCCGAAGGCCGCGATCCAGCGTGTCGCGGGGCCGAAGGTGCCGTCGCCCTGGTTCAGGGCCACGTACACGCCGTCGGCCGCGAAGTGGACGATGTCCGGCGCCGCGTCTCCGCCCACGTTGGCCAGCTGGCGACGCTGGCGGGACTTGTCGAAGGACGTACCGCTGGCGAAGTCCGTCGACACGCGGGTGGCGTTCCCGAAGCCGTTGCCGTTCGAGAGCGCGACCCAGGTGCCGTCGGGCCCGAAGCCGATCAGGTCCACCCTGCCGTCTTGGTTCACGTCCACCGCGTAGCGCGTGTCTCGGGCGTCGTCCCAGCCGTCGTCGAAGACCATGCCGCCGAGATCGACGGTGGTCCGCGGACGCAGGGTCACGGTGTTCGTGCGGGTCTCGGTTCCGCCGGAGGCCGTGCGTGCGGTGAGCGTGATCGTGTAGCTGCCGTCGGCGGAGTAGGTCCGGAAGACGTTGCGGATCTGCACGAAGTCCTCGCCCGGCGCCGGGGTGAGTGTCGTCGGGGTCAGGCCGTCACCCCAGTCGATCTCCACCTCGGTGACCGACTCGCCCGTCGGCGGCACCACGTTGCCGTTGGCTTCGATGCGGCGCGTGGGGCCGCTGTAGCTCACATCGATGTCGAGCACGGAGGCCCCGGTCGGATCCGGATCGGTGTCGTCGTCGGTGCCGTCGCCGTCCGTGTCGGCGGCGTTCGGATCGGTTCCGGCGGCGCGCTCCTGGGCATCGGAGAGTCCGTCTCCGTCGACGTCGTCGTTGAGCGGATCGGAGAAGACTTCCCGGGCATCGCCGTCGACGTTCACGAACCAGCCCTGCCTGGCCTCCTCGAAGTCCGTGAGGCCGTCGCCGTCCGAGTCGTCGCTCTGCAGATTGGTGCCGAGGAGGAATTCCTCGCGATCGAAGAGCCGGTCGCCGTCCGAGTCCCGGAGGTACACGAGCGAGATCCGGTCGCGGGGCTTGAGCACGATGTCGTCGAAGTCCGTGGTGGGCTCATCGAGGCTGTCGCTGCTGGAGAACACGTACCAGAAGCCGTCCCGGACCGAGGCGCCGGAGGCCACGCCCCGGACCGAGGAGAGCGCTTCCTTCTGCTGCCCCGTGTCCTGGCCGTTGCCGTCGAGCACGGGCGAGTTCTGCACCGCGTAGGGCAGCGCGAGGATCTCGCCGAGCACGCGGGACATGGGGACACCCAGTGGTTCTGAGGACACCGGGTCCCGGTCGACGTTCGTCGCCACCATGAACTGCTCGACCGTGTCGACGCCGTTCGGTGCGCTGGCACCATAGTCGATCACGACCTGGGCCGTCTGGGCGGACACGTCCTGGTTCAGGCGCGCGAAGCTGCGCCCGTCCTCGTTGCCCACCCGATCGAGGACGTAGTTGGCAACCGTGAACTGCAGGCCCGTGGGGTTCGCCATCAGCTCCCGGAGCAGGTCCGCGGATGCGGAGTCCGTGGTCACGATCTGCTGGATCTCCTGGCCGTTGGCGAGTTCCTGCGGGGTCGGCAGCTCGATACGCAGCGTGCCGATGGGCTGGAAGGTTTCGCTGTCGGCACCGAAGCGCTTGGCGATCACCTCCACACGCGAGAGCTCGAAGGTGAGATCGGAGACGTTGCGGATCCGCAGCGTGGCCTGCAGGGAGCCGCCGGTCACGACGCGGGTGCCGCTCTGCTCGGCCGAGCGGAGCCGTCCGAACTCCTGGCGCGAATCACGGGCGGAGGTGGAGGTCACCGAGGTGGACTTGTCCACCGTGGCCGAGGCCGAGACGCTCGCCTCGGCGCCGACCTTGGAGGAACCGCTCGGCCCCGTGATCCCGCCGGAGACCTCGGCCTCCGCGTAGACCCGGGTACTCGCCTCGATCGTGGCGGAAGTCGCGGTGGTGTCCGTCTCGGAGTAGCTCGACTGCTGCCCCTGGGCGAAGCTGGCCGTGTAGGACTCGGCGGCCGTGTTGCTCGTCGTGTCCTGGGTATCGAGCTGGATGGTCGGCGCGCCGATCACCTCGATGGACAGTTTGGGGATGTCGGCCACCAGCGGGTCGAAGCCGCCGCTCGTGACCTCCTCGCTGTCGTCGAGCCCGTCGCCGTCCGTGTCGGCGAGGATCGGTGAGGTGCCGATGGTGGCCTCCTGGGCGTCCGAGAGGCCGTCGCCGTCCGTATCCGTCGCGGGAGCGGGCGCTGGCGCCGGTGGGGGGACCGGATTCGGGTTCGGATTCGGAACCGGATTCGGAACCGGGTTCGGGATCGGATTCGGCGCCGGAGGTGCGGCGCCGCTACCGCCGCCTCCGCAGGCGGCCAGGGCCGTCGCGAGGAGCGTCATGGCGAAGATCCGGGGGGCCTGCCGGAGCCGCGTCGGGCGGCGTCGTTCGTGCTGTCGTTCCATGGTCGTCACCTGTTCCTGTTGTCGAGAGCGAGAGCTGCTCGACGGAACAAGCGCGTTTCGGGCGGGAATCGTCCGGAGATTCTTCAATTCGTTGACGGATATGGGGTTTCTGGGCACCTTGCGGGACGCCAGAGGCGGGCGCAGGTCCGGGCCGAAGGCGGGGCAATACAGGTCCTGCGGCCAGCCGGGAGCGCCCCGGCAGGATCGGGCGCCAGCCAGCCGGTACCGGGCCTCTCAGCCTGCTTTGGTGGTCCGAGGGAGGGGCGTCGCGCTTCGCGCGCGCAGCGCGTCCTCGATGGCGGATGCCGCGTCGAGGAGGTCCGCGACGACCTGGTAGTCGCGTTCGGCGGCAGCCGCCGCCTGCAGCGTATCCGCGCGGCCTCGCTCGACCTGGGTGCGGGCATCCGCATCGCGCCCGGCTGCCAGATACCAGCCCGCGGCCCGGACGCGCATGGCGGCGGCGTCGATCGCATCGGGCGCGAAGACGGTTTCCGCCGTGGCGATGACGACGTCGCCGATGCCCGCACTCCGTTCGGCGAGGCCGTCCCGGGCGAGAACGTCTCCGAGCCACGAAAGGTGCAGGAGCGCCTCCGGCGTCCTGTCCGGGAACTGCTGTTCGTAGGCCTGGACGTCCTGCTCGACTGCGACCCGTGTCTCGGCCCCGGGGTCGAGGCGATGGGCGAGCACGCTGCGCAGCACGGCGTTGCGGCCGCGCCGTTTCGCCTGCTGCCTGGATAGATAGGTGTCGCCCTCGGCGAGGGGCGCGAAGCGCGTCGCTGCAAGCTCTGCTTCCTGGAGTGCCTCTTCGGTCTGCCCGCTGGCGAACAGCGCTTCGGCGATCAACTGATGCTGACGGGCCGCCGTGCCCTCGTTGCCCGGATCCTCGCTCCTGAGATTCGCGAGAATCTCGCGGCCGACGCGGACCGCCTCGGCATACTCGTGTGCGCCGTTCAGCATCTCGGTGAGGTCAGGGTCGAAGTAGGCCATGCGGTAGTCGGCGCGGCGCGGACTGGCGGCGATGGTGTTCCGCAAGCCGAGGCTCACGTCCAGGGCGGCGAGGGTCCGGCCCTGCGCCCACAGGGCTGCAGCGAGGTTCTGCGCGACCACGAGTGTCTTGGGCCCGTCTGCGCCGAAGAGCTGCGTGCGCATGGCCAGGGCTTCCCGATAGAGCGGAATCTCGAGCTCGCGTCGTCCCGACGTGCCGTAGAGATAGCCCATGTTGTTCAGCGCCGTGGCGAGATCCGGATGGACCGGGCCGCTGGCGCTGCGCTGCAGGGCGAGGGCCTGCTCACCGAGCCGAACCCCTTCCTCGGCGTCCCCCTGCTGCAGCCGGAGCGCGGCGAGATCCATCATGGCTGCGGCGCGTCGTCGATCGAAGCCGTCGCCGAGCCGCGCGTACATGGCCACGGCCTTCTCGTAGAGGCGTCCCGCTTCCTCGAGGTCGCGCTGCGCATGGGCGAGATAGCCGGTCTCGTAGTAGCTCTCGGCAAGCGGGGCTGCATCGCCCTCGAAGCGCTGCTCGCGCAGGGCCAGGGCGGCGCGTTGGTGTTCTCGCGCTTCCTCGATGCGGCGCAGCTCCATGAGTGCGAAGGCGAGATCGAAGTGTGCCTGGGCACGGTCCGCAGCGTCGGCGTCGGGAGGCAGCGCCTCGAGCGTGCGTCGATGCAGCTCCGCGGCCTGGGTGAAGCTGCCGAGCCCGCGCCAGGTCCGGCCGATCACACCGAGGAGCCGAGCGCGCACGTCCGGGTAGGCCGAGAATTCCGCTTCGATGCGGTCCTCGCCCTTCTCCAGCAACTGCGCGGCCGTGATCTCCTGGCCGCGACTGCTCGCCGGGTCCACGTCCTCGAAGAGTCGCTCGAGGAAGGTCGCGACCTGGGTCGCCTTCTCCGCTTCCTGCTCCGCAGCGGCGCGGGCCGCCTGCTCCCGCGTGACGTAGACGGCCGTGAGCGCGATCACGAGCGCCAGCGCGCCCAGCGCGGTGACCGAGGTGGCGGTATTGCGGGTGAGGAACTTGCGCAGCACATAGGCCTGCCCGCCCGCGACGGCAGCCACGGGCCGACCCGCGCGCCAGGCGCGCAGGTCCGCCGCGAGCGCGTCGACGGAGGCGTAGCGGTCCTCGGGTCGGACGGCCAGCGTGCGCTGCACGATCGCCCGCAATTCCTGATCGGTCACCGCATGCGCGAGCCTTCCTCCCGCAGCGGCGTCGGTCTTCGTCGCATGCCAGGTCGCGAGATCGCCGTCGCGCGGCGCGTCGTACGGCAGGGCGCCCGTGAGCACCTCGTGCAGCAGCACGCCGAGCGCGTAGCTGTCGCTGGCCGTGGTGACCTCCTCGCCGGCGAGCTGTTCCGGGCTCGCGTAGGCCGGCGTCAGGCCCGTCGTGCGCTGGGCCGCGGCGCTGGAATCGGTCAGCGCCGCCACGCCGAAGTCGAGGAGCCTGGGAATGCCCTCGTCGGTCACGAGGATGTTCGAGGGCTTCAGGTCCCGGTGCACGATGAGCAGTCGGTGGGCGTGTGCGACCGCCTCGCAGACGCGCAGCAGCAGATCGATGCGGGCGTCGAGTCCGAGATCGCGGCAGTAGTGGGTGAGCGGGACGCCGTGCACGAACTCCATGGCCAGCCAGGGGGTGCCGTCCTCTTCCAGCGCGCCGCCGTCGATGATGCGGGCGACGTAGGGGTGCTCGAGGCGGGCGAGCAGCCGGCGCTCCGTATCGAAGAGCGTTCCGGCGGCGCCCGCGCCGGCGAGGAGCGGCAGCAGCTTGACCGCAACGGTCTGCTCGAAGGCGCCGTCGCTACGCTCCGCGCGATACACGACCCCCATGGCGCCGGCACCGACCTGCTCCGCGAGGCGGAAAGGGCCCGCCTGGAGACTCGAGAAGTCGCGGGACCGGGCGGCGGCGAGCGCGTCCGCGGCGGCGCCCACGACCTGGCCGACGGTGGTGCCGCCTTCGGCGGCGGCGAAGAGTTCGGCGAGCTGCGTGACGAGGCCCGGGTGCAGGGCGCGCAGTTCCTCGAGCGCCGCGGCTCGTTCCGCGGCGGGGAGATCCACGAGCTCCCCGAACGAGCGGCGCAACTGCATCCAGGTGTCCGTCAAGGCGGCGCCTCCCTGCGCAGTCGGGGTCCGTGAGACGGGTCCCGGAGCGTCGGCGATCGATCTCCACGAGTCAACGCGGACGGGAGGTCCGGTACCGGGTACCCGATACCGGAGACCCGGAACCGGAGACCCGGTACCGGATATCCGGAACGGGGACAGCGATCCCGGACGTCCGGGTGGTGCCGCCCCCTTCTCGTGCCGCTCGCGATCCAGGGTGCCATCGAACTGTCGTGATCTGTTCAAGGTAGCGTCACGAAAGCTCATCGGAACTGTCATTTTCGCGCGGCCTAATCGCGCCCCGCAGACGGGCGTCAGCCCGAATTCGTTCACCGCGCCGCCGGGCGCGACATCGGGGGAAGTCCCATGCAACGCAAGAAACCCTGCCTCGCGATCCGAACCCTGAGCGGCGGCATGCTGCTGGCCACCGCGGGTGCCGCGCTGGCCGCCGAGGAGGTGCAGCAGAACGCGGGGTCCATCGAGGAAGTGGTGGTGTTCGGTCAGGCGCGCGTGTTCGCCAACAACAGGGTGACCGACTCCATGATCAGCCAGCAGGCCCCCATCACCAGCGTCACCGCGGTGATCGACAATCTGCCGGGCGTGAGCGTGCAGGAGGGCGACACCTTCGGCTTCGACGACTGGTCCACCACGATCTCCATCCGGGGCTTCCAGACCAGTCTCGCGGATCAGCAGATCGGCATGACCATCGACGGCCTGCCGAACGGCAACTCCAACTACGGCGGCGGTGCCAAGGCCAACCGCTACATCGACTCGGCCAACCTCGGTGGCGTCAACGTCTCGCAGGGTACGGCCGACATCGCGTCACGCTCGAACGAGGCCCTCGGCGGCACCCTGGACTTCCTCACGTCCGATCCACTCCAGGAGTCCGGTGTGACCCTGCAGGGGACGACGGGAGAGTTCGACGCGCAGCGCTTCTACGGTCGCTACGACACCGGTCTGATGTTCGACGGTACGACGCGGGCCTGGTTCTCTGCCTCGCACCAGGAGGCGACCGACTGGATCAACGGCGCCGCGGAGAACGTGCGCGACCATGTCGCCGCAAAGTTCGTGAGCGATTTCCGACGCTGGAGTCTGACCGGTTATCTCTCCTACGACGATACGCAGGAAGACAACTATCAGCGGCTGTTCAGCCCCGCGGAGTTCGCGGAGAACGATGCCTGGGATCGGCTCACGGCGGACTGGACCGGTGTGCCCTACGTGGATCAGCTCTATCGTCGCGGCTGGTCGACGCTGCGCGAGAACACCTTCGGCTATCTCAAGGCGGAATTCGAGGCTGCGGAGGGCCTGGACCTCAGCGCCGCCGTGTACGCGCATCACAACGAGGGTCGTGGCGACTGGGTGCCGCCCTACCTCCTGGACGTCGTCGACGACGCCGGTGGCCCCGAATCCGAGGTGCTCGGTGCCCCGGCCGTACTGGGCGGCGGTTTCGCCGGCCTGATCTACTTCGTCGACGGCGCGGGCAACGCCCTGTCGCCGACGCCGGGCTGCGTGTCGTCCATCACCTTTCCCTACGGCGGTGCCGGGCCCGAGTACGATCCTGCCTGCTACGCCGACGGCGCCATCGCGGTGCAGTCCTTCCGCAACACCCACTACGAGAAGGATCGCCTGGGCCTGACCGCGGACTTCGACTGGACCACCGAGATCCAGAGCCTCGAGAACAGGCTCCGCGGCGGCATCTGGTACGAGGACACCGAGCGCAACGAATGGCGCGACTGGCACCGCATCACGGACACGCGCGTGGGCTTCGAGTGGGAAAGCCAGCCCTACTGGGTGCAGTACGACCGCACCTACCCGCAGGACACCTTCAAGTGGTATCTGGAGGATACGCTGAGCCTGGGTGCCGTCGACCTGACGCTCGGCGCCAAGCAGTTCCTGGTGAACGTGGATCGCGAGGACAACTTCAACGAGACTCCGAATGCCGGTGTGAATTCGGACTCCGATGTACTCTGGTCTGGCGGCATCCTCTACCGCACGCCCGTGGAGGGTCTGGAGGTCTTCGCCGGCTATGCCGAGAACTTCAAGGCCCTGTCGGATCTGATCCTCGAGCGCCCGAGCTCCGATCTGAGCAACATCGCGCCGGAGACGGCGGAGAACATCGACGTGGGTCTGCGCTACTCGGGTGAATGGATCACCCTGGCGGCCACCTACTACGACATCGAGTTCTCCAACCGCATCATCTTCCTCGACAACTCGGTCTCGACCGGGCCGAACTACATCATCGGCACCAACGGCACCTACTTCAATGCCGGCGGCATCAACTCCGACGGATTCGAGATCTCCGGTCTCGTCCAGCCCACGGATTCGCTGTCCGTCTACCTTGCGTACTCGAGGAACAACTCGGAGTACGTGGGCACCGGTGATGCCGCCGTCGACGCCGCCGTGGGCATCGTGCCCGGGAACGACGTCGTGAACATGCCCGACAGCCAGTACGTGTTGACCCTCGACTACGCGCGCGGACCGCTCAATGTCGGCATCTCCACCAAGTACACCGATTCCCGCGCGGTGAACTTCAGCAACAGCTGGGTGGCCGACGACTACCTGCTCACCGATGTCTACGTGACCGTGAACGGCGAAGGCTTCGGGGGCATGCTCGAGAACGCGACGCTCGATCTCGTGGTGAACAACCTCGCCGACAAGACCTACCTTGCGGGGATCTCGGGCAACGGCGCCTGGCTGGGTGCGCCGCGCACGGCCACGCTGACCGGCACGATCCGCTTCTGATCAGCCGGTCATGAAGCAGGTCTGCGCGGCCTGGAGCACGTCTGTTCCGGCGCCGCGCAGGCTGCTTTACTGAGCCTCCTCTCCACGAACCCATGACCAGCAGGGGATCACCGTGCCGCCACGACTGACTCGCAGGGCCCTCATGCAGGGCATGGCCGCAGGTGCGCTCCTGCCCTGGTGGACGGGCCTCGGCAGTGCCCGAGCCGCGGCCGCGGAGCAGCTGTTCGGCCACGGCGTCGCGAGCGGCGACCCCGATGCGGACAGCGTGGTGCTGTGGACGCGCGTGCGCCCCGCGCCAGGCAGGGCGCAGGTGGACTGGGAGCTCGCGGAGGATCCGGCCTTCGCGCGGGTGCTGCGCCGAGGCACCCGGCGCACGGACGCGTCCCGTGACTTCACGGTGAAGGTCCTTGCCGAGGGCCTGGCGCCCGGCGGCACCTACTACTACCGCTTCGTCTGTGCGGGCGTCGCGTCCATGGTGGGACGCACGCGGACCCTGCCCACGGGCTCCGTCGACAGCCTCACCCTCGCGGTGGCGTCCTGCTCGAACTACCCCTTCGGATACTTCAATGGCTACGACGCCATCGCGCGAGACGACGGCGTCGATCTGCTGCTGCACCTGGGCGACTACCTCTACGAGTACGGACCGGACGGCTACGGCGGCGCCACAGGCGCGCGCATCGGCCGGGTCCATGCCCCCGCCCAGGAGATCGTCTCCCTCGACGACTACCGGATGCGCCATGCGCAGTACAAGGCGGACGCCGGGTCCCTGCTCATGCACGCAGCGCATCCGCTCATCGCCATCTGGGACGACCACGAGAGTGCGAACAACCCCTGGATGGGCGGTGCCGAGAACCACCAGGGTGACGCTGAAGGCCCCTGGGCGCTCCGGCGTGCTGCATCCCTGCAGGCCTACTACGAATGGATGCCGGTGCGGGATGCGCCCAGTGCCGAGGCGCGCGCCGACTACTGGCGGCACTTCAGGGTGGGCGATCTGGCGTCCATCATCAGCCTCGAGACGCGCCACACCGGCCGCGCCGAGCAGATCGACTATCGCGCCCATCTCGGCGAGCGCAGCACGGAGGACGAGGTCGAGGCCTTCCGTCGCGACGTCCTCGGTGCTGCGGAGCGACGCATGATTCCGGCCCGGCAGGAGGCCTTCATCCGCGACGCCCTGCGTGAATGCGCGGCCGCAGGCCGGCCCTGGCGCGTCATCGCCAACCAGATTCCCATGGGCCGCGTGCAGGTGCCGGCGCTGCGCGGCCCCGCCTTCGACGTGGTCGCAGAGGACCCCGACCACCCCGCGCACGCGCAGTGGCAGGGCATGGCCGCACTGGGCGACTTCGATCTGCCGATCTATCTGGACACCTGGGATGGTTATCCCTGGGCCCGGCAGCGGTTCTACGAGCTGCTCGCGGGCGAAGGGGTGCATGACGCGCTCGTGCTCACGGGAGACAGCCATGCCTTCTGGCTCAATCGGTTGCGCGACGACGCGGGTCGTGCAATGGGCGTGGAACTCGGCACCACGGGTATCACGTCCCCCGGCGACTTCGCGGACTTCGGCGACGACCTTGGCGCGCGCATCGATGCCCTGCTCGCCGAGCACAACCCCGAAGTGGTCTGGACCGACAACGTCCCCAGAGGCTGGCTGCGCGTCACCCTGGAGCGCGATCAGGCCAGGGCCGAGTACATGGCGGTGTCGAACGTCGAATCCACCGAATACATCCAGCGTGTTCTGAAGACGACGATGCTGCGCCGGGACGGCGGAGAACTGCAGATCCTCTGACGCAGGACCTCTTCGTCAGCGAAGCGTCCGGGCCATGCCGACTTACGCATCTCGATCGGACCGCCGCGCCGTGGTCCCGGTCGCGAGATCGGACTCCTCCGCAGAGGGTCGGTGGCTTCCGAACCGCGTTCCTCGGCGTTGCTTCCTCAGAGGACGAGCTTGATGCCGGCCAGTGCCGAGGTGTACTCGTAGCGCACCTTGCCGCTCAGGTCGGAATCGCCGGAGTTCACGCGGAAGCCGACGTAGTTCAAGCCTGCGAAGACGCCGATGTGGGGCCGGAACATCCAGTCGACGGTCAGTCGTGCATCGAGGATGGAGCCGTCGATGTCGTTGATCTCGACGCCGAAGTACTGCAGATCACCGTTGATGGTCCAGGCGTCTCCGAAGTGACGGGTCGCGTGCACACCGAAGACCGGCAGCGGGAAGACGGACGTCGCCCGCTCGCGCTCGATCTGCGGTGAGCCCAGCAACTGCCCGCGAGCGCTGAACGCGGCATCGAGCGCGAAGATGCCGAAGGATCCCGCGACCTCCCAGTCCTCGTCCTGACGGAACGACCACATGTACGCTAGCTTGTAGATGGACGTGTCGAACTCGGACTCGAGATCGGTGCCGATGTCGAAGACCCGATCACCGATGGTGAGGATCCGGTCCGTCACCCGCCGGCCCGAGCGCGAGAGCTCGTAGTAGGAAAGGTCGAGGCGCTGCCTCGGCGTCATCCGGTAGCGGAGGTCGAGCCGGAAATCGGTGACGTCCTTGTTCATGCCCAGTCGGTCCTCGAGATCGAGGTTGGATCCCACCCCTCCGGCGCCGTCGAGGCGCAGATCGGATCCGAACTGCGCGAGCATGGTTCCGAGACGGATCTCGGAGCGCGGCTCCGCGGAGCGGTCACCGGCGGCCGCCGCCCGGTCGGTTGCGATCAGGGCACCGAGCATCACCATCAGGAAGGCACCGCGGACCCTACGGGCTTTCTGCCTCATCCTTCGCTCCTCATCGGTCATCGCTCTGCATCCCTGTTCCTGTGCGCGTGGCCTGCGCAGCGCAATCGTTGCTGCCCGGCGACTTCGTGCACGACGTGTTTCCCAGCGACAAGTATACCGGCGATCCTGCTGCGGGCGCTGCCGGAGGGCGGGGCGGATCTGCGCTCTGGCTCGACGTCGACGAGGATCAGGGGAGTCCTCGACAGACGGCGCCCGGGGCCTGGCCACGAACGCTCGTGGCCCGTTCACGACCGTGCAGCCGTGGTGCAGGCCGTGAGCGCTGGGATAGACTCTGCGGTCTGCCACTGCGGGATGCATCGGTATGTATCGAAACGCCTTTCTCTTCGCGGCGGCGCTGACATTCCTGGTCGGCGTAGCCCCCGCGCGTTCCAACTGGGCCTGGATGGGCGGTTCGGCCGTCCTCGAGTTCACGGATCGCGACTGGGAGATTCTCAAGGCGGAGGCACGGCGCGTCCTGGACGAGGTGGACAGCGGCGTTCGGGTCGATTGGCGCAACGAGGAGAGTGGAAACAGCGGCGCCATCAAGGCGCTCATGACCTTCACGCACGAGGGCATGACCTGTCGTCGCCTGGCCTTCCTGAACCTCAGCAAGAAGGGCGTTCGGGGTGTGTCGAACTACAACCTGTGTCGCCAGGATGATGGCGGCTGGGCGTTCCTGTCGGACAGCGAGATCAGAGGATGAGGGCGAGATCGATCGGTGCCGGCGGCCTGGTCCTGGCGCTCACGCTGCTTGCCGGCGGATGCGAGACCACCGGGCCACGCATCACGAACAACCCCGAGGGGCGGAGCTACGACGGACTCTACGCCGTCGAGAACGTCAGCGTCGGTCGGGCCTGGGCCCGGGCGGATCTCGATCTCAGCGGGTACAGCCGGATCATGCTGGAGGGCGCGGGCGTCCAGTTTCGACCGCTCAAGGCCTCTGGTGGAGGCCGCACGAGTACGCGAGCTGCTTCGGGGACTGCCTTTCCTCTGAACGATGCGCAGGCCGCTCGCCTGAAGGAGGTCGTAGGCGGTGCGTTCCGGGAGGAGCTCGGGCGGTCCACGCGCTTCGTGCTGACCGATGCCGCCGGCCCGGACGTGCTTCTCGTGAGGGGCGCCCTGCTCGATGTGGTGTCCCGGGTGCCTCCGCAGAGTGCGGGCCGATCGGAGATCTTCCTCGACTCCGTCGGGGAAGCGACGCTGCTCATCGAGCTGGTGGACTCCGAGAGCGGCGCGGTGCTCGTGCGCGCGCTCGATCGCCGGGCGGCAGAGCGGGGGGGGCGGCCGATCCTGGCGAACAGCGTGAACAGCTGGAACGAGGTGCGCCGGCTCGCCACGGACTGGGCTCAGCGCCTGCGAAGCGGCCTCGACTCGCTCGACGAGCGTCTGACCATCGAATAGAAGGCCGTCCCGTAGTCAGGCGCCGCCGGCTCGATCCGGAGGCCCTTCGGCGGCGCGGTTTCGTGCTTCTGGAGCGTCAAACCCCGCTTGGCCGGAACGCGATGGCCGCCTGACCGACGGTTCAGCGGTTCTCGGCGCGGGCGCTGTTGCGAAGGAACTCGCTTCGAGCATCCTGCAGTTGCGCTGCGATGGTCTCGCTGATGTCGCGGATGGCTGTGCCCTGGCCATCGGCAAGGAACGACCAGGTGGTTCCGTTCCAGAACAGTCGTGTGGCGGTGCCGTCGACGAGATAGAGATTCACTTCGGCGAACACGGGCCCACCGGCGTTCGCGCTGTCATCCAGTTCCGTGCTCGATTCCCGAAAGAAGGTCCGCAGGTCCGGATGCAGCGGCGTCACGGGCGCCTGGGGCGTCTGTGGTGCATCACCGGGACCCGCCGCGGCCTGATTGATGAGTACGACACCGACCGCCTGCCTTCGACTGGCTGCGGCAATGACGTCTCCAGCGGAGCTGCGCTGCAGCCTGGGGAGGTCCTCATGGCTGGCCCATGCGGCGATGCCCTGCGCCGCCAGATCCGCCACCGCCTGGTCTTCCATGGCGACCCGGATCGACTCGTCGCTGGTGTACCCCAGCACGTAGACGCCGTTCTGGGTGGTGAGATCCGTGCTGAAGACCTCCGTGCGGGTTGCGCAGGCGCAAAGCAGGGCTGCGCAGACACCCAGCGCCGCGACGCGGAGCATGTTCTTCATTCGGGACTTCCTCCATTCCGTGCGTTCGGACGCAGTTCCCCGAGCACGCGTCGCTCCAGGACAGCTTCGAGACCGCGTGCTGGCCGAGGAGCAGGTGCGAGCTCGCCTGCGGTGCCCGACTCAGCGGCTCGGCGCGCGATAGGGGTACTGGTCGAAGAGCGTGGCGACAGTGCGACGCAGCGTGCCCTGGGCGTCCTGAATGGCTTGCTTGGTGACCCGGTTCTGCAGCGTGCCACTCCAGACCAGAACCCTCTGGGCGTTGTCCACCAGATCGACCGTCAGCGTGCCCTGCGTGTACTCCCGAACCTGCACCTCATAGGTTGGCCAGGGCTGATACATGGCGCCGCGGTAGCCGTAGTATCCGCGCCCGTAGGCCACGTTCGAGGTGGGCACACTGGACACGGACTGCTTGTCTTCGAGGTTCACGTAGAAGTTGACGAGCATGTCCGGTGCGCTCGCGTCGAAACGGTAGCCTCTCGCGTCGAGCTCGGCGCCGACCACCTCCTTCAGGCGGGTGGTGATCATGCGCTCGTAGTCGGCCTGATCGGTCCCCAGAGGCTCGACCCAGCCGTAGGTGCTGTAGCGCTGCGCGTCGACATTGGGATTGAGGTCCACGCGGACATCCGGGCGCGATCCGGCGCAGCCCACGACGGCTCCGAACAACAGGATGCTCGAGACCACTCCCATCAACCAGCGATGCATGTTCACTCTCCTGTGGATGGATATCGTCCTGGTGCGCGGCATGGGGCTGCCGGGAAAGGTCCCGATGCCCCCTCGCGGGTTTCGCTGCCGTGCCAGATCTTCCGCTGCGAGATCTGCGCGGCGCCGACGCGCACGACATCACGGTGCGCGTCGAGAGGGCGGCCTGCCGTTGCGTCGGATCGGGGCGCCCGTCTCGATGCGTGGCACACGCCCTGGCGGCCCCTGCCATCGAGCGGGGCGAAGCTGCCGTCCTGGGGGCTCGTCTCGGGCGGAGCGAGTGCATCGGCTCTGGGCATGGGTGCGAGGACGGCAGCGTCGCTCGCGGCACCGCCCGCGCGTGTGGCGGGACGGGTCGCAAGAATCAAGGAGGGTCTGCCGTGGGTCATGGCCCTGCCTCGTCGTGAATCGGTCCTGTCCCGCAGCGATCTCGCGCCGAGAATACACGAATAAGGCGCCACACTTTCTAGCACGGAGCGTCCGCCCCGATAGTTGGCGTGGTGGTAGGATCCGGACCCTTCCGCCCGCGTCCAGCCCCGATTCCATGTTCGACGGTCCTCAGGCTCCTTTGCCGCGCCCGTCTGTTCTGGGCGCGCTCCTGATCGCGGCTCTCCTGCTGCCGGGCTCTGCGCGTGCGGGCTCGCTCCTGGATTCGATGCGCAGCAAGGATCTGAACGAGTACGCCCTGGGCCTCGGGTTCTCCGCCGGACAGAATCCCTATGCGGACACCGAACGCTACGGGTACTTCTACCCGTTCCTCACGAGCCTCGAAGACGCGACCTTGTCGACCAACTGGCTGCTCGCCAACGGCAACGAGCTGGGTGGGCGTCTGTTCTCGGCGGACGGAGACTGGGAACTCGGTGTGCAGGGTCGCGTCCAGACCATGGGCTTCGGGCCGGACACGGGCCCGGCGCTCGATGGGGTCCGTCCCCGGGGCTGGACGCTCGAGAGTGGCCTCATGGCGGGCTGGCGAGGAGGCCCGGTCCAGGTGAGTCTCAAGCACTATTGGGAGTTGCTCGGGCGGCACTCCGGCACGACCCAGGAGTTGCGGGTCTCCTATCCGCACCGGCTCGAGAAGGGCTATCTCGTCCCCTACGTCGCGGCCATTCGCCAGAGCAGCGCCTATGCCCGCAATTACTACGGCATCGAGCTCGCGGAGACTGCACCGGACAGACCGACCTATCGTCCCGGCTCGGTGCTCAACTGGAATCTTGGTCTGCGCCTCGGCTATCGCGTCAGCGAGGACTGGCTGGTCTCGGGCAGTCTGGCGATGCAGTTCTTCGACGAAGCGATGACGGACAGCCCGCTCATCGACCGGGATCGAGCCGCTTCCGCCTCCGTCGGCGTGGCGTACAACCGCGGCCTGTTCCGGCGCTATGGCCCGGATGCTCCGCGCCCTGAGCTGCCACGCTGGGAGCTGGAACTCGCCTACGTCGACGCACGCATCGACAGCCTATTGCGCCTCGACGACGCGGGCGTCTCGACTGGTCGACCGCTCGATGGGGAAGCGGAGCTCGGTCAGCCGGAGCGCGATGAAGTGCTCCGGAGCCGTCTTGTGTGGCGCATCGGTCACTACCATCGTTTCGACGTCGAATACCTTCGTTTCGAGCGACAGGGCGTCGTCGTGCCATCTTCTTCCTTCGCGCTCGGCAGCGCGACGGTCGCCGCAGGTTCACCCTTGCGCGTGCGCTCCGAGCTGTCCCTGCCGCAGGTCAGCTACGGCTACTCCTTCGTGCGCGACGCGCAGAAGGAAGCCGGCGTGTCGATCGGTGTGCACGTGCCTGTGCTGGAGGCCCGCTTCGACCAGTCCGGCAGCCGTCTTCAACGGATCGAAGCCCCCGCGCCGCTCCCGGTGGTGGGCGCCTACGGGAGGCTAGCGCTGCGGGGAAAGCTGGCCGTGCGGCTGCGCGCGCGCCTCTTCGGACTCCAGGTGGACACCTACGAAGGAGCCATGACCATGGTGGAGGCCGCGCTGGAGTATGAGCCGACGCCGCGCGTCTCGCTGATGCTGGGCTTTGTGAGTTACCGGCTGGATCTTCGGGCGAGCGCCGATGATTTCCAGGGGCGCCTGCGCGTGGACTATCGCGGCCCACAGCTGGCTGTGGGCCTGCGCCTCTGACGAGTCCGCTCAGTCGTTGCAGAGAATCTGGACCTTGAGCGCGGCGCGGTCGATGGCGGCGTCATCTTCCGCCGCGAGCAGCTGATCGCGAGCGGTGATGCAGGCTTGCGCATCCTGGGTGATCTCTGCCACCAGATCCGCTTCCAGCGGCGCGTCGTCTGCCTGGCAAAGTGCTGGCGATGCGCGGCGCAGGTTCACGGAGCCCGATCCCGCCTGCTCGACGGAGACGCAGTCGCCGACGCGAATCTCGGTCTGATCGGTCACCACCTGCATGCTGCTGCCTGCCGCCAGTTCGACCGTGTAAGCCATGCCCATGCGGCTGCCCTGGGCTCCTCCGGCGATGCTGCCACCGACGGCGGAACCGATCAGCGTATTGCGAGCCCGCTTCGAGGAACTCTTCCCCTTCGCGCTGGCATAGCCGGCCATGCCGCCGATGAGCGCGCCCTTGGGAGCGGCGGAGTCGAGGTCCACGCGCTGAGCCTGGACCGCGACGCCGGTGCTCACGCTGATGCTCTAGCCGGCCTTCGCGGCGTGGCTGGCGGGGCTGGCGCAGAGCAGGGCGAGGCAGGGAAGCAGGAAGCCGAATCGGGGATTCATGGTGGTCGTCTCCTGGAAAAGCGTGCGCCCACCGCGACGGGGCAGGGTTCGCACCGACTGGATTCGTGAAGGATGGTCAAGGAACGGCCGGCGTGCGGAAGTGGCCGGTTTCGAGGAACCACAACGCCTGATCGATAGCGTCATCACTCTTCATTATGTATGTGTGGCTGCGTGGGACCAGCACGAAATCCTGCATGCCCTCGACCCGCGCACTCGTCACCGAGACCGCGCCGTCGTCCTTGCCCGGGAGGAGGGCCGAGAACAGGGGATTGATCGACGCCGTGCCCGCGATGACGCCCAGTTCGAAGTCCACGGGCGGAAGGCGTCGCGGCAGACTCTCGGGATCCGTACCCAGCGCCCTCCCCGCAGGCCCTCCGAACAATCCGAAGCCCGGCACGTTCTTCATCGCATCGACCACCTCGCTACCCTGATTCGGTGGGCTGAGCATCATGACTCTGCCGAGGTCGCGCGGGTGCGGGTGTGTCGCGAGGTACTGGCGCACCAGGATGCCCCCCAGCGAGTGCGTCACGAAGTGCAGGGGGCGCGCATCCTCGGCCTCGCAGCGGGCGATTGCAGCGGGTACGGTCTGTGCCGCCAGCTCCTCGATGCCGTGGGCGCGCGAATCGTAGGGCTCGTTGACGATGAAGTAGCCCTTGCGCTGCAGGGCCTCGGCCAGGGGATTCATGGACGCGTCGGAGCGAGCAAGGCCGTGCAGGAGCGCGACGCAGCCCGTGCCCGGCGCGGCTTCGAACTGCTCCTGATGCTGGCAGGCGACTACGCCGAGCAGGAGCATCAGGGCCGCGGCGCCGAAGCTCAGCGACTGCTCGGGGGGGCAGCATGTCGGGGTCACGAAGGCTGTCCCCGCCTCGAGGCTAGTCTGGCGTGAAGGAGAACTTCTGCCCTCCCACCGAGGCTTCGTACATCAAGCCACCCAGCGCGACCGTGAACACGGCGAGGCCCTTGTGATACTCGCCGACCGTGGTGGCGTCGTTCCTGCCGCCACTGGCCCCCGCGCTGCCGCCGCCCGCCGTGCTGGCCCCAGCGGAGACGCCCGCCGTGATGGCGACGGCGCTCGCGTTGGCACCGAGAGCAAAGGAGCCGGACGTGAACTCCTTCAGTGCGCGCGCATCCTGGAAGAAGATGATCTGGCTGAAGGCCTGACCGCCCAGCTGCAGGCCGAGAGAGAGCTGCGTGAGGGTGGTGGTGCCGATGGACGCGCCGTCCACGAATACGCGTCCGGTCCCTCGTGCCCCACCCACGCCGAAGCCCGCCTTGCCGACCTTCGGAAACACCGCGTAGCCGTAGGCGTTGTCGAAGAAGGCGCCGCTCGCGCCGGCGTGCCGGAAGACGGAGATCGTATCGTCCACAGGATCGGCCCAGGCGCTGGGCGCGAGGATCAGGATCACGATCAGGCCGAGATCTCTCAGGGTCTGCACGGCGTTTACCTCCGAGTCGGCTGGATCCAGGAAGCGGTCAGTATACGGACTGCGGGCCAGGATGGTGGTCGCAAAGCACGGGACGGCGGGCTGGAACGCATCGGAGTCTCCCCCGTTCCGACTGGATCGCCGTGAGCTTTGCCTGCGATGCTGCTAGAGTCTCGACGCGTTGAATCCCGGAGTGCCCGCTGTGCTTGGCCGTCTGCTCGCGCTGTCCGTCCTCTCGATCCAGTTCTCCGGTTGTGCATCCCTCGACATCTCGCTTCCTGCGGTGGTGGACGCGCCCACGGGCCTGTCCCTGCCGGGCAAGGTCGTCTGGCATGATCTGATCACGCACACGCCGGAAGAAAGCCGCCGCTTCTACGAGACGCTGTTCGGCTGGGAATTCGAGAACGTGGGCGTGAAGGTAGGCTCGTTTCGCTCCGTGAACTACGCGCTGATCCGCCATGAAGGGCGTCTGATCGGCGGCATGGTGGACGCCAACCTGCTCGGCCGCCGTGAGCCCGAGAAGCTGTCCCAGTGGGTCGTGGTGATGTCGGTGCCGGACGTGGATGCTGCGGTGGCCGAGGTGGCTGCTCAGGGCGGTGCGGTGCGTCATGCACCTGTGGATCTCGACAGCCGCGGGCGGCTCGCCATGATCGAGGATGCGTTCGGGGCCGACCTGGCTCTGCTGCAGACGCGTGGAGGCGATCCGGCGGATACCCCGCTGACCATCGGAAGCTTTCTCTGGGACGAAGTCTGGACAGACGATCTCGACGGCACCACGAACTTCTACGCGAAGCTCACCGGGCTCGAGCCGGACGACAAGGCCAATGCGCAGGGAGGAAGCTATCGTTTGCTCAGCAGCGCAGAGACGCCCCGCGTCGGCGTGCTTGCGACACCCCTGCCGGATCTACCGTCCACCTGGGTCAGCTATGTGCGGGTTGCGGATGCGGACCGCATCACCGAGCGCGTCCCCGCGCTCGGTGGACACGTGCTCATCGACGTGACGCAGCGCGATGCGGGCGGTGAAGCCGCGCTGATCGCCGACCCCTCCGGTGCCGCGATCGCGATCCAGACCTGGACGCAGCGAACGGCAGCGGCGGACCCCGCAACGCATTTCGCATCCGATCAGTTCGGGAACTGACGCTATGAATCACTTCACGACCTTGGCGCGGCTCGCCTTTCGCGGCGGATTGCTCCTTGTCCTGACCGTCCCCCTCTCCGGATGCGACGACCCTCAGGTGTACGGAAGTATCGGTGTGTCGAGCTACCATGGCTCCGGCTACTACGGTCCGGGCTATGGGCCCGGCTACTATGGCGGTGGGCCGCGCGTCGGCGGCAGTGTCGTGATCGGCGGCAGGATCTACTGAGGAGAGAGTCTCTCGGCGGTCGATTCCGCCCGGTCCTCCGCGCCTCCCGGTTCAGAAGGGATGGCCGAAACGCAGGTAGAGGCCACTGTTGTCGGCCTTGCCCACCGCATAGTCCAGGCGCAGCACCACCCTGGCGCTCGGTTTCACCGTGAAGATCACTCCGGCGCCCGCGTTCGGATACCAGTTGCTGGTGTCGTCACAGTCGCGGACGCCGTCGTACAGACAGGCGCTGCCGATGAAGCCCGCCAGGGCCCAGCGCTCCGCGATCCGGTAGCGCTCCTTCTCCTCGAGCGTGGCCACGTTCGGAGCGATGTACTCGCCGCGGATGTAACCGCGCAGATCGATCGACGAAAAGCCGCCCGGTGGCGCGTCCTTCGTCCAGCGTCCTTGCGCTCTGAAGGCCAGGACGTGTCCGTCGCCGTGGGGTACGAACTGGCGGAACTTCGCGCTACAGGTGTCGAAGCTCTCGTCTCCACCCAGTGAGCGGCGGTAGGCCAGATTGCTCAGTTCGAGCATGCGGCCGCGACTCGGCGATACCTGGTTGTCCCTGCTGTCGTAGGTCAACACGGCTCCGACGCCATTCGAATCGAAGCCCGTGAGCCCGAGCACGTCGAGAATCTTGTCGGTCAGGGCGTTCTCGCCGATGATCGTGTAGTTCGTGGCGATGGCCTGGCCGCCGATGAACCAGTGGCTGCCGACTCGTCGCCGTTAGCGCAGCAGTCCGATGCGCAGGTCGTCGGTGGTCTGTACCGGCAAGCCGGACCCCAGGAAGTCGTCGTAGTCATTGCGCACCTTTCCCGCCGCGATCACGGCGGTGAGCCTGTGTCGGTCGGCGCCGAAGAAGGTCTTGGCGAACAGCCCGGCCGTATAGGAATCCGTCGTGCTGTGGTTCGCGGTCGGGCCGAGGGTCGAGACGGGCGAATCCGGATCGAACCTGTGCACGTAGCCAGCGATGCCGCCCGCTGACGTGCCGACCCTGGGTTCGCTGGAGACCACGGGCACCGTCAACCAGGGAGAGGAGTCGGCCTCCTCCGCCATGGACTGCAGGTGTGGGCACAGCAGGGCGCTGCCCAGCACCAGCATCAGAAGTCGCTGGGTCAGGATGGATTCGGCCTCGTCGCGGGAATGCCTGGAGAACGGCTCGAGGAGGGGTCGGTGCCAGCTGCCAGTGTGGCAGCCGCGTCCGATCGGGCTGGTGTCCGCCCGATGCAGGCCGGATGCCCGGAGGTACGGATGGGTCACTTCCCGGGAAGGGTTGAATGCAGGCCGCTTGATGGCAGTATACCGCCGCGGTCGGCCGGGTCGGCTAGCGTCGACTCGACCGGTCCTGCCAGGACAGCGATCGAGAGAGTGTGAACCATGATTTCAAGGGAGCGGATGGCCGGGTGGCTCATCGCCACGACCATCGCCGTCGCGGGCTGCGCGTCAGGGCCCCTGAAGATCGAGACCGGCGAGGGCAGCGTGCAGACCTTCGATGGGCTCTATCCCGTGAGCGGCACGAGGCGCGGCACGGAGGTCTGGGTGCTTGATGATTTCGACCTGGCGCCCTATGACAAGATCCTTCTCGAAGGTGCGGGCATCAGCTATCGCCCGGTCAAGGAGGGCCCTCGTACCTCTGCCGGAGTCTCCAGCACCGGAGCATTCCCGATCTCGGAGAAGAGCCGCGCCATGATCCGCGACGTCTTCTCGGAGGAATTCGCGAAGGTGCTCGGTCAGCAGACTCGTTTCGAGGTGGTGACCCAGCCCGGCCCCGATGTCCTGCGGGTGCGGGGCGCGCTGCTGGACGTGGTCTCCCGCGTGCCTCCGGATCGGGTCGGGCGCAGCGAGATTTACCTCAGCTCCGTGGGTGAGGCCACGCTCGTGATCGAATTGAGAGATTCGGAAACGGATACGCCTCTTCTTCGCGCCGTGGAGCGGCGCCGCGCAGACCGGAACGACCGGCCGATCTGGTCCAATCCGGTGGCGAACATGAACGAAGTGCGGCGGCTGGCGAATTCCTGGGCGCGGCGTCTATCCGAAAGCCTCGACTATCTCGCGGAGAGCCAGGGGATCGCGAGCCGCTAGTCTCGGCGCAGTGTCCACGGTGGTGGACGCCTCGGTCGATGCCTTTTGAAGGCGCCTGCGCGGCGGCAGCGCTCGGGGGTGGCTTCAGTCCTGCGGAAACACGCGGGCCCACTCGTCCGGGGTCAGAAGGTCCTTCAGGGCAAAGCGAACGCGCACGCCTTCGTCCTGAGCCCGGCCCCAGCGGCGCTCGAGATCGTCGAGCACGGCGAGCATCCGTGCCTCCGTGGATTCAGGGGTCTTGTAGTGTTTGGTCAGCTTGTCCTCTGATTTCAGATAGGCCTTCTCGAAGCGTGCCACTTCCCTCTCGAGCTCCTCGAGCAGACGGCTCGCCTCGGCGGCTCGCGCCGGGTCGTCCACCGCGGCGGAGACGCGCGCGCTGATGTCCTCCAGGACGGGCGTCGTCACGAGCCCCCCGAAGGCCACGCCGCTGCCGCCGAGCAGATAGGACAAGAGCAGTGCGGCCAGCACTTCAGATACCCCCTGCAGGCTGGGTCATGGATCTGGGATTGAGTTCCTTGAGCTGGAACGCGGCGAGCCTCTTCCATTCGGCGTCGCTGGTCGCGTCCTTCATGCGGTCGACGATGCGCACCATGGCCTCCTGATAGCTCTGTCGTGCGTCCCGGAACTCGGAAACGAGCACCTCGAAATCCTCGATGCGTGCATCGTAGTTCCCGTTCAGCCGCCGTGCGTCCTCGACATAGCGGCGGACGCGCTCTGCGTAGGCGGAGACGATCCGATCACGTTCATCGATGAGGCCGACGATCGTCGTCATCCGGTCGGGATCCGCGACGGTTTCGCGCACGAGCGCCTGCTCGCGGGCCCTTGCCGCTTCGAACTGCGCTGCGACTGCAGCGGGATCCATCGCTGTGCCCCGAAAACCGCAGCCGGTCAGCAGCGCAATGCACAGGAGCAGCAGGCCGCTCCTTCGATCGATCACCCTCATGCTCCGAGCCCCCTGCGCCGACGGGTCGATGCCCTCGAACGCTCTCTTTGTCAGCATCGCCCTCGTTTCCGGAAAGCGCAACCGGGCGGCCGAGCCGCGTTGACCCCTGCGCCGGAACCGGCAGGGCGAGGTCCGAACGTCCGTCGCGGGCCCGGGGATCCCCATGCGCCCGGGTTCTCGCAGGGCGGATCTATCGCGCACCTGCCTCGAGAAGCCGATCGCGCTCTGCGATGCCTGCTTCGCAGGATCGGCTGCGATGCACTGGCGTATGCTCCGCCATGACGAATCAGGGCGACACGGGGATGAGGCCCGTCCTCGAACTCGGAAACCCGAGTCGCAAGGCCGGGCCAGCAAGGCGGGGCATGGATCTGCAACGGTCGTGTGCGGCGGGACTGTTCTGGCTTGCCTGTGCGGGCGCTTCGGCGATCGCGTTGGATCCCGTCGCGGCCGCAGGGCCTCCGGCAGAACATCCGCGCAATGCCACCTACCTGATCGAAGGCGAGCCGGTGAGGCTGCGCGACGGTCGCGCGGAACGCCCTGCAGCGCCCGGGGCGACCACGACGATCAGCACGACGATGGAGGGGGCGACGCGCTATGCGGACATCGACGGTGATGGTGACGCCGATGCTGTGCTCGTCCTGCGCCAGGATCCCGGGGGCAGCGGTACCTTCTACTACGTCGCGATCGCGCGGAAGGTCGACGGTGGCTATCTGGGAGGCACTGCGGTCCTGATTGGAGACCGGATCGCCCCACGCCGGCTGGATCTCGTCCAGGGTGTGGTCGCGCTCGAGTACCTCGATCGTGCGCCCGGCGAAGCGATGTTGGTGAATCCCGCGCAGCGGCGCACTGCGTACCTGATGCTCGAGGGCGACGCGCTGACCTTCGGCGGCCAGCTCGCTGCAGACGAGCGCATCGTGGAAGGCTGGGTCACGATCGGGCACGAGGTGCGGTCCTTCGAACCTTGCGTGGACCCGGAAGCGCGCTGGTTGCTCGGGGACTCCCGCGCGCTGCGCGCGGTGCTGGAGGCCCATGCGGGTAGTCGCGATTGGGCCGAACCCCATGAGCCTCGCTTGATGGTCCTCGCGGGAAGTGCAGCCACGCCGCCGGCGACGGGTTACGGTGCTGGATACGCCGCCGGCTGGCGGGTGACCGCTGTACTCCGTAGCCTTCGGGATGGCGCGTGCTTCGCCTCGTGCTGCGGGATGGCCCAGGGAAGGCTCATTGGGCAAGCGACCGCGGACGCCCGGAAAGAAGGGACATCGGAGGGGTTCCTGCCCTTCTCCGCCGTGCTGAGCTTCGAGGCGCCGGCGCCCGGTTCCGGTCGGCTGGTCATCGAGAAGGGCCGATTCGGTGACCACGAGGATTCGGAGGACGTGCTGGTGGTGCCGGTCATCTTCGAATAGAGGGCAGCCACAGGAGCAGGGGTCATGACCGACGGGGAGCGCAGCGCCTCGATGCGGGCCTTCGCCTGTGGCGTCCTCGCGCTGGGATTGCTGCCCGCGATCGGGGTCGCCGGCGATGGTCGCGACGAAGCGACCGATCCATCTCGGCTGGATGAGCATGCGTCCTGGCTCGGTCACCGCGTGCTGGCGATCGCCGCGGCCATGCGCGAGCCGCAGGGACCCCAGGCGATGGAGCCGGTTCTGGAGCTCGGTCTGGATTCACGCTACTACCTGATGGTCAGGGGCTGGCTGGTGATGCAGCTGAGCGCCGACAGGAGTATCGAGCAGGCTCGAGGCGGTGACCCGAGCCCGGAGGTGGCCGCGCGCATCAGGTTTCTGGAAGATGCGATCCGGTCCATCGATCTGGAGTAGCCCGCGGGCCAGGCATGGCTGCACGCGCCAGGGGATGCCGAGCCGCGCATCCCGTTATCCGGGAGGCGATCGACGTGAGAATCACCGCTGCCCTGGTGTCCCTCCTTGTTGCCGCTTGTTCGAGTCTGTCCACCGCAGGAGGCGCCGACGAAATGACGCCCTATCCGGCCGCGGAAACGGGCTTCGTGAGGATGGTCTTCGGCCTGCCGGAGCTGGCGAGGGAAGCCGATCGACGAGTGGAGATCATCGTGGGCAAGACACTGATGGTCGACTGCAACCGCGTCGGGTTCGGCGGGGACCTCGAGCAGCGCGTCGCAGAGGGCTGGGGCTATCCCTATTTCGTGCTGGAGAGGGTCGGTGGATCAGCGTCGACCATGATGGCGTGCCTACCGGGAGAGGAAGAAGTCGAGGCCTTCGTCCAGGTGAGGGGCGAAGGCTTCCTCCAGCCCTACAACAGCAGACTCCCGATCGTGGTCTACGTCCCGGAAGGCTTTCTCGTGCGCTACCGGATCTGGGCCGCCGGTGACGACCTCGGACACGCCGAAGTGCGGTGAACGATGACCGTGGCCGCCTGTCCCCGTCCCGGAGCTTCGCGCCCGCATCGATTCCCTCGATCGCCAGCGTTCCTGTCGACGCGTTCGAGGGCGCTGACACCTTCGCCGATTCCGTCAATCACATGCTGGTGGTCGGCTTCTATCTGCTCGAGCTGGGGATCGTGCTCCTGCGTATGCGGAGCACGCAGGTGATCGCCGACTTCGAGGCGATGATCGTCCATCGGGCCCAGGGCCTGGGCGCCGTCCTCGGCCTGCTGCACTTCTTCAACAGGTTCGTGATTCACCAGTACGGGAGGCTGCATCTTTCCAGCAGTCGGATGGCCCACGCCGGATGTGCGTCCGATGATCTGGGCTCCAGAAAGGGTGGCCGGTGCCCTCCTGCCCTGGTGGAAGGGCCCCGGCAGCGCCCGGACTGCCGTCTCCGGGCGGGGGTTCGGCCATGGCCGCGCCAGAGCCGATCCCGATGCGAACTCGCGCACCCTTGCCACTGATGCGCCGAGTGTCGTCACGGTGTCGGCCATCGCCGGGGCCTGGCGCCCGGCAGCCCCACTGCGACCGATTCGCCCGCGCAGGCGTCGCGTCCCTTCTGGGGTGCATCCGCCCGCCCGCCATCCGGACGGCCAAGGCGCCTTGACGCGCGACGATCGCGCGCAGCTTCGGAATGAGAGCATCAGGACCGAGGCCGGCGTCGACGCCTTCCGTGGCGACGCCCTCGCCGGGGGTGACGGGCGCCGCGCGTCGCGTCCTTGATCCTGACCGCGGGGCCCGAGCTCCGGGTCTGGCGTGCTTCGAAGCCGGGAAAGAAAGTGGGCCGGAAACGCGTCCGTGGCAGGGGAAGACCACGGCCGCGCGACCGGCCCCAGCGTCCGGAGAGGGGAGGCTCCGGGGTTCAGCCTCCGGCCGAGACCGGAGTCGTGCATCGCGGCGAGCGGCGTCGCCGCAGTTCAGGCACTCAGAAATCGATCCGCAGCAGGTTGCCTCCGTGATGCAGGCGCCACCGATCGGCGCCGGTGTCCACGCCGAACTCGTATCGCGTCGAGGCTGCC
>JAZBPI010000127.1:0-10205 GCA_036351555.1 Pseudomonadales bacterium
CGCCGGCATGGCGAAGGTGGACGGTCAGTTCCTGATCGTGCTGGACGTGCAGCGCGTGCTCGATCTCGACGAGCTCGCCGCCGTCGCCGAGCTGGCGGCAGACGCCGAGGCCCTCGCCGACGACGAGGCGGACGCAGCAGCGGTCGTCGAGCTCGATGGCGAGGAGGGCACTGCGGACGAAGCCAGCGGTGACCATGACGAGTTGGCTTCGCCGGTCGGGGAGCGCTGAAGCGTGTCTGCGCAGGCGACGCTGGGTGCACCGGTCCTCGACGGCAGGGCCTTCGAGCGGATCTGTGCACTCGTCCTGGAGACGGCGGGCATTCATCTTTCCCCGGCGAAGCAGAGCATGGTCGCCGGGCGTCTCGGCAAGCGCCTGAAGGCCCTCGGCCTCGGCGACTATGCGGCCTATCTTTCCGTGCTGGACCGCGATCCGGTGGAGCGCCAGCAGGCCGTGGATCTGCTGACCACGAACGAGACCTATTTCTTCCGGGAGCCGAAGCACTACGACTATCTGCGCGAGACGGTCCTGCCGGCCCATCCCCGCGGCGAACCCTTTCGTGCCTGGAGTGCCGCGTCGTCCAGCGGCGAGGAAGCCTTCAGTCTCGCCATGCTGCTGGCCGATCGCCTCGGTGGGTCCGACTGGCACATCTTCGGCTCCGACATCAGCACCCAGATCCTCGAGCAGGCGAAGCGGGCCCAGTACCCCATGGCGCGGGCGGAACGGATTCCGCGCGAGTACCTGAAGCGTTTCTGCCTTCGCGGCATCGGTTCCCAGGACGGCACCTTCATGATCGATCAGCCGCTGCGCGCACGCGTCGAGTTCCGCCAGGTGAACCTGAACGAGTCTCTGCCGTCCGTTGGCCCCTTCGATCTGATCATGCTGCGCAACGTGCTCATCTACTTCCAGATGGACAAGAAGCGCGAGGTGGTAGGGCGGGTGGTCGAGCGCCTGCGCCCGGGGGGCTGCTTCATGGTCGGACACTCGGAGAGCCTGCATGGCGTCTGCGACGGACTCGAAACCGTCGCGCCCTCGATCTACCGGAAGCCCTAGTGTCCCTGCCGCCCCATGGGGGCGCCGAGATCTTCCTTCAGCCCGGAGAGTGGTGCTTCGATCGAACCGGCGTGCGCCTCCGAACCGTGCTCGGGTCCTGCGTCGCCGTCACGCTCTGGCATCCGCGCCGGAAGATCGGTGGCATGTGCCACTTCATGCTGCCGACGCGGTCCCGGGTTCGCGAAGTCGGCGATCTCGATGGCCGCTACGGAGACGAGGCGCTCCTGCTTCTCGATCGGGAGGCGACCCGCGCCGGCACACGGTTGCAGGACTACGAGGCGAAGCTGTTCGGAGGGGCGAGCATGTTCACCTCCCTTCCCGTGCCGGCATCGGCCCGGAGCGGTGTCGGGACCTCCGGGGTCACGGCGTCGGTCTCGGCGCGGAACGTGGATCAGGCCTGGGCCCTGGTGGAACGTCACGAACTGACCGTGTCCGGTCACAGTCTCGGGGGCGTGGCGCATCGCCAGGTCATCTTCGAGATCGAATCCGGTGACGTCTGGATGCGCCAGGGCATGGCGCGGGAACTCGTCATCCGCAACGCAGGAGAGGGAGCATGACCCAGCCCGTCGAGGTGTTCATCGTCGACGACTCCGCCGTCGTCCGCCAGGTGCTGACCGATCTGCTCGGCAGCGATCCGGGGATCCGCGTCGCGGGCTCCGCGCGCGATCCGCTGTTCGCCCTGGAGAAGATGCAGGCGGCATGGCCCGACGTGATCGTGCTCGACGTGGAGATGCCACGCATGGATGGCATCACCTTCCTTCGCAAGATCATGAGTGAACGCCCCACGCCCGTGGTCATCTGCTCGACGCTGACCGAGAAAGGGGCAGACACGACCCTGCAGGCGCTCGCCGCCGGCGCCGTGGAGATCCTCACCAAGCCGAAGATCGGATTGAAGCAGTTTCTCGAAGCGTCCCATCAGGAGATGTGTCGCGTGGTGAAGGCCGCTGCAGGCGCGCGCCTGAAGGCGCTCGAGGACCGTGGCGCGCCGGCGCTGGAAGTGGTGGCGGCGACGCCGCCTGCGGTGCTCAGCCGTACCACGGATCAGATCATCGCCTGCGGGACCTCCACCGGCGGCACCAATGCCCTGGAGGCCGTGCTGACTCGCCTGCCGGAGAACTGCCACGGCACCGTGATCGTTCAGCACATGCCCGAGAAATTCACGGCTGCCTTCGCGAAGCGCCTCGACGGTCTCTGCCGCTGCGAGGTGCGTGAGGCGCAGGACGGCGACCGGGTCACGCCGGGCCGCGTCCTGATCGCGCCGGGCGGTCGCCACATGCAGCTGCGCCGCAGTGGCGCCATGTACCACGTCAGCGTCGCCGATGGCCCGCCCGTGAATCGCCACAAGCCGTCGGTCGACGTACTGTTCCGCTCCGTGGCCCGGGTCGCCGGTGCCAACGCCATGGGCATCATCATGACGGGCATGGGTGACGATGGTGCCAATGGTCTGCGCGAGATGCGTGAGGCCGGCGCGCACACGATCGCCCAGGACGAGGCGAGCTGTGTGGTGTTCGGCATGCCGCGCGTCGCCATCGAGCGCGGTGCGGCCGCGGAGGTGCTGCCGCTGGGTTCCATCGCCGATGCCATGATCGGCGCATCGCGGCGTGAGCAGGTGCGCCGAGCCGTCTGAGGGACCCGGGCCGCGCGCGATCAGTCCGTCGCGATCGGCAGCAGGATCCGCACTTCCGTCCCTGCGCCCGGCTCGGAGCGCAGCTCGATCACCCCGTCGTACTGCTTGACGAGACCGTAGACGGTGGAGAGTCCCAGCCCGGTGCCGCTGTCCCGACCCTTGGTCGTGTAGAAGGGTTCGAAGGCGTGCCGGCGGATGTCCTCCGTCATACCGGCGCCGTCGTCGCGGAGCAGGATCGCGATGTGGTCGACGCCGGGTCTGCGCAGGTGTTCCTGCACGGTGACCCAGCGCTCGAGGGCGCGCGCGGGAACCAGGTGCGTGGACACCTCCAGGTTTCCGGATCCGTCCATGGCATCTCGGGCGTTGATCGCGAGATTGGTCAGGATCTGGTCGAGGTGCACGGGCTCGAAGAGCAGCTCCGGCAGATCGGCTGCGGGCGTGAAGTGGATCGAGACCCGGTCTCCGAGCGTGCGGCCAAGCGTCTCGAGTCGAGCGTCGATGATGCCGTTGACGTCCGTGCTGATCCCGTCGCTGGGCGCTTCGCGGACGAATTCGAGGAGGCTCCGGGTCAGGGTCGCGGAGCTGTTCGCGGCGCCCATGATCGCGTCCACGTTCTCCTGGATCGATGCGGGATCGGCTTCGTTCTTCAGCAGCTCCGCGTTCAGCAGGATCGTCTGCAGCGAATTGCGGTAGTCGTGAGCGATGCCGGCGGCCAGGCGGCCGAGCGCACTCAGCCGTTCCGCCTGCTCCAGCTCCTGCTGCCGCTTCACGCGGTCGGTGACATCGATCCTGAATACGCCGAGCAGCGGTTCCCCCTGCTTGCCGGGCAGCCTGAACTTGATGTCCTGGAACGCGCGGATGCGTCCGTCGGGCAGGCACAGATCGACCATCTCGATGGCGGCTTCGCCGGTCTCCAGCACGGCCCGCTCGCGCTCGGCGAGAGTGCGGGCGCTGTCCGGGAAGATGTCGAATACCGAGGCACCGATGAACTCGTCGGCACCGCGGCCCACCAGTTCGAGCATGCGGCGATTGGCCCAGACGTAGCGCAGCTCCCGGGTCTTGATGAAGGCCGGCAGGGGGCAGTGATCCATGAAGATGCGAAACAGGGTGTCGTCCATGAGCTGCACCTGGTCTGCGCGATCGGGCTGTCGGGGCCATAGCGTCCCGGGAGCATAGTCGAGAGACCTCGAGCCCACCGCGCGGACTCTGGCCGCTGCGCCATGGCTTGCGCGATACTCGGTCGTCGAGCAACGGGGCTCGGGTTCTCGAGGGGGTGCTCATGCACGCAGTCGGCCCGGCCGGGGAGTGCCTCTGGAAGGCGCCGGAACAGGTGGCGGCCGGGCGCCTGCCCATGCGCGCGACCTTCGACGCCGTGCCGGCCCTCGCGGAGGATGCGTCGGCCGATGCCTGGCGCTTCGATCTGGACGGCCGCTGGCATTTCCTGCTCTGTGATCGGCCCGAGGCGGTGCCCGAGGCCTTTGCCGAGCCGGGCTTCGACGATCGGAACTGGCGCGACATCGAGGTGCCGGGCTGCTGGACCATGCAGGGCTGGGACCGCCCGCACTACACCAACGTCCGCATGCCCTTCGCCGGCGAGGCGCCGGACGTGCCCGATCAGAATCCGACCGGGTTGTATCGCCGCAAGGTCCGCCTTCCCTCTGGCTGGCATCGTCGCCGCGTGGTGCTTCACGTCGGGGGTGCCGAGAGCCTGGTCTTCGTCTACGTGAACGGTCGCTGCGTCGGCTTCGCGAAGGATTCCCGGCTGCCGAGCGAGTTCGAGATCAGTGCGCTGCTCGAGCCTGGCTACAACTGCATCGCGCTCATGGTGGTGAGATGGTCCGATGCGAGCTGGCTGGAGGATCAGGACCACTGGTGGATGGCGGGTCTGCATCGCTCCCTGCACCTGTACACGACCGGCCCGACCTATCTCGCCGACGTGCAGGTCGACGCGGGGCTCTCGGGCGACCGGGGGCAGATCGCCCTGCGCGTCCGCGTCGATGGAGAGGGTGCGGGCGAGCCCGGCTGGCGGATTCGCGCTGCGCTCTTCGGCGCCAAGGGTGGGCGCGCCCTGCGCAAGCCCCTCGAGGCCGAGGTGCCCTGGCGAGACCAGTCGACGCCGGGCCGCGACCTGCGGTCCGGGATCGTCTGGACCGGCGCGGTCGCGCGGCTCGAGGCAGAGGTGCCCCGGGTCCGGCCCTGGACGGCGGAGACCCCCGAGCTCTACCGGCTTCAGGTCGAACTCGTCGATCCCCGAGGATGCGTCGCCGGCGCGACGGAGCTGCGCTGCGGATTCCGGACCATCACCATCGAGGGCGGGCGCCTGCGCGTGAACGGTCAGGCGATCACCCTTCGCGGGGTGAATCGCCACGAGCACCATCCGCGCTTCGGCAAGACGGTCCCCGTCGAGACGACGCGCGAGGATCTCGTGCTCATGAAGCGCTTCGGCTTCAATGCGGTGCGGACGGCGCACTACCCCAATGCGCCCGAGTTCTACGATCTCTGCGACGAGCTCGGGCTGTACGTCGTCGACGAGGCGAACGTCGAGACCCACGCACGCCAGCACAGCCTCTGCCATGACCCGCGCTATGCACCGGCCATCTCCGAGCGGATCCGGCGCATGGTGGCGCGGGATCGGAACCATCCCTGCATCCTGCTCTGGTCCCTCGGCAACGAGAGTGGCTACGGTGCCGTGCACGATGCGGAAGCGGCATGGATCCGCTTCACCGATCCGTCGCGGCCAGTGCACTACGAGGGTGCCATCCAGCTCGCCTGGGATGCGCTCGAGGGTGGGCCGCTGGCGCAGGTCCTGGGCGCCGGGCGCGGCTTCGCCGTGCCGGCGACGGATATCGTCTGCCCCATGTATCCGAGCATCGATGCGCTCGCGCGTTGGGCGGAACAGGCCGACGATCGTCCGCTCGTGATGTGCGAGTACAGCCACGCCATGGGCAACTCGAACGGCTCCCTCGCGGACTACTGGGCCCTGATCGAGCGGACGCCATCCATCCAGGGAGGCTTCATCTGGGACTGGGTCGATCAGGGCCTGGAGACGCGGGAGGAGGACGAGCGGAGCGAGGCCACCGGCCCGCGGCCGCGCTGGGGCTACGGAGGCGACTTCGGGGATACGCCGAACGACGGGGACTTCTGCATCAACGGTCTCGTCTGGCCGGATCGGACCCCCCATCCGGCGCTCTTCGAGCACCAGGTCCTGGCCTGTCCGCTCGTGCCCGAGCGCTACGATGCGCGGCGCGGCCGGCTCCGCCTGCGATCGCGACTCGACTTCCGCGACACCGGCTGGCTGCAGTTGCTCTGGCGGGTCCGCGTCGATGGCGAAGTCGTGCACGAGGGTCGCTGTGCGGCACCCGTGCTTGCGCCGGGGGCGTCGGCAGACCTGCCCCTGCAGGTGCCGCGGCCCGAGCTTGCCCCCGGTGGAGAGGCAGTGCTCGAGCTGCGCGTGCGGCTACGGCGCGCCGAAGCCTTGGCGCCTGCAGGCTGGGAACTCGGCGCCTTCCAGCTGCCCCTCGAAGGCCGCGTCCGCCGCAGGAAGCGGCGTCCCCCCGTCGATCGTCTCTCGCTCGCGGAGTCGCCGGCCGGTCTGCATGCGACCTGTGGCGACTTCGAGATCGTGCTCGACGCGCGCACGGGAGAGGTCCGCCGGGCCGGTGCCCAGGGCGACGCCGTGCTCCAGGGGCCGGTCGCACTGGATCTGTGGCGTGCACCGCTGGACAACGATGGACGCCGGCTGGACGCTCGCCCCGGTGGTGTCCTGCAACGCTGGCGCGACTGGGGCATCGCGCACCTGCACGTCGACTACGGTCGGCCGACCATTCGCCAGCGCCAGGAGGAGATCTCCGTGGCGCAGCGGCGCCGGGTGAGTACGGCGGCTGGACAGAGCATCGACCACCGTCGTCACCTGAGCCTGGGCACGGACGGCGTCCTGCGCTTCGAGGAGACGGTGCGGATTCCGGCGGAGCTCGACGACCTGCCCCGCGTCGGGGTGTCCTTCTACGTCGATGGCGCCTGCTCGGCCGTGGACTACTACGGTCGAGGCCCCCACGAGAACTACCGGGACCGGGCTGCCGCGGCACTGCTGGCGCACCACATGACCGATGTCGACGCCATGTTCACGCCCTACCTTCTGCCGCAGGCGTGCGGGAATCGGATCGACGTGCGCTGGTTCGCCCTGCGCGACGGCGCCGGTCGGGGCCTCATGGTGGCGCCGGATCCGGCCGGTGGCGAGTGCTCGGCGCTCCGCTACGACGACGTCAGCCTCGAGGCGGCCCGTCATCCGGAGGCGTTGCAGACCGACGACCGTATCCTCCTGCACCTGGACCGGGCGCAGCGCGGGGTGGGGACGGGTGCCTGCGGTCCCGACACGCTGCCGGCCTATCGAGTGGGCCCGGGTCTCTGGAGCTGGTCCTGGTCGATGCGCCTGCTGCGTCCCGGCGACGACCTTGCCGAGGTGGCCGCCCTGCTGCGCATGCCCGCGGTCCCGCGCTGATGGGGCGTGCACTGAAGCTCGGCTTCCTCGGGCTCATGCTCACGGGCTGCCTTGCCGTGCGGAACTCCGAGCGTCTGGTCTGGGTCGAGGGATCACCGCCCCGCTATCCGGAAGCGGCCCGGGCCGAGGGGCTCGAGGGCGTGGTGCTCGTGATCTACGACGTCGATCCCGAGGGGCGGGTGCGGAATCCGCGGGTCGTGCGTGCGGAACCGCCGGCGGTCTTCGATGCCGCGGCGCTCGATGCGGTCTCCACCTGGCGGTACAAGCCCTTTCGCCGGGGCGGGAAGCCCATCGCCGTGACCCGGGTCGAGAGTACGCTGCGCTTCGAGCTGGGTGAGGCCTACGCGACGCAGTGAGCCCGGGCTCCGCTCAGAGGCTGGCGCGACGACGCGCGATGGCCGTGATCAGGGTGCCGGCGTGGGCCCGGACCGTGTCCGCGAGGGCCCGCTCGAGGGTCAGGGCGCAGGCGCGATGAAAGCGCAGCCCTGCTTCGCTCTGTCCGAATTCGATGAGTCCCTGCACGTAGAGGGCCTCGGCATCCTGCCAGGCGAGCGCCTCGTCGACCCGCACGGGAGGGCTCGCGGCCCCCTCGGCGTCGGCCAGCCAGGGCAGGGGATCGGTTCCGGTCTCCGCGTCGGCGATCATGGCTGCGGTCCAGGCCGCTGCGCCGCGCGTGATCTGCACCAGGGCCTGCTCCCGGAGCGTCCCCTGCACCGCGCCTGCGAGCAGCCGTGCATCGTCGTTCCCCTCGAAGCCTGCGGCGAAGCGGGCCCGCTCCGCCTCGTCGAGGCTGCGAGCGGTCTGGCGCAGGCGCGCCGCCAGGGCCTCTCCGGGCACGGATCCGTAGAAGTCCGCGGCGGCGAGGAGCGTCTCGGGATCGAGGGTTTCCGCGAGCAGTCTCACCCAGCGCTCGCGCAGCGCGTTGGCGGCGAAGGCCGAGCGGATCGCGATCGTCAGATGGCGGTCGCCGTCGTCGGGCACCTCCAACGCCTCGAGGTGCCGCACGTAGAGGGCCTGAGCGCGCGTGGCGTCCGCGATGATCCCGGAGCGGGCGAGGGTCAGGCTGATGCCGCGCAGGTCCACCTCGGCCTGAGCATGGAGCGGTGGGGCGAGCAGGAGCGCCGCGACGAGCAGCAGCCGGTGCAGAAGCGATGCGTGGCACCCGTGGATCCAGGACATCGACTGCCCTCCGTGCAGGGTCCGGTGATGCCTGAAGCCTAGCAGGCTGCCGAAATTCGATGTCGTCCGGCGACCCGCCGCCCGGAGGCAGGCAGTCTGCCGCGCGGCGCCAGCGGCTGGGGGCGCCGTGGTCGGTTCAGAAGCTGCGCAGGCGTTGCAGGAGGGCGACACCGTGGCGGGTCGCGACCGGAGTGCCGGCCGCCAGGCGTTGCTCGATGAGTCGGCGGAAGCGATCCGCCAGGCGTGGGCACTGGGGGACCAGCTCGACATAGGCGTCCATGGCCGCGCGCTTCAGGGTTTCGTCGCCTTCGGCGATCCAGCCTTCGAACACGTGGGCAAGGCGCGCTGCCTCCCGACGCCCCAGATCGAGGCGCGGAAGCGCCGCGGCGAGCAGGCACCGCGGCGTCGAGCGCTCCACGGCGCCGGCGATGCTGGTGAGACGGCGCGACACCGGTTCCAGGCAGGAGGGATCGGCCGACGCCAGGGCGTCGACGAGTCGCGCCGCAGCGTCCTCGAGGGGCGCTTCGCCGCAGCTCAGCAGGGGCAGGAGATCGTGGATGCTGTTGCGCTCCTCGAGGATCCGCACCAGGGCGCGCTCGAGGCTGTCCGGGTCGCCTCGGGCGAGATCCTCGATGAGCGCGCGTTTGTGCATGAAGTGGCGGTTCCGGGAGCGGTGTCCGCCGCAGTCTGCCACGGCCCGCCCGGCGGCGCGGAAGGTCGCTCAGCGCCCGTGCGGCAGACGGGTGTCGATGCCGAGGATCTTGAGCACGAAGATGCCCGGATGGGCCTCCAGGGACCGGCGCAGCTCCGCGACGAGCACCGCCATGACGACCTCATAGTCCCCGTGGATGTGGGTGCTCATGTCGTTGACGTCGATCTCGATGCCGGGGGCTGCGCGCAGGGCGTCGAGGAAGGCGTCGATGGGCGCGAGGTAGGCGTCGCGGAGTGGATGCAGGCTGATCTCGATCGAGCATTGCACGGTGTTCGACTCCTCAGAAGCGCAGCCGTGTACCCAGACCCCAGGCGCGCGGGCTGCCGAACTGCACGTACTCGCCCGGTGCGTAGCCGTTGCGCGGATCGTTGCCGAAGCCGCCGAAGCCTCGTGTCCCCCAGGTCTCGTCCGTGAGATTGCGGACCCAGGCGGCCACTTCCAGCTGCTCGCCCCGCCAGCCAGCGCGGGCGTGCACCAGCGTGTAGGCGCGGGCACGGGCGTCGTGGGAATCGGACCAGTAGAATCCGTCGCGCCCCTCCGCCTCCAGCCGGGCGAACCAGCCGTCGGCGCGGGCATAGTCCGCCGCGACGCTGAACTGGTAGTGGGGTGCGTGAGCCTGATCCCGCCCCGAGAGATCGTCGCCGGCTGCGTTGACGAAGCGATCGAAGCGCGTGGCGAGCAGGCCCAGGCTGCCCGAAAGACGCAGGGGCGCTGCGAGCTGCCAGTCGAATTCCACTTCGGCGCCGTAGTTGGTGCCTTCCGCGGCGTTGCCCACGAAGTCGATGAATTCGGCGCTGCCGTCGCCGCGAAGCCGCACGATCGAGGTCGCGACCTGCTGGTCCGCGCGGGTCATCACGAAGGCGGCGACACGCGTCGCCAGCGTGCCGTCGAGGTTTAGGCTCTTGACGCCGAGCTCGTAGTTCCAGACGGCCTCGCTGTCGAATTCGCGCAGATCGGCGTCCAGGCTGCCGTCCGTGTTGAAGCCGCCCGCCTTGTAGCCCCGAGACAGGGATCCGTAGAGGAGCGCACCGGAGTCGAGCGTCCATTCCAGGGCCGCGCGACCGCCGAGGAGGGTCTCCCGGGGGGCGAAGGCGACCTCTTCGGAATCGTCGTAGCGGTCGTCGCGGCGCTCGACGCG
>JAZBPI010000128.1:0-41239 GCA_036351555.1 Pseudomonadales bacterium
GTGACGAACAGACCGCCGTCGTCCGAGGAATCGTTGAACAGCACGTTGAGAGTGATGGAGCCGTCCTCGGACAGGGACGCGCTGTTGTCGCCCGCGAAGATCGGGTCGTCGACCGGAATCACGGTGACGGTCACGGTCGCGGTGGCCACACCCCCGTCCTGATCCTCGATCGCGTAGGTGAAGCTGTCGGTGCCGGAGAAGTTCGGATCGGGGATGTAGCGGATCTCTCGGTCGTTCTCGCGTGTCGCCGTGCCATTCGAGGGCCCGGATACGATCGCAGCTCCCCCTCCCAGAAGGTCCAGATCGCTCGGATCGTCCTCGACATCCGTATCGTTGGCGGTGACATTGATGTCGATGAAGCCGCTGTCCTCATCGAGGCTCGCGGCATCGTCTACTGCAATCGGTAGATCATTGACTTCGAGCATATCGATGTCGATGTTGGCGGTGTCGCAGGGCGGAATTCCTACTCCGCAGGCTTCGTACCGAAGATTGACCTCACCGGAGAAATCCGGACCCGGAATGAACTGGATCTGGGTGGGCGGTGCTCCCACCAGCGAAAAGGAACTCCCCTCCGCCGGTCCGTCGTAGACGACGCTATTGATAAACACCATCAAGGTGTCGTTCGCGAGCGGACTGATGAGGATCGGCGTATCCTCATTCGTATCCACGTTGTCGTCGCTCGCGCTGGCCGCAAACGCCGAGCCCGGCAGGGCCGCGAGCAGAAGCCACCCGAGCAGGGTCGCGAACCGCGCGCCCGGAGCGAAGGGCCGCCCCGATGGACATTGCAAGGTCGGCTGATGCATCACAGCACCCTCCCGTAAGTCGACTGGAGCATGACCTGCGCGCGTGCGGAGCCGCCGGTCCCCAGAGCGGTGATGCGAAAGACTTCCGTGGGCGCACCCACCGATTGCCCGATGTTCGACAGATTGAGCGTGTCGTCCTCGGCCACCAGAGTCGTGAGGTGTTCGATGATGTACTGGGGCTGGGTGGCGACCTGGCCGGGCACGGCCACGGCCACGGTGATGCCCGCGCCGCCGGCCCAGTCGACGCTCTGCCAGCGATCGAGGGTGGTGGCGTCCGCGGGCGGCACGAAGAGCCCGTTGGCATTGGCCTGGAACTGGGCAAGATCGCCGGGCCCGAGCGTCTCGAGGAAGGTCTCCGCCTGCGCCAGGCCGGCCTCGGCCGCCTGGAAGGCGATGTCGCGGTCACGCGAGGCCGCGGCCATGCGCTCCTCGAGGCTGGTGGTCTGCAGGCCCGAAACGCCGAGGATGGTGATGATCAACAGCACCACCAGGGCGATGAACAGGGCCACCCCGCTCTGGCGGGCGCGTCCGCGGCGCGGACGCTGGCGATCGCAGCGTGAGCGCATCATCGAATCTGGTTCCTCAGGGCAATGGTCTTGGTGAAGGTCCGGCAGAGCACGCCCACGGGCGTGCCGGCCGGACAGTCCGGCGAGGCCACATCGGTCACCACGTCGACGCTGGACACGGTGAGCGTGACGCGCACGGTGACGACGCGGTCCGCGGTGCCGGGCGCGAAGTTGACGTTCTGGATCCGGCGATACTGGTTCGGCACCCGGTCGCCGTCCGTGTCGACGCCGTAGAGCACCTGCAGATCGCGCACACCCTCGACAAGCTCAGCCGGCGCCGTGTCGGACACCTGACGCCAGAGCGACAGGGGCGTGTCGCCACGGTTGTTCTGGCCGGCGCCGTCGGCGATGAAGAAGGTCTGGGATTCCACGCGGTGCACCGTGGACTCGGCGCCGTAGGTGAGCGCGGCATCATCCGTGAGCGTGAGCACCGTGTTGCCGTAGGTCACGCCGGGCACGGCGGACCCCGCCGCGTGATCGATCTGGATGGGCCCGGTGCCGGCAGCGCCGGTGGACTCGAAGACCGTCGACTTCTCGCAGTCGGCGATGAGCAGGACGTTGCCGACGCCGTAGCGCGCCGCATCCCCTGCCGAGGCCTGGATGGGCACGGCCGAGGACGCCATGCCGCCGACCACCCGCAGGCCCTGCGGCTCGACGATGCGCGTGACCAGCAGATCGGTGTTGTCCTGCACGTCGGCGAGGTCGATGGCCGCCGGCAGCAGCGCCGCCCGCGCCGGCGGTGACCAGGTATCGGCCGCCGTGGCGTCGAGGCCCTCGACGGTGCGCGTGAAATCGAAGGCGAAGGGCACGTTGCCGCCGACGAGATTGAGGCGATTGAGCACCACCACCTCGTCCACGGCGGAGAAGCAGCCCGTGAAGCCGGACATGCGCAGGGGGCGCTCGATGAAGCCGATGGCGAAGCGCGCGTTCTCCTGCAGCCGGGCCTGGCCGATGTTGATCTGGTAGGTCTCCCGGTTCGCCGTGAACATCTGCACGATGCCCACGGTGATGAAGGCACCGAGCGCGAGGGCCACGAGCAGCTCGACCAGGGAGACGCCGCGCTGGCGACCCAGGGGGCCGGAGGCGAACGGCGAGACGGGGAAGACAGCCATGGGTGCGCTCAGCCCCCGAAGGTCGTGGAGACGGCGAGATCGAGGGTGCCGCCGGGATTGCGCTCGTCCTGCCAGCGGATGGTCACGGTGATGGTGTTGCCGTTGACCACGAACTCGCCGTCGCCCAGAGGCAGATCCGCCGCCACGGTGGTCAGCCAGGTGTTCACGTCGTAGTTGCGCATCTGCGCCGCCGTGCAGGCGCCGCCCTCGCAGTCGACGGCCGCCGGCGCGTCGTCGTCCATGGCGATCGCATAGTCGCCGTCCGGATTGGCGCGGGCCCGATCGATGATGTCGTAGGCCGCCTGGAAGGCCTGGGTACGGAGCAGCGCCGAGGTGTTGTTCTGCAGCGAGACGAGCTGCAGACCGGCGACGCCGAGAATGCCCACGGACACGATGAGCACCGCGACCAGCACCTCGATGAGCGAGAAGCCCTGCTGACGCAGGGGCCGCATCCGGGGCCGGGTCCGCGGCGGCTGTGTGCGTGACTGCAGCATTCGAGCCTCCCTGTCTCAGCAGTCGATGTCGCGCGTGTCGACGCGACCGATGGCGGTGATGATGATGCGAACCCCGTCGTCGTCGGGAATGCACAGGTCGAAGGTGAGGTTCACGCCGCCCTGCACCGCACCGCGCGCATCGAAGACGACCTCGTCGAGGTCGTCGGCGCTGTCGAGGGTCAGCGGATCCGGTGCGCCCTCGAAGGTGCGCAGCAGCGTGTCGTCCATCTCTTCCACGACCCAGCCCGGCCCCCACTCGTTGTCGCCATCGGAATCGTCGATGGCCTGCATGCGGATCGGGCCCGAGATGCGCACCGCTTCAGAGCGCGCGTAGCTGACGGCCAGCACCATGCGGTTCGCCGTCGTGGCCAGGTTGTTCTGGGTGACGATGGCCTGGAATCCGGGAAAGACGACGCCGACCAGCACCGCCAGCACGGCGAGCGTGACGAGAAGTTCGACGAGTGTGACGCCCTGTTGTCGTTGCATGCCGGATCCGCGGCGCTTCGTGGTCAGAAGCGAGTCTATGGAGAGACGGGAGCCGCACCAGCGACCACCGATGAATGGGACGGGCACTGAGACGAGTGGATCGGCCTTGTCAAGCTTTGTGAAAAACACCGCATTTCAGAGATTTACGAGCTGCTAACCAAGTCTTCAGAGGCGCTCGTCGGTCGAGGCGCGACGCCCGTCCCCCGAGCGCTCCCACTGATCGCCCGCACGCGACCGCAGACCCGGGGGCGCTCACTCCTCCCAGCTGTCCTCGCCTGCATCCGTGAAGTCACCGTTGTCGTTGCGGTCCCAGAACTGCTGGCCGCTGCCGTCGAGGCGTAGCGCACCATTGCCTGCCGACGAGGTCCCGGCGATCGGGGTCGCGGTGAGCGTGTAGCCTGCCGCGTCGGCATTCGTCAGCGCGAGGTTGTAGCGCGCATCGCCGTTCGGCGGCGAGACGGCCGTGCAGATCGTGGCGAGGTTCGCGCCCGCGTAGGTGAAGTTGACCGTGTAGAAGCGCTCCAGCGCCTGGGCGCAGTCACCGAGATCGGCCGTGGCCTGGGTGCGGAAGGTACGCTGCTGATAGAGCGTGTACACGGGCAGCACCACTGCCGTGAGGATGGCGATGATCGCGAGCACGATGAGCAGCTCGACGAGGGTGACGCCGCGATTCCGCGACAGCGACCTGCCGGGCCCGCGTGGCTGATTGACGACTTTCATGGCCTGCCCCTGTCCATCCGACCCGCATCCCCGGCGCAGCCACGCACGAGGGGGCGCAGGACCGGGTCCGGCACCCCTCGCCCGCCGCATGGCTCGCCGGGCCTCTTCCGGGAAGCATAGACGACTCGCGGATCAGTCGCGCGGGATCAGCCGAAGCTCACGCGGCAGGGCGAAGGTGACCTGCTCGGGACGGCCGTCACCCTCGCGGGCACCCTCGGCGCCCCAGGCTTCCAGATGGCGGACGACGGCCTGCACCAGGGCCTCCGGGGCCGAGGCGCCGGCGGTGACGCCGATGCGGGCCACGCCCCGGCACCAGGCCGGATCCAGATCCTCGGGGCCGTCGATGAGGTAGGCAGGGGTACCCTCGCGCTCCGAGAGCTCACGCAGGCGGTTGGAGTTGGAGGAATTCGGCGAGCCGATCACGAGCACCAGATCGGATTCCGCCGCCAGCGCACGCACCGCGTCCTGGCGATTCTGGGTCGCGTAGCAGATGTCGTCCTTGCGCGGCCCCTCGATCTGCGGAAAGCGCGCCCGGAGCGCGTCGATGATGCGGGCCGTGTCGTCGACGGACAGGGTCGTCTGGGTGACGAAGGACAGGCGCGTGGGGTCGGCGACCTCGAGCGCCGCGACGTCGGCCTCGTCCTGGACCAGGTACATGCGCCCACCGGCCGCCTCGTCGAACTGCCCCATGGTGCCTTCCACCTCGGGGTGCCCCGCGTGGCCGATGAGGATGCATTCGCGGCCCTCTCGGCTGAAGCGCACCACCTCCACGTGCACCTTGGTCACCAGGGGGCAGGTCGCGTCGAAGACCTTCAGACCGCGATCCCGGGCGTCGTCCTGCACACGCCGCGGCACGCCATGGGCACTGAAGATCACCACGCAATCGTCGGGCACCTCGTCCAGCTCCTCGACGAAGACGGCGCCTCGGGCCCGAAGCCCCTCGACCACGTTGCGGTTGTGCACGACCTCATGGCGGACGTAGATGGGTGCGCCGAAGGCCTCGAGGGCCCGCTCGACGATCTCGATGGCGCGATCGACCCCCGCGCAGAAACCGCGAGGATTGGCGAGCAGCACCGTCGCGCCGGCGGCGGGGCCGCTCTCGGTGACGGGCGGGCCGAGGGTCTCGGACATGGTGCGGACTCCCCTGGGAATCGAGTCGCCGTCAGTGCGCGACGGCCGGCTCGACCCGGATGATGTTGACGTCGAAGCGGACCGTACGGCCCGCCAGCGGATGATTGAAGTCCACGAGCACCTCGTCCTCGTCGGCCTCCACCACGATTCCGGGCAGCTCGGCGCGCGCGGCATCGGCGAAGGACACCACGAGGCCCGGCTCGAGGACCATGTCCGGGGCGAAGCTGTCGCGCGCCAGACGCTGGAGATTGCCGGGATTGCGCATGCCGAAGGCGCGTTCCGGCGGCACCTCGAGGGAGGCGGTCTCGCCCGCGGCCAGACCGAAGAGCGCCTCCTCGAACCCCGCGGGCAGGTTGCCGTCGCCGACGTCGAAGGTGGCCGGCTTCTTCTGCCAGGTGGAATCCACTTCCTCGCCACCGGGGAGCAGCACCGCGAAGTGCAGCGTGACCCGCGTCCCCGGGCCGATGCGCAGGGCCGTCTCACTCATGGGGCATCTCCGCGTTCCGCCGGCCCGTGCTCGTCATCCGGGCGTCGGTGGTGCCCGCTCATCTCGAGCAGCGCCGCGCCGATCCACAGCATGGCCCCCATGGTAATGGCCGAATCGGCGAGGTTGAAGGCGGGGAAATAGGCGCCGCCCCAATGTACGAGCACGAAATCGGTGACCGCCCCCTGCAGCACGCGATCGACGAGATTACCCAGGGCGCCGCCGAGCACCAGCGCATAGGCGATCGCCAGGACGTGTTCGCTGCGCTTCAGGCGGGTCAGCTCGTACAGGAGCCAGGCCGAGAAGGCGACGGCCAGCGCGGCGAAGAACCAGCGCTGCCAGCCGTCCGCATCGGCGAGGAAGGAGAAGGCGGCCCCCTCGTTGAGCACGTGCACCCAGGCGAACACGGGCAGCACGTCGACGCGCGCGCCCAGGGGCAGCAGCGCCTCGACGAGGGCCTTGGTGCCCTGATCGAGGAGCGCGATCAGGGCGCCGAGCCAGGCCCAGGCGAGCATGCCGCTGTTCGTGCGAGGGTTCATGCGGGCGCTCCGCCGGCGACGCCGCGCGCGAGGATCGCGCGGGCCCGTTCGATGTCGAGCGCCAGCTGCGCCTTGAGGGCGTCCAGGGACTCGAATTTCCATTCGTCGCGGATCTTCTCGCGAAACACGGTGGTCAGGAGCGCGCCGTAGCAGTCCTCGTGAAAATCGAAGAGATGGACCTCGAGCAGGGGTTCGCGCCCGTCCACGGTCGGCCGCACGCCGATGTTGGCGACCCCCCTGAGCGGCGCTCCGAGGCCCGAGACCTCGACCGCGAAGACGCCCTCGAGGGCCGCACGATAGCGCTGCAGGGGCACGTTCACGGTCGGCACGCCGAGCTGTCGGCCGAGCTGTCGTCCGTAGACCACGCGCCCCATGATGAAGTACGGGTGACCGAGGAGCCGCTCGGCACGCGCGAGATCGCCGTTGGCGAGCGCCTCCCTGATCAGGCTCGAGGACACCCGTTCTCCCCCCTCGAGCAGGGTGCCGAGATCCTCGACGCCGAAGCCGTGCTCCTGCCCCGCCGCGACGAGCATCGCATGATCCCCTTCCCGGCCCCGGCCGAAGCGGAAATCGTCGCCGACGATGAGATGGCGGAGGCCCAGACCCTCGACGAACACCTCGCGGACCATGGTGTCCGCGGACATGGACGCCAGACGCTCGTTGAAGGGCAGCAGCAGGACCCGGTCGAGACCCGTTTCCTGAAGGAGCTGGAGCTTCTCGCGCAGGCGCGTCAACCGCGCCGGCACTTCGCGGCCCTGGAAGAACTCCCGGGGCTGTGGCTCGAAGGTGATCAGCGTGGAAGGCAACCCGAGCGCCCGTGCCCGCGCCCCGAGCGCATCGAGGATCATGCGATGGCCGCGGTGCACCCCGTCGAAGTTGCCGATGGTGGCCACGCAGCCACGATGCCGTGCGCGCAGGTTGTGCATGCCCCGGATGATGTCCACCGGTCTTCCTCTGTCCTGGCGACGGGCGCCGGATTATAGGAACAACGCCTGTTCGACGTCAGAGCGGGCGTCCCTGCTTCGCCGTCCGGAACGGCGCTCAGCGGCCGATGACCTGCCGCAGGCGCCGGGGTCCGAGCCCGAAGACCGCCAGGGCCAGGAAGTAGCTGCCGACGCCGCCGCCCACCAGCAGGCTCAGCCAGAGCACGCGATCGGCGACCCCCGCCGCCAGCCAGTGCGCGGGCGCCGGTGCTCCGTAGGCGAGCAGCAGGGCCATGATCGTACAGGCTCCCAGCACCCGGGCGAGGAACAGCGTCCAGCCCGGTGCCGGCGTCCAGGCGCCGCTCGCGAGCAGCGTCCGCAGGAGCAGCCCCGCATTCACCAGGGCCGCGGCGGAGGTCGCGAGCGCGAGCCCGACGTGCGCCATGGGCCCGATGAGCAGCAGATTCAGCACCAGATTCACCCCGAGCGCGACGATCGCGATGCGCACGGGGGTGCGCGTGTCCTGGCGCGCGAAGAAGCCCGGGGCGAGGATCTTCACGCCAGTGAAGCCGATGAGACCGGCGGCATAGGCGCGCAGCGCCAGGGCGGCGAAGGCGACATCGGCGTCGGTCATGGCGCCGTAGGCGAACAGCGCGGTGATCAGGGGCTCGCTCAGCACCACGAGCGCCACCGCCGCCGGCACCGTGAGCAGCAGGCCGAGGCGCAGGCCCTGATCCAGCCCCGCGGAGAAACCCGCCGCGTCACCGGCCGCGTGGCTGCGCGACAGGCGCGGCAGGAGCACCGTCGCCAGGGCGATGGCGAAGATGCCCAGGGGCAGCTCCATGAGGCGATCCGCGTAGTAGAGCCAGGAAATGCTTCCGGCGGTCAGGAAGGAGGCGAGCAGCGTGTCGACGAGCAGATTGATCTGGCTCACGGAGGCGCCGAAGGCCGCAGGACGCATGAGGCGGAACACGCGGCGCACCCCCTCGTCCCGCCAGCGCGGCCGGGGCCAGGACAGCATCCGGATCCGGGCCATGGCCGGCAGCTGGAAGGCGAGCTGGGCGCAGCCGGCGAGGAGCACGCCCCAGGCCAGCGCCATGACCGGTTCATCCAGCTGCGGCGCGAGCAGCAGGGCCGCGCCGATGAGGCAGAGATTGAGCCAAACGGGCGTGAACGCCGGCACGGCGAAGCGCCCGTGGACGTTGAGGACCCCGCCGCAGAGCGCCGTCAGGGAGATCAGGGGCAGGTAGGGAAAGGTCAGCCGGAGCATGTCGACGGCGAGCGCCTGACGACCGTCCTCGGTGCCGAAGCCGGGCGCGAAGAGCCCGATCACCAGGGAGGCGCCGACCATGGCGAGCAGGCAGAGGACGGCGAGCACCAGGCCGAGCACGCCGGCGACGTGACTCACCAGACGACGCACGTCCGCGTCGTCGCGCAGGGTCCGGTACTCCGAGAGCACGGGCACGAATCCCTGGGAAAAGGCCCCTTCGGCGAAGAGCCTGCGGAAGAAGTTGGGGATCTTGAAGGCGACGAAGAAGGCGTCCGCCTCCGGCCGCGCGCCGAAGACCGCCGCGATCACCACGTCCCGGACCAGCCCCAGCACCCGGGAGACGAGGGTCATGGCGGCGACGGTCCCGCCCGCGCGGAGCAGGCCGCCGCGCGCCTCGCGAGCATCCGCGCTCACGGGACGCCCGCGTTGACAAGGTAGGGGGCCATCGGCATATTACCGCGCCTTTCCGAAACAGTACGCCAACCGGAGACGTTCGTGGCCAACATCGCCTCGGCCAAGAAGCGCGCGCGACAGACCGAGAAGCGCCGCCAGCACAATGCCAGCCTGCGTTCCATGGTCCGCACGGCCGTGAAGAAGGTCCGCGCCGCCATCGACAGCGGCAACTACGAGACCGCATCGGCCGCCTATGCCTCCGCCGTGCCGGTCCTGGACCGCATGGCCGACAAGGGCATCCTGCACAAGAACAAGGCCGCGCGTCACAAGGCCCGCCTGAACGCCCAGGTGCACGCGCTCAAGGCCTGACCGAGCCGCAACCCATGCGCCTTCCCGGGCGCATGGGTCAGGTTCCACCGCCCGACACGGCTGCTCACGCAAGGACCAGGTCGTCCCTGTGGATGAGCTCGGGTTCGCCCGCATAGCCGAGGATCGCACCGATCCGTCCACTCGCCTGCCCACGGATCTCCCGGGTCTCGTCCGACGAATAGTTGACCAGGCCGCGCGCCACCTCCCGACCCGCCTCGTCCACGCAGACCACGACCTCGCCGCGACCGAAGCGCCCGCGCACCTCGCGCACGCCCACGGGCAGGAGGCTGCGACCCTGCTCCCGCAGCACGCGCACCGCACCTGCGTCGATGACCAGGGTCCCCCGGGTCTGGAGCTGACCGGCGATCCAGCGCTTGCGGGCAGCCAGCCGCGCCTCGTCCGGGAGCAGCAGGGTGCCCAGCGACTCACCCTCCCTGAGGCGGCCCAGGCCACGGTCGGTCCGCCCATCGAGGATGCAGGTGACGGCGCCTGCGCGGGCCGCCAGCCGCGCTGCGCGCAGCTTGGTCGCCATGCCGCCGCGCCCGAGCTGTCCTCCGCTCCCGCCCGCCATGGCGTCGAGGGCCGGATCTCCTGCACGCGCGCAGGGCACCAGCGGGGCGAGCGGCGCTTCCCGGGGATCCCGTTCACGCAGGCCGTCCTGATCCGTCAGCAGCACCAGGACGTCCGCTTCGACGAGATTGCTGACCAGGGCGCCCAGCGTGTCGTTGTCGCCGAAGCGGATCTCTTCCGTGGCGACCGTGTCGTTCTCGTTGACCACGGGCACCACGCCGTGCGCGAGCAGCGTCCGCAGCGTCGAACGGCTGTTGAGGTAGCGCGCGCGATCGGAGAGATCATCGTGCGTGAGCAGGATCAGCGCGGTGTGCAGCCCGTGGCGCGAGAAGGCCGACTCCCAGGCCTGGATGAGGCCCATCTGGCCCACGGCGGCGGCAGCCTGCAGTTCGTGGATCGAGTCCGGCCGGCGCGCGAGACCGAGGCGGAGCACCCCCTCCGCGATGGCGCCGGAGCTCACGAGCACGACTTCCGCGCCTGCGGCACGCAGCGCCGCGAGCTCCTGCGCCCAGCGGTCGATCCCGGCGCGATCGAGCCCGCGGCCGTCGCCGGTGAGCAGGGCACTGCCGATCTTCACGACCCAGCGACGCGCGCCGGCGAGGGCAGCGCGACCCGCCTGTGCCTCGGCGCTGTCGACGGGCCTCAGGGTGCCGGACGCGACGCTCGGCTCAGGGCGCATAGACGACCTCGACGCCGCCATCGCCGTCGTCATCCTCGTCATCGTCCCCCCGGTCATCGTCTATGCGGCCCGCGCGCCCGGCGAGGGAGCGTTCGAGCACCTCGGTGCTGATGGCGGCCCGCAGCGCCGTGGCTTCCTCGCGGGCCTCCCGGTCCGCGTCCTCCTCGGCACGCATGGCGCCGAGCGCGTCGCCGACGGCCTGCATGAGCGCCGTGGTGCCGTCGCCCGTGGCCGCGGAAATCGCGAACAGCGGCGTCGTTTCGCCCACGGCGGCGCGGATACGCGCGATGGCGGCCAGGCGGTCCTCTTCCGGAAAGAGGTCGATCTTGTTGAGCACGAGCCACCGCGGCAGGCGCGCGAGGGCAGGGCTGTAGCGCGCCAGCTCCTCCTCGATGACCCCGATCGCCTCGACGGGATCCGAGCCATCCACCGGCAGCAGGTCGACGACGTGCAGCAGCAGGCGCGTGCGCGCGAGGTGCTTGAGGAAACGGGTCCCGAGGCCCGCGCCTTCCGCCGCACCCTCGATGAGGCCCGGAACGTCGGCGATCACGAAGCTGCGCCCCGCCTCGATGCGCACCACACCGAGATTCGGCACCAGGGTCGTGAAGGGATAGTCAGCGACCTTGGGGCGGGCGGCGGACACCGCACGGATGAGCGTGGACTTGCCCGCATTGGGCATGCCGAGCAGGCCGACGTCGGCGATGACCTTGAGCTGGAGCCGCAGGCGGCGCTTCTCCCCCGGCTGTCCCGCCGTCGTGCGCCGCGGGGCACGATTCGTCGAGGACTTGAACTGGGTGTTGCCGAGACCGCGGCGGCCACCGTGCGCCACGAGCAACCGCTGCCCTGCATCGGTAAGGTCCCCGAGGGTCTCGTGGGTCTCCTCGTCGATGACGGTCGTGCCGACCGGCACGCGGATCTCCGCATCGGCGCCCCGCCGACCGGTCATCTCCCGGCCAGCACCGGCCTGACCGGCCTCGGCGCGGTAGCGCGGCTGATAGCGGAAGTCGACGAGGGTGTTGAGGGACGTCTCGGCGACCAGCACCACATCCCCGCCGTCCCTGCCGTCACCCCCGTCGGGTCCGCCCTTGGCGAGATTCTTCGCGCGCAGGAAGGACAGACAGCCGTCACCGCCCTTTCCCGCCTCGACGCGGATGCTCGCTTCGTCGACGAACTTCATCGCAGCCCTCCAGGGCGCTGCCGGACCAGACGCCAGTGTAGTGTCCCGGAGCCGACGACCACACGGGGCGCGCCCGGCGCTTCGCGACCCGGCCGGGTGCACCGCGGCAGGGACGCCGGCTTCGGGGAGCGGCCCGCGGCGCCAGCGGCCGGGCTTCCTGCCCCCCAACGAAAGAGCCCCGCGTTCGCGGGGCTCTCGAAGACCTTGCGGGGCGGCCGGCGGGCGTCAGGCCTCGACCGCAGGCTCCACGCTGACGTGCCGACGCTTCTTCGGACCACGCACCTCGAAGCGGACCTTGCCGTCGGTGAGGGCGAAGAGGGTGTGATCACGGCCGATGCCGACGTTGTCGCCGGGGTGGAACTGGGTCCCGCGCTGCCGCACGAGAATGTTCCCTGCCGTGGCGCTCTGGCCGCCGAAGAGCTTCACGCCGAGCCGTTTGGACTCGGAATCGCGACCGTTCCGCGTACTGCCGCCTGCCTTCTTGTGTGCCATCTCTCGTGCCTCCGGTAGACGGGATCGGTCAGCGGCTGATGCCGGTGACGCGCACCTCCGTGAAGTGCTGACGATGCCCGCGCTTGCGGTGATAGTTCTGGCGGCGCTTGAACTTGATCACGGTGACCTTGTCCGCCCGACCGTGGCCCATGACCTCGGCCGTGACCTTGCCGCCCTCGACGAAGGGCGCGCCGATGACGACGTCGTCGCCCTCGCCGACCATGAGCACCTTCTCGAAGGTGATGGCATCACCCGCTGCGCCCTCGAGCTTCTCGAGCCGGAGCACCTCTCCTTCCTGCACGCGGTGCTGCTTGCCACCGCTTTCGATTACCGCGAACATAATGTCTCCGGGATGTCATCCGCCTCGACGGACCGCCGATCGGGCTCGGCCTACTCCAGCGCACACTCGAGCGATGCCCTGCTTCAGGGCCCTCGACGCGCGAGGCGCGCAATCATACGGAAAGCGCCGGGGCCGGACAAGCGCCCCGACCCCGGTGCGCCACACCACCCCCGACCGTCAGCAGAGTGCCCGATGACAGCGAATCCTGCCGACAACGCCCTGCCTCGACCGGTCCCGGACCTGCCGTTCTATGACGTGGTGCTCGGCGACTTCGCCGCCGTGAACGACTTCATTCCCCGGCAGCTCACCTCGGACGTCGACCTCGTCGAGGAGATCGGTTCCTACATCGTCCAGGCCGGGGGCAAGCGGCTGCGCCCCCTGCTGGTGCTGCTCGGCGCCAACTGCTGCGGCGACACCGGCGACCGCCGGATCAAGCTCGCGGCGATCATCGAGTTCCTGCACACGGCGACCCTGCTCCACGACGACGTCGTCGACCACTCGGGTCTGCGCCGGGGACGGGTCACCGCCAACGCGGTCTGGGGCAATGCGCCGAGCGTGCTCGTCGGCGACTTCCTCTATTCCCGCGCCTTCCAGCTCATGGTGGAGCTGGGCGATCTCGAGGTGATGCGCATCCTCGCCGACGCCACCAACGTGATCGCCGAGGGCGAGGTCCTCCAGCTGGCGGGCATCGGGCGCCTGGACCTCGACGAAGCCCGCTACATGAACGTGATCCGCTGCAAGACGGCCATGCTCTTCCAGGCGGCATCCCACACGGCGGCGGTGCTCGCCCGGGCGTCCCAGTGCCGCATCGAGGCGCTCCGCGACTACGGCAACGAGATCGGCCTCGCCTTCCAGCTCGTCGACGATGCGCTCGACTATGCCGGCGACACGGAGCGTCTCGGCAAGAACGTCGGCGACGATCTCGCCGAGGGCAAGCTCACGCTGCCCCTGATCCACACGCTGCGCTGCGGCGATGCGGAGGCGGCCGGAGTCGTTCGGGACGCGGTGAATGCCCGCAGCGCAGAGGCTTTCGCGGCGGTGCGGGACGCCGTGCGCGCGAGCGGGTCGATCGAGTACACCCTGGACCTCGCCGAACGCTGCATCGACAGGGCGCATCGATGCCTCGAGGTGCTGCCCGCGAACCCCTATCGGGACGCCCTGACGGACCTGGCGAACTTCGCCCTCCAGCGCGATTTCTAGAATCGCGAATTCGTGGCGAGACGAGCCTTTCAAACGGCGCAGGCCGCGCATAGAATCTGCGCCCTTCGGAGTGTAGCTCAGTCTGGTAGAGCACCGTCTTCGGGAGGCGGGGGTCGCTGGTTCGAGTCCAGTCACTCCGACCAACCTCGATCTGCCGGCAATCCCGAGCCGGCCGCAGTCGCCTGACGGGGGCGTACCTTGATGGAAGCAAGGTCGCTCGCAGGACGTCAGGAGCCCGATTCCGCCATGGTCGTGCAGCTGCACGCACTGCGCTTTCGATGGCGCCCTGATCTGCCGCTCGTCATCGACCTCCCGGAACTGCACCTGGCGCGCCGCGAATCCCTGTTCCTCCGGGGCCCCAGCGGCAGCGGCAAGTCCACGCTCCTGGCGCTCATCGGCGGCGTGCTGACCCCCGAATCCGGTCGCATCGAACTGCTCGGCGAGGACCTCGCCGCCATGGGGGGCGCACGCCGCGACCACTGGCGTGCCGACCACGTCGGCTTCGTGTTCCAGCAGTTCAATCTCGTGCCCTACCTCGACGTGGTCGAGAACGTCCTTCTCCCCTGTCGCTTCTCCGCGCGCCGCCGCACTGCCGCCGGCGCCGATCCCCGCGCGGAGGCCCTGCGCCTGCTCGCGCATCTGCAGCTCGGCGAGGACGCCATCGGGGCGCGCGACGTCACGGAACTGTCCGTCGGCCAGCAGCAGCGGGTCGCGGTCGCCCGCGCCCTCATCGATCGACCGGCCCTGGTCATCGCCGACGAGCCGACCTCCGCCCTGGACACGGACGCGCGCGACGCCTTCCTCGATCTGCTCGAGACCGAATGTCGCGCCGCGGACGCGGCCCTGCTCTTCGTGAGTCACGATCGGAGCCTGGCGCGGCGCTTCTCGCGCCAGCTCGACCTGCCGAGCCTCAATCGCCGTAGCCAGCCGGGAGGCTGATCCCTTGAGCCCCCTGCCCCGCCTGGCCCTGCGCAGCCTCTGGAGTCGACGCCTGACCGCGTCCCTGACCCTGGCCTCGATCACCCTGTCGGTGATCCTCCTGGTCGGCGTGGAACAGCTGCGCACCCAGGCGCGGGAGAGCTTCGGCAGCACGGTCTCCGGAACCGATCTCATCGTCGGGGCGCGCACGAGTCCCACGCAGCTGCTGCTCTCGAGCATCTTTCGCATCGGCGACGTCACCGCGGACCTCGCCTGGTCGAGCTACCAGCGCATCGCCGCCCACCCCCTCGTCGCCTGGAGCATCCCCCTCGCCCTCGGGGACTCCCACCGCGGCTATCGCGTCCTCGGCACCACCGACGCCTACCAGGAGCACTACCGCTACGGTCGCGACCGGTCCCTGGCCATGGCACAGGGCGCCTGGTTCTCCGATCTCTTCGACGCCGTACTCGGCGCGGACGTGGCCGCGGCGCTGGGGTACCGGATCGGCGACGAACTGGAGCTGTCCCACGGCACCACCGAGGTCTCGCTACTCGAGCACGACCACCTGCCCTTCCGGGTGAGCGGCATCCTCGAACGCACGGGCACGCCCGTGGACCGCACCATCCACGTCAGCCTCGAAGCCATCGAGGCGATCCACGTGGGCTGGGAGGTGGGCGTGCCGCTGCCCGGGCGAGAGCTGGATGCCGAGACCGCTCGCGAGCGCGAGCTGACGCCGGACCGCATCACGGCCTTCCTGCTCGGCCTGAAGAACCGCGCGGCGGTGTTCCAGATCCAGCAGGCGGTGAACGCCTACCCCGACGAGGCCCTGGTGGCCGTCCTGCCCGGCGTCGCCCTGCAGCAGCTCTGGCGCCTCGTGGGCAGCGTGGAACAGGCCCTGCTCCTGGTCTCCGGCTTCGTCGCCCTCGCGGGTCTCGCCGGCATGATGACCATGCTCCTGGCCTCGCTGTCCGAACGGCGACGGGAGATGGCGGTGCTCCGTGCGGTCGGCGCGCGACCGGCGCAGATCTTCCTGCTCCTCACGGCCGAAGCGACCGTCCTCGCCACGGCCGGTGCCGCGCTGGGCACGCTGATCGTCTACGGCGCCATGGCCGCCGCCGCACCGAGCCTGCAGGCCCTCCTGGGCGTGCGCCTGACACCCGGCGCGCCCGCTTCGGGGACCTTCCTGCTGCTCGGCGCCGTCGTGTTCGGAGGCTTCCTCTCCGGCATCCTCCCGGCCTGGCGGGCCTATCGAAGCTCCCTCGCCGACGGACTCACCCCTCGAAGCTGATCCGGAAGAGACCCTCGAGAATGAACCCACGCAGCTTCGCCCTCGCGCTTGCCCTGCTCCTGCCGTGCCTTCCAGCCGGGACGGTTGCGGAGGAGTCCGTACCGGCCGCGGAGACCCCCAGGGTCATCGACTGGGCGGCCCTGATGCCACCCGACTGGTCGCCGCCCGACGCCGATCCCTCCCGCTTCTTCCACGATCCCGACACAGCGGCGATGAACCAGCCCCCGGACGCCCCCCTGGTCAAGGACATGGACGGCGCCCTCGTGATCCTCGAGGGCTGGCTGGTTCCGTTGGAGTGGGACGTGGAGCGCTTTCACGAGTTCCTGCTCGTGCCCTACTTCGGCGCCTGCATCCACGTGCCACCGCCTCCGCCGAACCAGATCGTGCACGTCGTGCTGGCGGCCGGGCTGGACGAGGAGGCGCTCTACGAGCCGCAACGACTCACGGGGCGTCTGAGCACCCAGGGCGTCGCGTCCGACCTCGCTGTCGCCGGCTACCGCATGCTCGACGCCCGGGCCGAACTCGCCCAGTGGTAAAGAAGGAACGAGACGACAGCATGACGGACGTCACAGAAGCGGAAATCCTGTTCTCGTACGCTCTCGGGCAACATGAGGTCGAGCTCGCCGTCCACGCTGACGGGGCTCTGGCGCTGCGCCTCGACGGCTGCGAACGCAAGCGCCGCGGCGCGGGCGGCGGCCCTGCCTACCTCTGGACCAACGTCGAGCTGCCCTTCGAGGACCACCACTTCCTGGAGGTGCGACGAAGCCCGGACGGCATCACGATCTCGGAAAATGGCCGGACGCTGACGCGCCTTGCGCCCGCGCCAGGCCCCGGGGAGCACGCCTGATCGCGCAGGCGGGCCCGGGGTTTCCTAGACTTCCCTCACTGCCACCCCTGATTCGAACGCCGGCGAGCCATGAATCCTCTGCATCTGGAAATGCTCCGCAGCGCGCCGATCTTCGAGGGCCTCCCCGAGGAGGATTTCCCCTGCATCGAACAACGGCTCATCGTGCTGCGCTTCGAGCAGGACGACCTCGTGTTCCGCGAGGGCGCACCCGGCCGCTACATCTGCTTCGTGGTGGAAGGTCAGCTGGAGGTCGTCAAGGGCGTCGACCCCGGGCGCGCAGTGCCCATCGCCCGCATCGGGCCCGGCCGATCCGTGGGCGAGATGTCGATCGTGGACGGCTCGACCTGCAGTGCGACCGTGGTCGCGCGCACACCGACCATGGTGCTCGCCCTCACCCGTGAGCATTTCGATGCCCTGGTGACGGAGCACCCGCGTCTCGGCGTGGAGATCTACAGGGGAATCTCGAAGCTGCTGGCGATCAGCCTGCGTCAGACGTCCGAGGATCTCGCCGAAGCCCGTACCCCGGGGGACGGGAGGCTGCCGCTCAGCGTCCCTTGAAGACCGGCGTCCGCTTCTCGAGGAAGCTCGCGACGCCCTCGCGGTGATCCTCGGTCCGGAACAGGACCCCCAGGGTCTGGGAGATCCAGCTGCCCAGTTCCTCGTAATCTCCCCAGGTGTGACGCCGCAGCCCTTCCTTGAGGTAGCGGACCGCGAGCGGCGGATTGGCGGCGATCCGGTCCGCGAGCGCCCGGGCGCGGGGCAGCAGCTCCTCGTGCGCCACGGTCTCGAGGACGATGCCGTAGGCCGCAGCCGTCTCCGCATCGATGATGTCACCGGTGAAGAGCAGCTGCGCCGCCCGCTGCGGACCGACGATCTGCGGCAGGCGCCAGAGCCCACCCAGATCGGTGACCAGGCCCCGCTTGACGAACAGCTCGCCGAAGCGGGCCCGTTCCGAGGCGATGCGCAGATCCGCGAAGAGCGCGAGATCCATCCCCCAGCCCACCGCCGCGCCGTTCACGGCGGCGATCACCGGCCGATCGCAATCGAGGATCGCGGCCGCCGCCGGGGTCGGCGCGGGTCGCACGGCCTGCAGCCGCGCCAGGGATTCGGGATTCGGCTCCCCGGTCATCATCTCCTTGACGTCCTCTCCGGAGCAGAACGCCGGATCCGCGCCGGTGAGCACCACGCAGCGGACCTCGGGTGCACGCTGGATCTCGCGGAAGATCCGCTCCAGTTCGTCGTAGGCCGTCCGATTGAGCGCATTGCGCCGTTCGGGCCGATCCAGGGTCACGGTGCAGACGTGATCCTCGAGCACCCAGCGCAGCGTTTCGTAGTCCTGACGCATCTCCCCCTCCCTCGAAGCCCCCGCCGATCCTGCTACAGCCCCGGTCATCAGCAAAGCCACTGCTCAGCGCTTCTGGCGCACGTGCTGGCAAGGCGGGAGGAGCGCGGCGTAGCAGGGCTACGTGAGCGACGACCAACGCGGGCAGCACGTGCGCCAGAAGCGCCCGAAGGGAGCCCTTGTGTGGCGCGCCCGCGGCGTTGCGCTCGCTTGACGTAGCCACTGCTACGCCGGCGCTCCCGCACCTTGCGGACGAGCCACACAAAGGCTCTGAGCGGTGGCCTTGCCAATGACCGGGGCTGTATCTTTGCGCCGCGACGCATTCTTCCGGAAAGTACAGGAACGGCTCATGAAATACCTTCACACCATGGTCCGGGTCTCGGACATCGACGCGGCGCTGGATTTCTACTGCAGGGCCCTCGGACTCGAGGAGCTGCGGCGCTACGAGAACGAGCAGGGCCGCTTCACCCTGGTGTTCCTCGCGGCACCCGGTGACGAGGCGGCCCAGGTGGAACTGACCTGGAACTGGGATCCGGAAACGCTGGAGGGCGGTCGCAACTTCGGTCACCTCGCCTATGCCGTCGACGACATCTACGCGGCCTGCGATCGCCTGGCCGCCTGCGGCGTCACCATCAACCGCCCGCCTCGGGACGGCCGCATGGCCTTCGTGCGGTCGCCGGACGGCATCTCCATCGAACTGCTGCAGCGTGGTGATGCGCTTCCGCCCCGGGAACCCTGGTCGTCCATGGCGAACAGTGGCACCTGGTAGACCCGGCGCGCCCGACACCTCCGCCCCCCTGAACAAGGAACAGGACATGAAGCTCTACAACTCCATGGGACCCAATCCCCACGTCGTTCGCATGTTCATCGCCGAGAAGGGCATGAGCATCCCGGTCGAGGAGATCGATCTCATGGGCGGCGCCAACCGGCGCCCGGATTTCATGAAGAAGAACCCCGCGGGGGGACTGCCCTGCCTCGAGCTCGACGACGGCAGCCACCTCGCCGAGATCACCGCCATCTGCGAATACCTCGAGGAGAAGCAGCCCGAGCCCGCGCTCATCGGCAGCACCCCCGAGGAGCGTGCCGAGACGCGCATGTGGACCCGGCGCATCGATCTGGGCATCTGCGAGCCCATGGCCAACGGCTTCCGCTTCGCCGAGGGGCTGCCCCTGTTCAAGGACCGCATGCGCTGTCTGCCCGAGGCGGCCGATGGCCTGAAAGCCGTCGTCCGCGACAAGCTCGAGTGGCTCGACGGCCTCGTGGCCGGCCAGACCTGGATCTGTGGCGACCGCTTCAGCCTCGCGGACATCATGCTCTTCGCCTTCCTGGCCTTCGGCGGCAATGTCGGACAGCCCCTGCCGGCGAGCTGCACGAACCTGCAGGCCTGGTACGAACGCGTCAGCGCCCGGGACAGCGCCAGCGCCTGATCCGGCAGCAGGCCGCACAGGCCGCCCGTCCGGGCGGCGACCGGGGCTCCAGCGGGACCGGCCGGCGCGGCGGGACGACCGGTCCATGCGATGAATGGCGTGGACCGGGCTTTCCGGCGGCTGCGGCGGGCGTGTTACCATTCGAAACAACAAATGCTGGACAGCCCGCGCAAGATCTCCTCTTGCCCGCCATCGCAGGGATTCGCCGTGAAGACCACCTATGTCGCCGCCATCCTGGTGGCTCTCGCCTTTGCTCTGTGGCTCCTCTCCGGCCAGCTCGGTCGGGACGAGGACGCATCCCTGGCGCCCTCGCTCGCGGATGCCCGCGATGCGACCCTTGCCATGGGCGAGGACGCCCCGGTTCGCGTACGCGCCCGGGTCGTGCGTGCCGAGAGCCAGACTGCCGACGTCGTGGTCCGTGGACGGACCGAGGCCGACCGGACCGTGGACGTTCGCGCGGAGACGACCGGCCGCGTCGTCGCGTTGCCGGTCGAGAAGGGGGACCGCGTCGACACGGGCGCCCTGCTCTGCAGCATCGACGTCGAGACGCGCAAGGCGCTCATCGAGGAGAGCCGCCGCGCCGTGGAACAGGCGCAGATCGAATACAGCGGCGCCACCAAGCTGGCCGAGCGCGGCTATCAGTCGGAGACCGCCATCGCCGCCGCGCGGACCCGCCTCGCCGCCGCCACCGCGGAGCTCGAGCAGCGCGAGCTGGACCTGGCACGGACCGAGATCCGCGCGCCCTTCGCCGGGGTCGTGGAGACCCGACCCGTGGAGATCGGCGACTACCTGCAGCCCGGCGCCGTGTGTGCCCGGATCGTGGATCCGGATCCCATGATGCTGGTCGGTGAGGTGGCCGAGCGCGATGTCGCGCGGGTGCAGCCCGGCGACCCGGGCTATGGCCGCCTGATCACGGGTCAGGACGTCGAGGGCACCGTGGCCTTCGTCGCCCGCACGGCGAATCCGACCACGCGTACCTTCCGCGTCGAGGTCGCCGTGCCCAACGCCGACGCGCAGCTCCGCGACGGCGTCACGGCGGAGATGCGCCTGCCCGTCGAACGCTTCGAGGCCCACCGCGTGCCATCGGCCCTGCTTGCCCTCGACGACGCCGGCGACCTCGGCCTGCGCATCCTGGACGAGGACAACATCGTCCGCTTCGTGCGCGTCGAGGTGGTCAAGGACGCCGGCAACGGCATCTGGGTGAAGGGTCTGCCCCGCGTCGCCACCATCATCACCGTGGGCCAGGAACTGGTCACCGCGGGACAGCAGGTGGAAGCGACCTTCGAGCCGGGGCCGGGACTGCCTGCATCCGCGCCCGGCGCCGAGTCCCCGACCATGGGCCCCGACGGCGACCGCGCCATCGACCCGGTCGCGACGCCGGCATCGAGCGCGACGCCTGCAGAGGGCGACGCCCTCGCCGCCGCGGCAGCCTGAGGAACCCCCGGCCATGAACGCCATCATCGACTGGGCCGTGGAACGCGGCCGCACCACGCTCTCGCTGATGGCGCTGGTGCTCATCGCGGGGATGTATTCCTACGCGATCATCCCCGTCGAGGCCGACCCCAACATCCAGGTGCCGGTCTTCATCGTGACCGTGCCCCACGAGGGCATCTCGCCGGAGGACTCCGAGCGCCTGCTGGTCATGCCCATGGAGACCGAGCTGCGCTCGGTCGAGGGCGTCAAGGAACTCACGGCCTACGCGGCCGAGGGTTCCGCGACGCTCATGGTCGAGTTCGAGGCGGACTTCGATCCGGATCCGGCGCTCATCGACGTGCGCGAGGCCGTGGACCGGGCGAAGGTGAAGATCCCGTCGACCGCGGAGGAGCCGATCGTCTCCGAGGTGACGGCCGCGGATTTCCCGATCCTGCGCATCAACTTCGCGGGCGAGGACATCTCCGAGCGCGTTCTCTACAACACCGCCCTGCGGGTCAAGGACGAACTCGAGGCCATCCCCGACGTCCTCGAGGCGAACCTTCGCGGCCAGCGCGAGGAGGTCCTCGAGGCGGTGATCGATCCCGCGCTCCTCGAGACCTACAACATCGACACCTCGGCGCTCGTCAACAGCGTCATCCAGAACAATCGACTGATTCCCGCCGGGGCCATCGAGGCCGGCGCGGGCCGCTTCTCCGTCAAGGTGCCCGGCGTCATCGAGACGGCCGAGGATCTCTTCGCCATCCCCGTGAAGACCGATGGCGACACCGTGGTCACCCTGGCCGACGTCGCGACCATCCGCAGGACCTTCAAGGACCGCACGAGCTACGCGCGCGTCAACGGCATCCCCGCGATCACGGTCGAGATCACCAAGCGCGTCAACGCCAACCTCATCGATACCGTGGCCCAGGTTCGGGCGACCGTCGAGGAGATGCGCGCGGGCTTCCCGGCCGGCGTCCAGGCCTTCTACACCCAGGACCAGGCGCCGGATTCCCAGCAGCAGGTGGACGAGCTCACGGGCAACATCGTCACGGCGCTCGCGCTGGTCATGACCATCGTGGTGGCGGCCCTCGGCCTGCGCAGCGGCTTCATCGTCGGGCTCGCGATTCCCACGTCCTTCCTGTTCTCCGTGATCCTGCTGAACTACATCGGCTATTCCTTCAACTTCATGGTCATGTTCGGGATGCTGCTCGGTCTCGGCATGCTCATCGACGGCGCCATCGTCGTCACCGAATATGCCGACCGGAAGATGGCGGAAGGCGTGGGTCGCCACGAGGCCTACAAGCTGGCCGCGCAGCGCATGTTCTGGCCCGTGACCGCGTCGACGGCGACGACCCTCGCGGCCTTCCTGCCGCTGATCTTCTGGCCCGGCGTCTCCGGCAAGTTCATGATGTACCTGCCGGTCACCGTATTCTGCGTGCTGATCGGCTCCCTCGCCTACGCGCTCTTCTTCGGCCCCGCGATCGGTGCACGGATCGGCAAGGTCGGCGCCCAGAGCGAGCGCGATCTGGCCGAACTGAACATCCTGGAGAACGGCGATCCGCGCACGCTGCGCGGCGTGACCGGAGCCTACGCGCGCTTCCTTTACGTGGCGGCCCGGTTCCCCTTCGTGGTCTTCGGCCTGACGCTCGTCGTGCTCTGGAGTTCCTTCCAGCTCTACGGCGCCTACGGCCGCGGTTTCGTCTTCTTCAACGACACGGACCCGATGTTCGCCCGTGCCAGCATCAATGCCCGCGGCAACCTGTCCGTCGATGAAGTTCGCGATCTCGTGCTCGAGGTCGAGAACATGATCGTCACGATTCCGGGCATCAAGAGCCTGAACACGAACACCAACCCCGCCGGCGGCGCCGGCTTCCGCGGTCAGGACGTGTCCTTCGACCGGGTCGGGTCCATCTTCATCGAGTTCCACGAGCAGAAGGACCGCGAACGGTCCGGTGAGGAAATCCTCGAGCTGATCCGCGAGCGCACCAGCACGCTGGCAGGCATCACCGTGGAGATCCAGGAGTTCGAGCAGGGTCCGCCGGTCGGCAAGCCCGTCCAGCTGGAGTTCTCCTCGAAGCGCGCCGAGCTCCTGGAGCCGGCCGTGGAGAAGGTGCGTGCCTGGATGGAGGCCAACGTCGAGGGCCTGCGCGACATCTCCGATACGCGTTCGCTGCCCGGCGTGGAATGGAAGTTCGACGTGGATCGGGCGCAGGCGGCCATCTACGGCGCCGACGTCACCACCGTGGGCACCGTGGTGCAGATGGTCACCAACGGGCTGAAGGTCGCGGAGTACCGGCCCGACGACGCCGAGGAAGAGGTGGACATCCGGATCCGCTTCCCGGAGGCCTATCGCGGCCTGTCCATGCTCGAGCAGCTGCGCATTCCGACCCGCGACGGCGCCGTGCCCCTGTCGAGTTTCGTCACGCGCTCCGCCGCACCGAACGTCGACACCATCCAGCGCGTGAACGCCAAGCCCGTGGAATACGTGCGCGCGAACGTGGCGCCCGGGGTCCTCGCCGACGACAAGGTGAAGGAAATCAGCGCCTGGCTCGAGACCCAGGACTTCGATCCGGCACTGCGCATCGAGTTCCGGGGCGCGAACGAGGAGCAGGCCGCCGCCATGGAATTCGTCGGCGTCGCCTTCCTGCTCTCGCTGCTCCTGATGTTCATCCTGCTGGTGACCCAGTTCAACAGCTTCTACCAGGCCGTGCTGATCCTGTTCGCCGTGGTCATGTCCACGGCCGGGGTCCTGCTCGGCCTGCTCGTCACCGGAACGCCCTTCAGCGCGATCCTCACCGGGGTCGGCATCGTCGCCCTCGCCGGCATCGTGGTGAACAACAACATCGTGCTCATCGACACCTACAACGGACTGCGCAAGGAGCGGCCGGACCTCGACGATCTCGACCTGATCGTGCGCACCGGTGCGCAGCGACTGCGACCGGTGTTCCTGACCACGGTCACGACCATCTTCGGCCTGCTGCCCATCGCCTGCCACCTGAGCATCGACTTCATCGCCCGGGACGTAGTGTACGGCGGTCGCACGGCATCCTTCTGGGTGCCCCTCGCGCAGTCGATCGTCTCCGGCCTGACCTTCGCCACGGTGCTCACGCTCATCGCCACGCCCGCGATGCTCGCGATCCCCGCACGGCTCCAGGAAACGGTGGTCCCCTGGATGCGCTTCCTCTCGCGGGTCGTGCGGCGCAGCCTGCGCCGTCTCGGCCGCCGCCGAGGGCGACCGGCTCGCGTCTGAGGCGCCACGCACGGGGCACCTCGGGCGGCCGACGCGGTGCGTCCGGGTTCACCGGGGGGTCGCTGGCGCGGGACGGGCAGGCCGTGCGGCGCGATCGGTCCCCCGCGACCCTGCTCCGGTGCAGGATCGTCCTTGCGAACCCATCACCACATCGACGGATCCACGGCCGTGAGCGGACCGTCTCGTGGCCCGAGGCGGCCGACCCCTGCTGCAACGCACAAGATTCCGGAAAGACAGACCACGCGTGTCGATCGCGTCCAGCCACCTGGGCAGACGCGATCGATACCACGATCGGGGAAGAAAAAAACCCCGGCGACAAGGGTTTGGGGAGGGAGGGGAGAGAGCGTCGCCGGGGTCTGGAAACCCGGGGCCGACCGCTGCGAGGGATCCACAGCACTGCGGCCCGGATGCCTGCACCGCGTTTTGGTGCGTTGCAGCATCAACAGACGCAAATATGGCTCAGGGTGCCGTCCCCGTCAAGCCGACCCCTCCCCCGCGCATCGACCGCACGTCGGTCCGTGCTCGGCCCGCAGCCGCCGCAGCGACCCTCAGCGGAGGCCCGTCATCCGACCGGAAGGCATGATCCAATGGCACCACACAGCCCCTGACCGGACACCCGGACCATGCCTGCGATCTCCCTCGGCGCCCATGTCGGCCAGCAGAATCTCGACTTCCCCGCGCTCCGTGACCTCTGGGAACGGCTGGATCGCGCCGGCCTCGACTGGATTTCCGCCTGGGATCACTTCTACGAGGCGCCGCCGGCCGGGGGGACCCAGCCCCATTTCGAGGCCCTGACCACCCTGGGCGCGCTGGCGAGCGTGACCCGACAGGCGCGCATCGGCTGCCTCGTCTTCTACGTGGGCTATCGCAACCCCGCTCTGCTCGCCAAGGCCGCGACGACCCTCGACCACATCTCCGGCGGACGCTTCGAGCTGGGTCTGGGCGCCGGCTGGCATCACTGGGAAGCGACGGCCTACGGCTACGACTTTCCGGCGCTGGGCACGCGCCTCGACATGCTCGACGAGGCCGCGACCGTCATCCGCAGCATGCTGTCCTCCCCGCGCACGACCTTCGCCGGTCACCACTACCGGGTCGAGGATGCATCCTGCCTGCCCAGGCCCCTGCAGGCGCGTCTGCCGATCTGGATCGGGGGGGTGGGCGAGAAACGAACCCTGCGCCTGGTCGCGCGGCACGCCGATGGCTGGAACGCGGCCTATGTCCCGCCGGAGGAATTCGCGCGCCTGTCCGCCGTGCTCGATCACTGGTGCGACCTGGAAGGTCGTGACCCAGTCAGCATCCGCCGCGGCATCAATCTCGCGTTCGACCTCGCCACCGATGCCGCCGGTGCCGAGCGTGCGCGGCGACGGTCCAGGGACACCTGGGGCGCCATGGCCGACCGGGTTCAGGCCGGTGCCCTCACGGGTACGCCGGAGGAGGCCATCGATCGACTCCTCGCCTACGTGGACGCGGGGGCGACGGATCTGAACATCGCCCTGCGGGCGCCCTGGGACGAGGCGGCACTCAGCGCCTATCTGGAACGGGTGGTGCCGGCAGTGCGCCGGGCCGTGAACGGATCGCCCTGAAGCGCGACGCGCCGCGCCGCGCCGCTCAGAGGATCTCGCCCGCTTCCTTCATGCGACAGGTGAAGGCAGCGACCACGGGCATCATGCAGAAGGCCGCGACCAGCAGCATGAGCGTATGGCCCCTGGCGTCGGTGAGGTACCAGTGATCGCCCAGATGGGGCGCGCGGGACAGGAAGCCACCGAAGTACAGGAACAGCGTCGCCGTGGCGGACACGGCGAGGAGGCGCAGCAGCCAGGGCCGCGACGGCGCTCGGCAGGCCATGAGCGCATGCATGCCGCCGAGTGCGAAGGCCGCGATCCACAGGGGGGCCTGCGGACGACCGAGGTGGAGCAGCATGAGCCCGAAGAGCACGATCGCGGCGATGCCGTTGACGATGCGCATGCGGTTCTCCGCGTTGCTACCGACGGTAACGGTCCAGCATCACACCACTCCGCGAGGATTCATGCAACCGCTTTAACCCTTGACAAATCATGCGCTTGTCAAAGGCTCAGGCGTCGAGAAAACCCCTGCGGAGCAGCCAGTCCACGCAGATCCCGGTGGCCTCGGCGAGCTGTGCCCGCTGCCCCAGGTAGTAGTGGGTCGCGCCGGCCACCCGATGCCGCTCGCGGTCGTCCATGCGCAGCCCGGCCCAGATCCGCGCCGTGTGGCTCGGCGTGCAGGCATCGTCCGCGCCGTTCTCCACGACGAGCGTCGGAACCGTGACCCGCGCTGCGCAGCGTGGACCGTCGGCTCGGGAGTCGTCGTAGCTCCACTGACTCAGCCAGGCCCGCAGGCTGGCATAGCGGCCGAGTCCTGCCGGCATCATGTTGACGACGCGCGGATCACCCATGTAGCAGAGGCCCGGCGTCCGTTCGTTCGGATCCACGGCGGGATCGAGCCAGCGCGGATCCGCCATGGTGCCGTGCACGACGAAGCAGTGTTCCTCGTGCTCGCGCCCGGCCCGACGCAACGCCTCCAGACGATCGCGCACCCAGGCCGTGATGCGACGATTGCGGGCGATCTGGGCGGCGCGGTAGGTCGCGAGAAAGGCCTCGTCGTAGGGCGGCCGCGGACCGTCTTCCGCGTAGAGATCGAACGCCGTATCGCGTTTCCCCGGATCCGTCTCGTCGAGGATCGAGGCGTCGAGCCACTCGGTCAGGGTGGTCGCGCGGCTGACGTGCGCCGCGAGCTGCATGAGGCCATCGGCAGGGACGAGGCCCGCGTTCACGAGATCCACCGGATCGCCCGCGGGCGTGGCCCGGATGTCGGGGTGCTCCGCCTGGGACTGATAGAAGAGCGACAGGGAACCGCCGCCGCTCCAGCCGGCGAGGACCACCTTCTCGAAGCCGAGCCGCTCCCGCGCGTGGCGCACATAGGCGCCGAGATCGACCAGCACCTTCTCCATGATCAGGGCGGTGTCGTTGTGCGGATAGCGACTGCCGCAGGTGAGCACGGGAACGCCGGCCCGCGCCAGGGCATTGGGGAGGGGCAGCAGGTTCATGGTGCCCGTGGGGTGCATGAAGAGCAGCGCCGTCTTCCCGCGCGGGCGTTCCGGGCGCAGGTACTGCCCTTCGAGCACGACCTGATCGAGACCGCCGCCGTAGGTCTCCTTGAAGGCACTGCGATCCTCGAAGGCGAGGACCAGAGGGACCCGCTCCACCCGCTGCGGTGCGTGCTCGCTCATGGCTCCTGGCCCCTCAATCGCTCAGGCGCGGCAGCCCCGGCTCCGGCTGCACGCCGAAGCTGTTGAGCGCCATGCTGACGAGGTTGTACTGGCCCACCGTGAACACGATGTCCATGAGCTGCTGCTCGGACCAGCGCGCAGCGAGCCGGGCCCAGGTCGCGTCCGACAGGTGCGCGTCGCGGTGCAGTTCGTCCACGGCGCAGAGCAGGTCGCGGTCCGCATCGCTCCAGGATCCTGCGTCGGGCCCGGCCTTGATCTGCTGGATCTCCTCGGCCGTCAGGCCTGATTCCAGCCCGATGAGCACATGCTGGCCCCATTCGTAGCCCGCGCGGCAGAGCCAGCCGATACGCAGGATGAGCAGTTCCCGCTCGCGCTCCGGCAGCGTGGACTTGCCCAGCACATGGTTGGCGAAGACGAGCCAACGGCGCAGCAGGGCGGGATGATGAGCAAGGGTGCGGAAGATGTTGAGCGGCTCCTCGTCACCGAAGCGGGCCATGAGCGCGGCCGCGTCCTCGTCGAGGGCTTCGCGTTCAACGGGCGGGATACGGGGCGTGGACACACGCATGCGAAAGAGCCTCCTGATCGACCCGGGACCAGCATACCGCGCGGGATGTCCGAAGAGGGGGGCGCAGGAACCGCGTGCGAGGCTCTCTTCCGAGTGCGTCAGGTCAGTCCGGCACGCCGTTCCAGGGCGCGCGCGGCATCGGGATCCGCCACGAGACCGAGCATGAGACGCGCGACCGCGCGCTCCGGCGCCTCGAGGACCCGATGCTGGGCCTGCATGGGCCGGATGGTGTCGAGGATCTCGCCGGGAAAGGCCTCGCTGCGCCGCTGCGCGGCGATCACGAGGCCCGCGATCCCGTGGACCATGGCCCAGGTGTTGCCCCCCAGCTCGGCGAGCGGACAGGGCTTCAGCAGCCCCGCTGCGAGACCCGCCTCGAGCACGCGCTCCATCTTCCGATAGCTGCCCTCCGCTGCCTCGCGCAGCTCCGCGAAGGGCGAGAAGTCGCCGATCAGATCCCCGAACATCATGTGGTACTTCACGGGATGGGTGCGCGCGTACTCCACGTAGGAGACCCCGACGAGAAACACTTGGGTGACCGGATCCGCGCCAGCCACCACGGCTGCGCCGATCACCTCGTCGAGCTCCCGGAACCCTTCCGTGGCCAGCGCAGCGAGGAGGGCCTGGCGGTTCTCGAAGTGTCGATAGGGCGCCGTCGGAGACACCCCCGCCTCCCGGGCCAGGGCGCGCAGGCTCAGCCCCTCCGTGCCCTCGGCGCGGATGTGCCGCACCGCCGCCTCGAGGAGCGTCTGTCGCAGATCGCCGTGGTGATAGGCCCTGTGCTCGGCACAGCTCACGTGGATCCTCCTTCTTCGACCGTTCGGCGATCGTCACACAGGGGATGTTGACAGCGCAAACATCAGGCCTCGATACTCGCCGTGTTAGCAGTGCACACATGCAGCAGCGACCACGGACCGGAGCGCCCGACCATGCTGATCCTTCATCACTACCACGACGGGCTGAGCAAGTTCGCGGCGCTCAACCGGCTCCTGCACACGGACCGCTTCGTGCCGGCGCTGCTGCTCCTCGCCCTGTTCGCGGCCCCCTTCCTGCTGTGCCCCGGCATGGCCGAAGCGGCCCTGAACGTGACCGTGATCGAGGCCCGGGCCACCGATCACTACGAGGTCGCGCGCCGCTACGGCGGTGAGGTGCGGACCCGACGGGCGAGCAATCTCGGCTTCCGTCACACGGGCGAACTCGTCCGCCTCCACGTCGAGGAAGGCGACGCCGTGGCCCCCGGCCAGCTCCTTGCGGAGCTCGATCCGGAGCCGCTCGCGGCGCAGCTGGACGCGGCGCGGGCTGCCGTCGCCCATGCCGATGCGGGCATCGACGTCGCGACCGCGGCCCTGTCCCTCGCGCAGGAGACCCTGATCCGCTTCGAGGATCTGGTGGCGCGCGGTCACGCGTCCCGGCAGCGCTTCGACGAAGTGCGGCTCGACGTCGACGCCCGCAGCGCCGAGCTCGCCGTCAGCCGCGCCGCGGCGAGGCAGGCACGTGCCCGCCTCAAGGCCGCGGAGATCGATCTGGCCCGGAGCCGGATCCAGGCCCCCTACGCCGGCCGCGTCCAGGCCCGCCTCGCGGACGAAGGCACCCTGGTGACGCCGGGGCAGACCGTCCTGCGCCTCGTGGAGACGACCGCGCCCGAGGCGCGCATCGGCGTTCCGCAGGACGTCGCGGACGATCTCGCTCCGGGCAGCCGACACCGCTTCCGGATCGGCGAGCGCCTGATCGAGGGCGAGCTCCTGCAGCTGCTGCCCGAGGTCGATGCGCGCACGCGCACGGTGACCGCCCTCTTCGCCCTCGACGAGGCCGGCGCACCGCCCGCCGGCAGCATGGTCGAACTCGAACTGGACCGCGCCGTCCTCGCCAGCGGCTACTGGCTCCCGCTCACGGCCCTCACGGAAGCTCAGCGCGGCCTGTGGAGCGTCTTCGTGGTGCGCAGCCAGGATGGGGTCGACATCACCGAGCGACGGCTCGTGGAGGTGCTCCACACGGATCGGGACCGCGTCTATGCGCAGGGCACGCTCGCGGACGGCGAGCGCATCGTCGTCACGGGCATGCAGCGCATCGTTCCCGGCCAGGCTGTCGTGTCCGTGGTGGCACCATGACCACCGCAGCGGCACAGGCCGGCTCGGGATTGGGCACACTGTTCTATCGCAATCCGCGCCTCACCCTCCTCGCGGTGGGCTTCATCCTGATCAGCGGCTTCGCGGCCCTGCAGACCCTCGCCCGGCAGGAGGATCCGACGCTCACGGAGCGCTTTGCGGGCATCGACACCTTTCTCCCCGGGGCCACCGCCGATCGCGTCGAGACGCTGGTGACGGAGAAGATCGAGACGCGGCTGCGCGAGATTCCCGAGATCCGCACCCTGGCCTCGAAGTCCCGCGCCGGCTATTCGCTCATCGACGTCGAGCTCGCCGATGCCGTGCGACCCGAGCAGGTCGACGTCGTCTGGAGCGAGGTCCGCGACAAGCTCGGCGAGATCGAGCCCGAACTCCCGGCGGGCACCACGAAACCGGACCTGAAGGTCCGCGGGCCCGTGGCCACGACCCTCGCCGTCGCCTTCACCTGGCAGGGCGAGGGCGAACCCCAGCTGCGTCTGCTCAGCCGCCTCGCGGAGGATCTCCAGGTGCGCCTCGCGAACCTCTCCGGCACCAAGGAGACGGACGTCTGGGGCGAGGCCGACGAGGAGATCCGCATCACTGCCGATCCTCGCGCCCTGGCCGCCGTCGGCCTGACCGCGGACACGCTGGCCGCCCGGGTGCGCGCCTCGGACACGCGCGACGCCGCAGGACAGCTCCGCAACGGCGACAACGACCTGCTCGTCGAGGTGAAGGGTGAGCTCGACTCCGTGGAGCGGATCGCGCGCATCCCCCTCGCGGAGCGGGACGACGGTCGGTACCTGCGTGTCGCCGACGTCGCGGACGTCCGCCGCGAGGCGGCGGATCCGCCCCGGACCATGGCCCTCGCGAAGGGCGCACGCACGGTCGTGGTGACCACGGTCATGGAGCCGAATCAGCGCATCGATCTCTGGGTCGCCAACGCCCTCGACGCGGTCGACCGCTACCGCGCCCAGCTGCCGCCGCAGATCGGCCTCGAGGTGATCTTCGATCAGAACCGCTACACCGGCGCGCGCCTCGACGATCTGGTGGGCAATCTGCTCACGGCCCTGGCGATCGTCATGGTGGTGCTGGTGTTCTTCATGGGACTCCGTTCCGCGCTGACCGTCGGCGTCGCGCTGCCCCTGTCCATGGCCATGGTGCTCGCCGGCCTCGACGTCATGGCCATCCCGCTGCACCAGATGTCCGTGACCGGCCTGATCATCTCCCTCGGCCTGCTCATCGACAACGCCATCGTGATCGTCGAGGAATACAAGCTCATGCGACGACGGGGGCACCCCATCGCCGAGGCCATCGGCGAGGCCGCGCGCCATCTGTTCGTTCCCCTCGCCGCCTCCACGGCGACCACGGTCTTCGCCTTCATGCCCATCGCCCTCACGCCCGGCGGCACAGGGGAATTCACCGGCACCATCGCGATCTCCGTGGTCCTGTCGATCACCAGCTCCTTCCTGCTCGCCATGACCGTCGTGCCCGCCGTGGCGGGCTTCATCGACCACCGCTTTCCGCCGCGCCCGCGGGGCGCGGACACACCGTCGCGCTGGTGGGTCGACGGCTACAGCCCGGCGCGGCTGCGCGCGCTCTACGGGCGATCCCTGGATCGGGTCCTGCATCGACCCTGGATCGGCGTGGCGGTCGGCCTGGTGCTGCCGCTGACCGGCTTCGCGCTGGCGGGCACCCTCACCCAGCAGTTCTTCCCACCGGTCGATCGCAACCAGTTCCAGCTGCAGCTCACGCTGCCGACCCAGAGCGCCATCACCCAGACCCGCGACGCCGTCGATCGGGTGCGGCGCATTCTCGCGGACTACGAGGAGATCACCGCGGACTACTTCTTCCTCGGGGAGGGGGCGCCGCGCGTCTACTACAACGTCATGGTGAACAACGACGGCGTCGCCAGCTTCGCGGCTGCCTTCATCACCACGGTCTCCGCGGAGGCCACGCGGCGGATCCTGCCCGACCTGCAGGCGCGTCTCATGGCCGAGCTCCCCGGCGCCCGGGTCATGGCCATGCCCTTCGAGCAGGGGCCGCCCTTCGATGCGCCCATCGAGGTCCGGGTGGCCGGGGACGATCTGACCACGCTACGCGCCCTCGGCGAGGAGATCCGGCTCATCCTCTCGGAAACGGCCGGCGTCACCTACACCACGGCAGCCCTGGCCAGCGCCGAGCCCAAGGTCGCCGTCTACCCCGACGAGAATCGCGCGGCCCAGGCGGGGGTATCCCTCGCCGATCTTCCGCGCCAGCTCGACGCGTCCCTGTCCGGGCGCCCCGCCGGCGTGGTCATGGAGGGCACCTTCGAGATTCCCGTGCGCGTGCGCTATCGCGACGGTGACCGCTCGTCGCTGGCGGAGCTCGCGCAGTTCCCCGTCGTCGCCGATCGCACGGCGTCGACCGAGGGCTACGCGGGCGTGCCCCTCGAACAGCTCGCCACCCTCGCCCTCGAGCCCGCGGCGAACGCCATCGAGCACTACCAGGGCGAGCGGATCAACACCGTCCAGGGCTTCCTCATGCCCTACGTGCTTCCCGCAGCGGCCCTGGGCGAGTTCCAGCGCCGGCTCGACGCCGCGGGGCTGGTGCTGCCCGCGGGCTACCGCATCATGTACGGCGGCGAGGCGGAGGAACGCTCCGAGTCGGTCGGCAACCTGATCAGCACCTTCGTGATGTTCCTCGTGCTGATGATCGCCGTCGTCGTCCTCTCCCTGAATTCCTTCGGGCAGGCGGGCATCATCGGCCTGGTGGGCGTCCTGTCCGTGGGGCTGGCGCTCTTCGGCGTGCGCCTCTTCGGCTATCCCATGGGCTTCACGGCGCTCATCGGCACCCTGGGACTCGTGGGCCTGGCCATCAATGGCGCCATCGTCGTGCTCTCGGCGCTGCGGGCGGCCCCACTCGCCGTCGCGGGCGACGCAGAGGCGACCCGGGGCGTCGTCATGGACGCGACCCGGCACATCATCTCGACCACGGTGACGACCATCGGCGGCTTCCTGCCCCTGATCGCCTTCGGCGGCACCTTCTGGCCCCCGCTGGCCACGGCCATCGCCGGTGGCGTCGCCGGCTCCGCGATCCTGGCCCTCTATCTCGTGCCGGCGATCTTCATCGCCGGGGCACGAAAGAAGGCGCGTCATCGCGCCCCGGCGGCAACGCCGACGCCCGCCGCAGCGATCGATCTGCGCGTCGCGGCCTCCTGAGCCCGCGTCGATCCCGGAGTCATTCGGGATCGACGACGCTCGCGGCGTAGCCCTGTCGGGTCAGCACCTCGACGACCGTGTCCATCTGCTCCTCACCGCGGAGCTGGAGCGTGAAGATCACGCCCGTCGCGCGCACTGACGAGCCCGCGAAGGCGCGCTGGTGCTGCAGATCGACGATGTTGCTGTCGAGCTCGCCGATGAGGCGGCAGATCTCGCCGAGGGCGCCCGGTTCGTCCGGAATCTCGACCTCGATGCGCACGAGCCGATGCCCCCGCACCAGTCCGCGCTGGATCACCGACGACAGGATCATCAGATCGATGTTGCCCCCGCAGACGGGAATGACGACGCGGCGGCCCCTGAAGCGTTCCGGTGCCGAGAGCAGGGCCGCGAGCCCGGCGGCGCCGGCGCCCTCGGCCACGGTCTTCTCGATCTCCAGAAGCATGAGCACGGCGCGCTCGAGGGCGGCTTCCTCGACGAGCAGGATCTCCTGCACGTACTGACGAATGATCGGCAGCGTGCGCTGCCCCGGCGCCTTGACCGCGATGCCCTCGGCAATGGTCGAGGTGCCGAAGGCCGGCCCGCTGCCATGCAGGGCACGGTAGGCGCCCGCGAAGCGACTCGCCTCGACGCCGATCACCTCCGCCTCCGGCGCCAGCGCGGCCGTCACGGTCGCGATGCCCGCGATCAGGCCGCCGCCGCCGATGGGCACGAGCACGACATCGGGCGGCGGCGCGTCCTCGAGCAGTTCGAGGGCGAGGGTCCCCTGCCCCGCCATCACCAGCGGATCGTCATAGGGGTGCAGGAGCGTGAGGCCGCGCTCTTCCGCCAGGGCCAGGGTGAAGACCGCGGTCTCGTCGAAGAGGGCGCCGTGGAGGATCACCTCGGGACCGAAGACGCGCGTCTGCTCGACCTTCACGTTCGGCGTCGTCCGCGGCATGACGATGGTCGCGGGCACCTCGAGGCGCCGTGCGTGATAGGCCACCGCCTGGGCGTGATTGCCCGCGGACATGGTGATGACGCCTCGGGCGCGCGCGGCCGCATCCATCGCCGAGAGGCGGTTGAGCGCGCCCCGCTCCTTGAAGGACGCCGTGAACTGCAGGTTCTCGAACTTCAGCCAGACCTCGGCGCCCGTGATCTCCGAAAGCGTGCGCGAGTGACGGGTGGGCGTGCGGACGATCTGGCCGTCCAGGGTGCGGGCGGCCGCACGCACGTCATCGAGGGTGATCGCGAGTTCAGTCATGAGGCCCCGGGGCGCAGCGCAGCGTCGCGCTGTCGAAATCCGCTCGATCACGCGAGTATAGGGGCCCCATCGTCGGCCCTGCGACGGCGCCCTGCGGATCAGGCGCGGCGCGGCCGCCACCGGATCCGGGAGCCCATGAGTCAGGACCGCAGGCGTCATCTGCTGATCGTCTGGCACTCGAAGAGCGGCAACACGGCGCGCCTGAAGGATGCCGTGCTGCGCGGCGCCTCCCATCCGGAGGTCAGCGGCGTGGAGCTCCGCTGTCTTCACGCCCGCGATGCCGGCCCGGAGGACCTGCGCTGGGCCGACGGCGTGCTCCTCGGCACCCCGGAAAACTTCGGCTACATGTCAGGGCAGCTGAAGGACTTCTTCGACCGCACCTACTACGAGGTGGAGGGTGAGCTCGCGCCCCTCCCCTTCGCGATCTTCGTCAGCTGCGGCAACGACGGACGCGGCGCCGTGCGCGAGATCCAGCGCATCGTCCGTGGCTATCCGTTCCGCGAGGTGCAGGATGCGGTGGTCGTGCGCGGCGAGATCACGGAGGAGGGCCTGCGCCGCTGCGAGGAACTGGGCCTGGCCCTCGCAGCGGGACTCGAGGCAGGCATCTACTGATCCACGACCGGTGCGGCCAGCAGCGCCTTCAGCGCCGCGTGCACGTCCTCCAGGGCGGGCCGTTCCCGGTAGTCGGGGACCGCGAACTTGGCGCGTACCCGGCCCGTCGCGTCGACGAAGATCAACCCGGGAAAGGGAATCCCGTAGTGCTCGTCACCGGGCGCATAGGCATCGTTGAGGATGCCGTAGGCGCGGACGTGCGTCGCCTGCGGGTCGTGCAGCAGCGGATAGGCAAGGTCGTTCGCGTCGTGAAAAGCGCGAAGGATCGCCGGATCGTCGTAGGTCATGGCCGCGACGGACACTCCCAGCGCGGCGAAGCGATCCTGCCAGCGGGCCAGCTGCACGAGCTGGCGCTTGCAGTAGGGTCACCAATCCGCGGATCGCACGAAGACCAGGAGCAGGCCCCGATCGCCGGTGAGCGAGGCCAGGGTGTGCGGCGTCCCCGTCTGATCCAGGGCATCGACGGCCGGTGCTGCGGCACCCAGGGCGGGACCCCAGCCGTCGACGTAGGCGTCAATCTCCGCATCGGCGAGCACGAGGCTCGGCGCCAGCAGGCCGGGAAGCGCGAAGGCCAGGAGGATGAATCTGCGCAGGGACATGACGCCACTCCGTGGAGGAACCCGCGTCATCAGACTGCGGAAACGCACAGGGGTTCAAGGGCCGGCGCCGTGGCCCGCCGGTGTATCCTTGCCGCTCCCCGGCCCAGCGCGCGAGTGACTCATGTACCGACTGCACGGTTTTCCGCTCAGCAACTACTACAACATGGTGAAGATGGCGCTCATCGAGAAGGGCCTTCCCTTCGAGGAGATCGACGCCCGGCCGAGCCAGGACGGTGACTGGCTCGCGCGCAGCCCCATGGGCAAGGTGCCGGCCCTGGAAACGGACGCGGGCTTCCTCACGGAGACCCAGGTGATCCTCGACTACCTGGAAGAGACGATGCCGGAACCCGCGCTCCTGCCCGCCGATCCCTTCGCCCGGGCCAAGGTGCGAGAGCTCGCCCGCTACGTCGAGCTCTACGTGGAGCTGCCCGCGCGGCGCTGCTTCGCCGAGGTGTTCTTCGGCGGTTCCGTGTCCGACGAGACCAAGGCGCAGGTCCGCGAGGCGCTGCCCCGGGGCATGGCGTCGGTGAAGCGCCTGGCCCGGTTCTCGCCCTGGATCGCGGGCGACGCCTTCTCCCAGGCCGACATCATGTGGCACTACTCGGTCGGCCTCGCCAGTCAGGTGGCCCGCAAGCTCTTCGACATGGATCTGACTGCCGGCATCGTCGGTGCAGCGGCGCACCGCGAGGCCATGGGCGCGCGGGCCTCGGCGCAGCGCATCCAGGCGGATCGCAAGGCTAACGCCTGAGCCAACGCCTGAGCGACCGACGGAGCACTCATCCGGGCTCGAAGAGCCGATTCAGCCAGGCGGCGATGCGCACGCCCGCCTGGCTGAGCCGCTCGCGCAGGGCCGGCAGGTGCTCGAAGCCGTAGTCCCAGGACTGATCACGGCTGTCCGGATAGATCCGATCCCGCAGCGCAGCGCTCTCGGCGATCCAGTCGGCGGGCGTCGCCGCGCTCCACTGCGCCGCCAGCGCGGGGGTGATGCGCGCATCGAGCCAGGCCGTCCACTCCGTGTAGGACAACTGCTGACGATCGATGAGCTGGCTGTCCCAGAGTCGGTGCAGGTTCGTCGACTGCCCGAAGTAGCGCAGCTGGAAATCGTTGCCGCCGCGATCACTGCCGTTGCCCACGTGCAGCGGCTGATGCAGGTCTCCGATCAGGTGCACGATGAACCGCAGCGCTCGCTGTCGCGCCTCCCGCGGCAGCGCGGGATCGACGACCTCCGCACTGAAACGGGTCAGGGCCGTCATGGCATCGCCGCGGGGAGGGGGACCGACCTCCGCGTAGCGGCGACCAGGCGGCACCGTGACGTAGTGCCAGGGCTCCGCCGTCTCCTGCCAGAAGCGTCCCGGCGCGGAGCGCATCTCGTCCGGCCAGGTCGAGGCCTCGGCCAGGGTCTCGACGCCGAGCAGGTCCTGCACCGCCGCCCGGGCATCGGACGAGAGATGGCGATCGGCGATGGCCCCGGTGACGCGATGGCCGGTCTGGCCCCAGGCGCTTGCCGGCAGAGGCGTCAGGAGCACGCAGCACAGGCAGCCCAGAAGCACGAGAACGGGCATCGGCGGACCTCCATGGCGAAGCGAACCCGGGGGCACCATTGTCGCCCGCTTGCGTGACCGTTTCGACGGCGCGGCGGATCACCACGCGACCTCTGGCATCGGTCCCACGCCTCCGGCACCCTTGGGCCGGTTCCGGGACGGACCTGCGAGCCTTCGGCATGACCGATGTCGCGATCGCCCTGCTCATGCTCATGGTGGCCAACGGCGCGCCCGTGCTCGCGACGCGGCTCTTCGACGGCCACTTCGATCGACCCGTGGATCTCGGCCGGCGCTTCACGGACGGGCGTCCGATCCTGGGGCCCAACAAGACCCTTCGCGGGGTGCTGGTGGCGGTGCTCGCCAGCGCGGCGATCGGGGTCCTGCTCGGCCTTCCCTGGCCGGCCGGCGCCCTCTTCGGCGCCAGCGCCATGGTCGGCGACCTGTTGTCCAGCTTCACGAAGCGCCGCTTCGATCTCGCCTCCGGGGACCGCGCCTTCGGCCTCGATCAGCTCCCGGAATCGGTCCTGCCCCTGCTCACGCTGCGCGCCTTCACCGATCTCGGCTGGACCGGTTTCGCCGTCGCCCTGATCGCCTTCCTCGGTCTCGGTGAACTGCTCTCGCGTCTGCTCTACGCGGCCGGCATCCGCAAGCGCCCCTACTGACGCCCCGGGGCGCGACCCGCACGCAGGCGATGGACCGTGATCTCCCCCGGGCAGTTGAAACGCACGTCGACGATGGACGTGCCGGCGCCGGTGGAGGTGTAGCCCTGCATGTCGCCGTGCCGCCAGGCGCCGCGACCCAGGCGACGGGGAATGCGCGCCTCGAGGATCACCGGGACGCCCCCGGGCAGGCAGATCTGCCCCCCGTGCGTGTGTCCGCAGAGGAAGAGATCGAAGCCCGCGTGGGTCGCCTGCCGATAGATCTCCGGCGTGTGCGACAGGAGGATCGCCGGCGCGGCCTCGGGCAGTCCGGCGACGGCCTTCTCGATGTTGTCCATGCGGAAGTAGTGCGCATCGTCGACCCCGACGAGATGCAGCGCTGCGCCCTCGCGCTGCAGGACCGCCGCTTCGTTCAGGAGCATGCGGATGCCCATGGCCTCGAAGGCGGGCACCATGCGGATGCTGTCGTGGTTCCCGAGCACTGCGTAGACCGGATCGCGCAGATGCGTGCGCAGGCGACGCATGCCGTCGACCGCATCCTCGATGGCGCCGTGGGTGCGTGCGCGATAGTCGCCCGTGAGCACGCAGAGGTCGTAGTCCAGGGCGCGCACCCGCTCGATCACCGCCGGCACCGCATCCGGACTCATGTCGAGATGCAGGTCGGACAGATGCAGGATCCGGAAGCCGTCGAAGGCCTTCGGCAGGCGTGGAAGATGGAACTCCGGTTCTCGCACGTCGAGCGCCAGCGCGTTGCGCCGCCCGCGGGAATACATGCCGGACAGGCGAAGCAGCCCGCGGATGACACCTGCCACCGCACTCGAGTGCTCGAGGTGCAGGAAGTTCGCGCCGCGGCCGAGCAGCACCTGGCGATTCTTCTCGTCCTCGATGCCCAGACGCTGACGCGCATGGACGGGCCCCAGGCGTGTCGAAAGCGCCTCGAGGGTTGCTGCATCGATCGACCGGGTGTTCATGAGGCGCCCACCCAGAGCAGCCCCGCGGCGAAGAGCCCACCGCTCAGGATGAAACTGAGAAAGGAGTAGCCCAGCACCGCGCGCATGGGCAGTCCCGCGATGGCGAGCAGCGGTATGGTCCAGAAAGGCTGGATCAGATTCGACCACTGATCCCCGTAGGCCACCCCCATCACGACCTCCGCATAGGGCACGCCGAGCGTGCGCGCCGCCTCCACGAACACCGGGCCCTGGACCACCCATTGCCCGCCTCCGGAGGGCACGAAGAAGTTGATCACTCCCCCCGAGAGAAAGGCCCAGAACGCGAGCGTATCCGCCGAGGCAAGACGCACGAAGGCGTCGCTGAGGACCACGACCAGACCGGTGCCCGTCATGAGCGCCATGATGCCCGCGTAGAAGGGATACTGGAGCAGGATCGGTCCGAGGGTCGCCCCCGCCCGGGTGACCAGCTGCACGTAGTGCAGCGGCGAACGAGCCAGGAGCAGGCCCGCCGCCAGGAAGCTCCAGTTGACCAGATTCAGGTCCAGCGCCGGGCCGGCCTGCCAGAAGCGTCGCGCCAGCCAGAGGGCGATCAGTGCGCCCATGGCCGCGGACAGGGGCCGCCACTGCTCCAGGCGCTGGCCGGGCGAGTGCGGCGTCGGGAGCCCCGGCGCCGCGTCCGAGGACCCGTCGTCGCCCGCCAGCACCGTCGGATGCCGCGGGTGCATGAGGCCACAGAGCAGAGCCACGGCCGGCACCACGACCGCCGCGATGGCGATGTTCCAGGGCGCGAGGATGGTGTCCGTCACGGGAATGATCCCCGTCACCCCCTCGAGCGCGTGGCCGGGGGTCGCCACGAACAGGGGCGAGGACCCGGAATAGCCCATGTGCCAGACCACGAACCCGGAATAGGCGGACGCCACCAGGAGCGGATAGTCGAGCGCGAGGCCGCGACGAGCCCCCGCCCGCGCCACGGCCCGGGCGAGCAGGGCCCCTGCGGCGAGACCGAGCGACCAGGCGACGAGACTCGCGGCGCTCGCGGTGACCGCGACCGTCGCGTAGGCCGAGAAGGGAGTCCGCGGCCATTCGGCGACGCGCTCGAGGAGCGCCTGGATCCGATCCGTGTGGGCCAGTGCATGGGCGAGCACGAGGGTGAGCGCGATCTGGGTCGTGAAGGAAAGCAGCGCCGAGAGCCCGTCGCCCCAGAGATCCAGGGCCTGCGGGGCCGACGTCTCCGTCAGCAGCAGCGCCGCCGCGAAGGTGACGCCCGTGAGCAGGATCGCGAAGACGTAGGCGTCCGGGTACCAGCGCTCGACGAAGGCGACGAAGGGCCGCGCGACGGGCGCGAGAGAGACCGGCGCCACGCCGGTTCAGGATCCGCCGCGGTGGTGCGCCGCGGCGTCCGCCTCGAAGTCACCAGGATCCGCGGGCCCCTGCTCCGAGCCGTCGTCCTTCGGTGAACCGTAGTGTTCCGCCCAGCCGGCCATCATCTGCGCATGGGGCACGTCCGCGAAGGTGCCGTGGTCGACGAGATACTCCATGTGCCGGCTGCCGTCCGCCGTGAAGGGATGGAACACGGAATCCTCCCGCCCGTCGAACTCGAGGGGCAGCACGCCGGTCTTCTCGCACAGCGAGAGATTGAAGGCGGGCGTGGCCTTCACCCAGCGCCCGTCGAGGGCGAGCTCCGTGTAACCGTGCCAGGCGAACACGTCCGTGCCCATGGACGCCGCAAGCTTCGCCGAGGTGAGGTGATTGCGGACATCCGCGTAGCCGAGCCGCGCCGGGATGCCCACGGCCCGCGCTGCGGCGGCGAGGAGCGTCGCCTTGGGCACGCAGAAGCTGCGCCCGTGCGCCAGCACCCAGGACGCGAGGAAGCCCGCCTCGCTGCGGTCGATGCCGTAGGGGTCGTAGCGGAACGCGTCGCGCACCCGGTAGTAGAGCGCCACGGCCCGCTCTCGCGGATCCGCGATGCCTCGCGCCGTCTCCTCCGCGAAGGCCACGACGGCCGGGTGATCACTGTCCACGAAGCGCCCCGGCGCCAGGTACGCCGGATCCTCGATCGCCGCAGCCGCGGGTTCCTGCATGGCCCTGCCCCCTTCAACGATCTCCCCGGGTACCCTACTCCTCCGCGGCCGCCGGCCACCAGCGCCCCCGCAGGGCTTCGTGAGCGGGCATTCCAGTCGCCGCTGAAGCGTGCTCCCACAGGACAGGACGCCCGACTCACTGTGGGAGCACGCTTCAGCGGCGACGAGGACTCGCTCCAACGACGACACCCGCTCGCGGCTGAAGCTCGCTCACAC
>JAZBPI010000129.1:0-7633 GCA_036351555.1 Pseudomonadales bacterium
ACTTGAACCTCAGTCAGCCCGGGCCATGCGTCTGCGGGGTCAGCCACCCTGCCCGGAACGCCCGATCCCGCCGGCCAGACCGCACATCGCACGGCCTCGACGAGCGGATTGCAGGCATCGGGCACCCGCTTACCGCGCTCTGCACGCGCGCCCAACCATCTGTTTCCATTGAAAAAGAAGCCCCGCCGCGGGGTCGACGGCCGCCGCTGCTTCCCGCTGCGCCGCGCGAAGCAATCCGCCGGCAGACCCATGCGGCCCGACGCTGCGCCGTCCGGGCCAAGGCGTGCGGTCGCGCACGGTTCCGATTCCGTCGCCTGCCAGGGCAGCTGCGACCGATGGCCCCTTCGAGAGGACCAGCGGCGCTCCCGCTGCGGGGCGAGGCCGAGCGGCGGCGGGCAGGCGTCATCGGATGAAGTCGAAGAGCGACAGGCCCTGGATGCGCGCGAAGCTCGCCTGCGCCGCCTGGAAGGCCGTGAGCTGCTGCTGGAACTCGCTGATCGCGGCGGTGTAGTCGAGATCGTCCACCGCAGAGCGGGTGCGCTCGTAATTGAGGATCAGATCCTCGTTGATGGCGCGCTGGGACTCGACGCTGCGCAGGCGTGCACCCGTATCGGCGCGGGCATCGACGATGGCCGTGGACGCGCCGTCGAGGGCCGTCAGCACTCGATTCACGGTGCTCTGCAGACGCGCACCGCTGGCCGTGCTCTCGGCGGGCGTGCGCAGGGCGGCAAGCAACTCATCGTAGGTCGCGAACAGACTCTGGTCCCGCGCCGGGCTGATGCTGAAGCGATCGCCCGCCGCCGGGGCCCCCTCGATGACGAACTCGATGCCGGGAATGGCGGTCACGGAGGCATCGGAGACGTAGGGCACGTCCGCGGCCACCACCGCCCCAGCGCCGTCCCGCACCGTGAAGCGATCCGGCGCTGTGAACTCGATGCTGTAGTCCTGCCCCGTCCAGGCGGCGCTGTCGGTCACGCTGCCCGTCTCGATGATCCCGCCGCCGCTGTTGCCGGCAGCGGGGGCGACAGCGAAGGTGCCGTTGCCACCGGGCAGCTCCATGAACAGACGGCGGCCGGAGTCGCCGACGCGGACCTGACGCTCCGGGCTCACGGCCAGGTAGCGCTCCCCCGCATCGCCGTTGTACTGCACGCCGCCCGCCACGCGCGTGAAGGGACGCTGCGCGCTCTGGAAACCTGCGAAGACGTATTCGCCGTTCGCATCTCGGGTGTTCGCCAGGTCGACGAGTTCATCGAGGCGCTGGGCGATCTCGGCAGCGATGTCGCCTCGCGTACTGTCGGTCTGCGAGGCATTCGCGGCCTGCAGGGTCAGCTCCCGGACCCGCTGGATGTTCTCGTTGACCGTGGCGAGCACGGTCTCCTGCGACATGAGCCGCGACTCGGCCATCTGGCCGTTGCGAACGAACTGCTGCGTGGCCTCGATCGCGCGGGTGAGCGAGAGGGACTGCACCGCCGCACTCGGATCCTCCGAGGGCGACAGATAGCGCTTGCCCGAGGCCAGCCTGAGCTGCTGCTCGGAGAGGGCGCTCTGCTGATCGACGAGCGCGTTCTTGCCGCGCTCGAAGACGAGGGACGTGGAGATGCGCATGATCTACCTCACGGCGTCGAGCAGGGTCTGGAAGAGTTCGTCGGCGACGGAGACGACCCGGGCCGCCGCCTGATAGGCCTGCTGATAGCGAAGTAGATCGGCCGCCTCCTCGTCCAGGTTGACCCCGGACACGGCCGCGCGTCGGGCCTCGGCAGACTCCAGTCGCGCGCGTTCGACCTCGCTGGCCACCTGGGCTTCGCGGGAACGGGTCGCGACCTCGGCGACCAGGGCGCCGTAGGCGTCGCCGACGGTGGCATTGCCGCCATCGAGCACCGTGCGCTGCACGCCGCCCGCAATGGCCAGCGCCGCGCGGTTGTCCCCGCGGCCGCCGGCGTTGTCGGCAATGAGCAGGCGATCGCCGTCCGCCGGCGTGCCGGAGAGCGTGAAGCTCAGGCCGTCCGGCGCCAGATCGACGGCCAGGCCACCGGCATCGGCAACCGGGTCGTAGGGAATGGTGCCACCGGGGCCGCCGACCACCTGCCAGGCGGAGCTGCCGGCGTCGAAGACCAGTTCGATGCCCGCCGCGCCCAGGGGCAGGGAGGCCCCGCTCCGGATCAGGGGCTGATCGATGGCCGCCGAGCCGCTGTTGCCCGGGTCGGCCTCGGCACGGAGCAGACCGGCCGCGGCGATGGACCGTCCGGCGCCGATGAGCACGTCCATGGCGCCGGCCGCGGCACGGGTCGGCTCGATGATGAACTGGTCGCCGTCCGCCAGGGCGCCGGCATCCAGGGAAAGCTCGAGGCCGTCGACGACGACCGTCGCCGGTGCGCCCCCGGAAAAGGCGGCGGTGAGGTCCGTCAGGGACCCGTCGTCGAGCCGGCGCAGCGTATAGCTCGCCCCGTCCCGGAAGAGCCGGTAGTCGCTCGTGGTCAGGCCTGTCGGATCGACGATGCGCGCCGAGATCGCCGCGGTCCCGCTGTTGAAGCTCGCCGCGGCGACCCGGGGGGCTGCATCGAGGCTCGCGAAGAAGTCCCCGCCGGGCCGGCCGTCGAGATCGAGGCCGAGGCGGTGGGCCGCATTGGTCGTGTCCACGACGCCCACGGCGACCCGGCCCACGGCATTGCGGGTGCCGTCGAGGATCCGCTCCTTGAACTCGATCAGGCCACCGAGCCGGCCCCCGGAGATGAGCCGACCCACGTCGATGTTGCCGCCGGGGCCCACGAGGGTCACATCGGGGGCCGTGGGGTCCGTGCGGGTCTCGCCGGCAGCGAGCTCGATGCTGCTGGAGCCGAGCACCAGCGCCTGGCCCTGGCCGATGAAGACGTCGATGGTGCCGTTCTGCCGTGCCACCGTGGTGATCCCCACCCGGTCGGCAAGCTCGTTGACGAGCTGATCGCGCTGATCGAGGAGATCGTTCGGCGGCTGGCGATCGATGTCGCCGCTCGCGCCGAGGATCTCGACGTTGATGTTGGCGAGCGAGGTCGCGAGCGAATTGATCTCGGAGACCGTGGTGCGGATCTGGGTTTCCGCGCTGCGCTGCACCTCGTCCAGACGCTGATCGATGCTGCGGAAGCGCGCCGCGAGGGATTCGGACTCCGCGAGCACCGTCGCGCGGGCCGCCGAGGACGTGGGATCGTTGGCCAGGTCCTGCCAGGCGTTGTAGAAGCGATCGAGCGCCGGCGACAGGCCGGAGTTCGGATCCGCGAGCAGATCGTCGAGACGCCCCGCATAGGCGGCAAGTTCGTCCTGTCGGGCGTTGCCGGAGATCGCCTGGGTCAGCTGATCGGCCACGAAGGCATCGTAGGCGCGCCGGACGCTGGTGACGTCGGCGCCGTTGCCGATGTATCCGCCGCCGGTGAAGAAGGGCTCTCGCTGGGTGAACTCCACCCGCTGCCGTGAATAGCCTTCCGTGCCCGCATTGGCGATGTTGTTGCCGACGGTGGCCAGGGCACGCTGATTCGCGATCAGGGCCGAACTGGCGATACCGAAGATGCCGGAGCTCATGATCGAGACCTCACTGGGTCGGTGTCTGCATCAGGAAGGGGCGACCGCGCGCGGCCGGGCGCAGGAGCGGTCATCAGGGTGTCTTCTCAGCCGATGGATCGGCCGAGGGGCCTGCCCATCGGCCGGCCGCAAGATCGACGCGCAGCCGTCCTGCGGCCGCCAGTGGATCGTCTGCCACCCGGGGCCCCGATGCCGCCTCGGGGCCGCCGAGCTGACGCACCAGGGCGTCGGCGATGCCGAAGTCCCCGCTCGATGCGATTTCCACGGCGAGCTGCTGATCGAGCATCTGGCGATAGCTCTGCTCGTGTTCGCTGGAGAAGGGGCCGTCCTCCGGCAGGGTGTTGCGCATGGCGGAGAGCATCTGCCCGACGAACAGGGCCTCGAACTGCTCCGCCGCCGCGCGCAGTGCCTCCGGATTCGCCTCGCGCGCCGCGCGCTTGAGGCCGGAGAGCCCCTGGGCGTCGTGCCAGACGCCGGCGCGGGCGATGTCGCGATTCATCTCTGCCATGACGCCCGCCTCAGATCACCACCAGCTCGGCGTGCAGCGCGCCGGCCTGGTGGAGGGCCTGGAGGATGGCGACCAGATCGCTGGGTGCAGCGCCGACCCGGTTCACGGCCTCGACGAGGGAATCGAGGGTGACCCCGGTGTCGAACTTGAACATGGAACCGGCGCCGCCCTCGCTGACCTGGATCTCGGAACGGGGCACCACCACCGTCTCGCCTTCGCTGAACGGCTGCGGCTGACTGACGCCGAAGTCCTCGCGGATGCTCACCACAAGGCTGCCGTGGGAGACCGCCGCGGGACTGATGCGCACCTGCTGACCGATGATCACGGTGCCGGTCCGCGCCGAGACGATGACCCGCGCAGGTGCCTCGCCCGGGGTCACCTCGAGCGCGTGCAGGGCGGAGACGAAAGCGACCTTGTCGTCGAGCCCCTCGGGCATGCGCACCTGCACCGCACCCGCATCGAGGGCCCGGGCCGTACCGGCACCCAGGGTGTCGTTGATCACCTGGGTCATGCGCATGGACGTGGTGAAGTCCGCCTGATTCAGCGTGAGGGTCACGACGCCGTCCTCGCCGAAGGTCGGACGCCCCGCGCGTTCGACCGTGGCCCCGGCGGGAATGCGACCGACGCTCGGGATGTTCGCGGTGATCCGCGATCCGTCCGCGCCTTCCGCATCGAAGCCCCCCACCACGAGGTTGCCCTGGGCGAGCGCGTAGACGCTGCCGTCGGCCCCCTTCAGCGGCGTCATCACGAGGGTGCCGCCACGGAGACTCTTGGCGTTGGCGATGGACGACACGGTCACGTCGATGTTCTGTCCGCGCCGGGAGAAGGGCGGCAGCTCCGCCGTCACCATGACCGCCGCGACGTTGTTCAACTGCAGCTGCACGCCCTGGGGCACGGTGATGCCGAGCTGGATGAGCATGTTCTGCAGGCTCTGCACCGTGAAGGGCGCCTGGATCGTCTGGTCGCCGGTGCCGGCGAGACCGATCACCAGGCCGTAGCCCACGAGCTGGTTGGTGCGCACGCCGTCGATGCCGGCGAGATCTTTGATGCGCTCCGCGCGGACCCCTGCGGGGATCATCGCCAGCACCAGGAGCAGGGCTGGCGCGACACGCGCGGCGAGCGAAGGGAGCCTTGCGGGATTCATGATCATGACGGGCGCCTCCTCGGCACCGAGCTCAGAACGGCCAGGCCGGGCTCTGGAAGAAGCGGGTCAGGAAGCCCGCACGGGTGGTGTCGGCGACCATGCCGTCACCGCCATAGGTGATGTACGCGTTGGCGACACGCTCGGAGAGCACCGTGTTGTCGGGACGGACGTCCTCGGGGCGAACGATGCCGTCGAGCTGGATGTACTCGCGGCCCTGATTGATGCCGATCCACTTCTCGCCACGCACCACCAGATTGCCGTTGGGCAGCACCTCGGCGATGGTCACGGTGATGCGCCCGTTCAGTTCGTTGCGCTGATCGGCGGCGCCCGTACCCTCGAAGTCCACGCTGCTGTCGATCGCCTGATCGTCGATGTCGAGATAGCCCGAGGCGCCCGCGGCGAAGGCGCTGGACTTGCCGGCCGAGGCGCTGGAACGCTTGGTCGCGTCCGTCCGCTCACGCAGGATCACCGTGATGGTGTCGCCGACGTAGCGCGCCTTGGCATCCTCGAAGAGCAGCAGGGCATGGCCTTCCTGATAGAGGCCACCCTGGTTCTCCTCCATGGAGCGCGCGGGGAGCGGCGCCGTCGCCGCGAAGTCCCGGCCGCGGTAGGGCGGCGCGACGCTGGTGCAGGCCGCGAGGAGCTGCGCGCCGACCAGAAGGGCGGCCAGGCGCGCGGTGCGCGTACGGGACAGACTGCTGATCATGATCCGGTCCTCTCGAAGTTCGCCGCGGCTCAGAGCTCGCGGTTCAGGGTCTGCAGCATCTGATCGGCGGTGGAGATCGCCTTCGAGTTCATCTCGTAGGCGCGCTGCGTCTCGATCATGTTCACCATCTCCTCGACGGTGTTGACGTTCGAGGTCTCGAGCGCGCCCTGGATCAGGCCGCCGAGTCCGGTCAACGCGGGCGTACCGATCTGCGGCGCACCACTCGCTCCGCTCTCGAGGAACTGGTTGTCGCCGATGGGCTCGAGCCCGGCGGGATTCGCGAAGTCCGCCAGCTGGATGGCACCGATCGTCGACGCCTGCGCCTGACCGGGCAGCTGCGCGCTGACGAGTCCGTCCTGGGAGATGGTCACGCTCTGGGCATCGGGGGGCAGCACGATGGACGGCTGCAGCTCGTAGCCGTCGTTGGTGACCATGCGGCCTTCCGCATTGATCTGGAAGGAGCCGTCCCGCGTGTAGGCCTGGGTGCCGTCCGGGCGCAGCACCTGGAAGAAGCCGCGGCCGTCGATGGCGAGATCGAAGGAATTGCCCGTCTGCGAGATGTTGCCCTGGGTGAAGATCTTCTGGGTCGACACCGTGCGTACGCCGGTGCCGAGATTGAGTCCGGACGGCAGCTGCGTGTTCTGGGAACTCTGCGCACCGACCTGACGCAGGTTCTGGTACATGAGGTCCTGGAAGGAGGCGCGACCGCGCTTGAAGGCGGTCGTGTTCACGTTCGCCAGGTTGTTCGAGATCACGCCCATGCGCGTCTGCTGCGCATCGAGGCCGGTCTTGGCAATCCAGAGTGCGGGATTCATGGTCGTCTTCTCCTGCGTAGAGGGTCAGCTGCGACGGCGTCGATCAGCTGTTGCGCAGCAGGCGATCTGCCGCATCGTCGTTGTCACGGGCTGCGGTCATGATCTTCATCTGCACCTCGAACTGACGCGCGAGATCGAGCTGGCGAAGCATGGCCTGCACCGCATTCACGTTGCTGGCCTCGAGCATGCCCGAGGCCACCTTCACGGATGCCGACGGCGGTTGCGCAAGGCCATCGGCCGTACGGACGAGACCGTCCGGGCCCTTCACGAGGCCGCCCGGGTCCGGATCCACGAGACGAAGGCGATCGATCTGCGCGAGCTGTGCACCACCGGCGCCCATGGGGCGTACGGAGATGGTTCCGTCATCGGCGATGAGGATCTGCTCGTAGGGCGGCACCGCGATGGGGCCACCCTGCCCGAGCACCGGCAGGCCTTCCGCCGTGCGCAGGATGCCGCTCGGATCCACCTGGAAAGCGCCGGAACGGGTGTAGGCCTCGCTGCCGTCCTCGGTCTGGACCACGAACCAGCCCGAACCGGAGACGGCGACGTCGAGCGGATTGTCCGTGCGCTCGAGCGCCCCGGGCGTCGTGTCGACGCCATGGCCACGGATCACGCCATAGGTGCGCGTGCCGTGACCGGGCCCCTGGACGCCGACGCTCATGAAGGATTCGAGGTCGGCGCGGAAGCCCGTCGTGCCCGTGTTCGCCAGGTTGTTGGCGGCCACGCCCTGCGCCCGCAGGGTCTGCTTGGCTCCGGCCATGGCGACATAGAGCATGCGATCCATCTAGGCGGTCCTCACTTCGTTCCGGATGAGTCGATCAGCGACCGAGATTGATCGCGGTCTGGGTGATCTCGTCGGCGGTGCTGATCACCTGCGAGTTCGCCTGGAAGTTGCGCTGCGCCGTGATCAG
>JAZBPI010000130.1:0-32592 GCA_036351555.1 Pseudomonadales bacterium
CGGCGTCGCCGCAGTTCAGGCACTCAGAAATCGATCCGCAGCAGGTTGCCTCCGTGATGCAGGCGCCACCGATCGGCGCCGGTGTCCACGCCGAACTCGTATCGCGTCGAGGCTGCCAGGGATGCAACGTCCGTCGCGGGCTCCGGCGCGAAGCGGGAGAGTGACAGGCGCTCTGCGACCGGCCGGTCCGGCGTCAGTGCGCGCCATGCCCAGACCAGCAGGCCACTCGCCTCGACCGCCGAGACAGGCGCCTGCGGAGCGACCACGGTGTTCGTGGGCTCGTCGAGAGCGGGCGGAGACTGGGGCCCCTCGGCATTCACGCTGACGGGAAGCAGAGTGAGGAGAACGATCGAGGCGGCCAGCGTGCGGCGCGAGGGTAGGGCGAGACGGCTCATGAAGCGTTTCCTCTCGAAGGGGATCCAGATGCCCCCGAATGAGTGCCATCATCCGGGGCGCTTGAGAATCGTTCCAATTGATTGAGGCCATAGTCGTGATCAACCACAGCGATATCTATCGGATCGACCTCAATCTGCTCGTCGTGCTCGACGCAGTGCATGCCGAGCGCAACGTCACCCGAGCCGCCCGGCGCCTGAACATCGGACAACCGGCCGTCAGTGCGGCCTTGCGTCGGCTCCGGGAGCTCGTGGGCGACGATCTGTTCGTGAAGCGGCCGGGGGGCGTTGCGGCCACGCCGCGCTGCGAGCAGATGATCGGCCCTGTGCGCGAGATCCTGCTCGGCGTTCAGGATCTGCTGGTCACGGAGCGCGCCTTCGACATCACGCAGCTCGAGCGGGTCTTCACCATGGGGGTGAACGACAGCTTCGAGGAGCTGTGGATCCCGGAGATCACGCGGCTGCTCTCCGAACGCGCGCCGAACATCGATCTGCAGATCTACGAGGCGCACGCGGATTCCGTCGTGCCCCTGATGGACGCCGGCCATGTCGATCTCGCCATCGGCGCCTATCCGGAGGGCGGCCGCGCGCATCGCAGGCGCTTTCTCTACGAGGAACATCCGGTCTGCGTGTTCGATGCCGAGCGGCTCGGGACCCTGGCCCTCACCCTCGAGGACTACCTCACTGCGCCACACGTCGTGGGTTCTTCCAGAGGGCGTCGCAGCAACGTCGTCGACGAGACGCTCAAGCGCATGGGCTATCGGCGGCGGGTGCTCATGAGCACGCCCCACTACTCGGCCATTCCCTACTATCTGAAGACGCTGAGCTGCGTCGCGACGCTGCCGGCGCGCGTGGCCGAGCAGTACGGACGCATGTTCGGCCTGGCCGTCTGCGACGTGCCGATCGATCTCCCCGGCAACGCGGTCTATGCCGTGTGGCACACCTCGCACGACCGCGATGCACTGCACAGATGGATGCGCGAACTGGTGGTCGAGGTCATGAAGTGACCAGGCGCCAGGGCGACGACCGGCGCCGTTCAGGAGGCGTTGCAGCGCCGCCCCGAACTGGCCTGCGGCGCAGGCGATCGAACAGGAAAACGTCCAGCAGGCTAGGGGCATCTGCACGGCAAGAGGATGGAAGACGCGGATCGTCGCCACAGCAGCGGACGCGAAGCAGGGCCCCTCACGGAGCCCTGCTTCATTTTGTCGGCGTGCGTTGGCGTGATCGTGGTGCAACGCCTGGGGGCAAGCCCACCCTGCAGCACCGGTGAGCGCCCCGCAGGGCAGCGAATGATCCGGGCCAGTGGTGTCGAGGAGAGGCCGCATCCCTGCAACCGCCGTGTCCGGCTCCAGAGCGCGTCGCTCTGTCCCCTTGAGCCGTAGTGTCGGCGAGCACGGCGACGTCCTCGTCAGCGCCGCCACCCCTCGGCGTCAGGGCACCCGGGGGGCGCCCAGGCGTCGCGCGAAGAAGTCCGTGAGCGTCCGCTGCAGATGGACCTGCAGGGGCGGCGGGCGGATGCCGTGGCGCTGGCCCGGATAGGTCATCATCTCGAAGGGCCGGCCGGCCTGCTGCAGCGCCGCGTACAGGCGCGTCGACTGGTCGAAGGTGACGTTGTCGTCCGCCATGCCGTGCATCAGCAGCAGTGGCACCGAAGGACTGCCTTCCAGGTGCGCGAACACCGAGCCCCGCTGGTAGCCGGCGGCGTTGCTCGCGGGCGTGTCCATGTAGCGCTCCGTGTAGTGCGTGTCGTAGAGGGACCAGTCCGTCACCGGAGCGCCGGCGGCCGCCGCCGCGAAAGCGCCCTCGGGTGCCTGCAGCGCCGTCATGAGCGTCATGTAGCCGCCGTAGGACCAGCCGTGGAGCCCGACGCGTGCGCCGTCCACCCAGGGCAGGGCCTTCAGGAAGGCGAGGCCCGCGAGTTGATCGTCGACCTCGATGGTCCCCATGCGGTCGTGGATCGCCGCCGCGAAGGCCTGGCCCCGGTTGCCCATGCCCCGGTTGTCGAGCTTGAACAGGGCGTAGCCCGCCCGCGCCCAGAGCTGGTCCCGCGGCGACTGCCAGGCGCGGCGCACGGTCTGCGCCCCCGGACCGCCGTAGACCTGGACGATCGCCGGGCAGGGCTGCGCCTCGGTGCACCCGTCGGGGCGGTAGAGCATCCAGTGCAGCGGCGTCTCGCCGTCGGCCGCCGGCAGCGTGCCGAATTCCGGCGAGACGTGCGTCGCCCGGAAGGGCGCGTAGGGATGGCTGTCGTCGAGGCGGTTCTCGACGAGCCAGGCGATGCGTTCGCCGTCCGTTCGGTAGAGCGCCGTCTGAGGCGGCGTGTCCGGGTCGGACCAGGTGCCGAGAAAGGCCGCGCCGTCCTCGCCCACCTCCACCTCCCACCAGCCTGCGGTGGTCGTGATGCGGCGCGGGGTGCCGCCCGCGAGCGGCACCTCGAAGAGATGACGCTCGAGCGGCGTCTCGCGCCAGCCCTCGAAGAAGACGCGGCCGCCGGCCTCGTCCACGCCCGAGAGCTCGTCGACGACCCAGCCGCCGGACGTGAGCGCCTCCGTGCGCCCGTCGGGATGTCGGCGGTAGAGATGGCGAAAACCCGTGCGCTCGGAGCTCCACAGGAAGCCGCCGTCCTCGAGCGGGACCAGATCGTCCGAGAGATCGATCCAGGTGGACGCCTGCTCCGTCAGCACGATGCGCGCGGCACCGGTCTCGGGGTCCACGGCGAGCAGGTCGAGGCGCGTCTGGGTCCGGTTCTGGCGCTGAACGTAGAGGATGGTGCCGTCGTCGGAGAAGTCGACGCGGGCGAGATAGACGTCCGCATCGTCGCCGAGGTCGACGCGGACCTGCTCGCCGGTCTCGACGTCGTAGAGGAACAGCTCGACGATCGCGTTCGCCGTTCCGGCACGCGGATAGCGCTGCGCCGTGACCGTCACGCCCTCGGCCCCGATGCCGAAGCGCTGCACCACTTCCACCGGCGATTCGTCGACGCGGGCGACGGCGAGCAGACGGTCGTCCGGCGACCACCAGTAGCCCTCGCCGCGCTTCATCTCCTCCTGCGCCACGAATTCGGCCATGCCGTAGCTCACGAGGCCGCCGCCCTCCGTGGTGATCGGCCGCGCCCGGTCCGTGGCGAGTTCGTGGACCCAGAGGTTCTGCTCGCGCACGAAGGACACGTAGCCGCCCTTCGGGCTGATCCGCGCGTCGGTCTCGAAGGTCTCCGTGTCCATGAGTCGTCGCGCCTCGCCGCTCGCCACGTCGACGAAGAAGACGTCGCCGTCCAGCGGCACGAGGATCGCCTCGCCGCTCTCGTCCCAGTCGTAGCGCACGATGCCCGTCTCGCTGATGCGCGCACGCTCCCGGAGCTGGATCTCCGCTTCGGAGAGTTCGCGTTCCTCGGGCACCAGCGCGCGGGCGTCCACGAGGCGATAGGGCACGCCATCGTCGACGTCCATGGCCCAGAGATCGAGCACCGTGCGATCCGTCTCCTTCGGGCGCAGGAAGGTCACGCGCGATCCGTCCGGGGAGAAGCGCAGCGCCCGCGGCCGGGGGCCGGAGAGGTCTGGCGAGGCGAACACACGCTCGATGGTCAGGGTCGGTGCCGCATCCTCGGCCGGAGCGGGTGGGCTCAGGCATGCGGCCAGCAGGAGCAGGGCGAGAACGGTTCGGGGCATGGGTGCTCTCGACGACGAGGGGACGTTCGAGCATAGGAGCGCGGTTCGCCATCGTCGACCGTCGGCAGCGTCGGCAGCGTCGAGACGAGTGTCTTCCGCCGTTGCCCCACCCGATCTGGTCCCCGGACGCTGATCTGCTTGCGGCAGCAGGACCGTCTGCGCTGACCTGTCGCAGACCTCCCGAACCTCGTTGCGCGCAGCCGTGGGTATGAGGCGGTGTCTCTGAAAACCGGAGACGAGCATGTCCGCTGGGGCTGGCAGGAAGAGAAACCAAGGCAAGAAGCGCACGACGGAGAAGGCGACGACGTCGGAAACGGAAGCCCGACACCGGGCATCCGGGTCGGAGGAGCGGTGGGGGCGGGGGACGGTCAGCAGGGCTCGAGGCGGGCGCCCAGTCAGCGATCAGGCGGGGAATGCGGAGCAACCAGCTGTCGAGACTCGCCCAGCGCATCGGTCTGACCGACGGCGACGACCGAAGAACGGCCCCGCAGGGGTCGCTTTCGTTCGAGTTCGATGCCGGCGGCGGAAACCGCATCGCTCCATGAATCGATGCTTTGCGCTGCCAAACCCCGGAAAGCCCGAAAGCACCCCCACGCGGCGCGGTAAGGAGCTGATTCGGGTCGCGGGCTGAAACGGCGCTCGCGGCGTGCGATCGACCGGCGAATCTCATGCTTATCCGGGCAATCGATCTCTGAGACAGACCGCCCTCGCCGGCCATCATCGCCTGAGGGAGACTGTTTCCGGCAACCGGCCCGCCTGCGCGCCACCGGACTCCAACTTCCCGAAACCCGATACCCCGCGCCCGGCGACGACTTCAGTATGCGTGAGCCATGCGCTCGATCGTTCAGAGAGCGCCGTGAACAAGCATCGCGATCAAGGGGCGCCTTCTCCACACGGACCCGACAGGGCCGGGGAACGGGCCTGTTGAGGGACCGATCCTCTCTCCACCGCCGAGACTGCCCAGCACAATCGCCTGGGGTTTCCGTGGGCGCGTCCAGGGACATCGCCCTAGATCGGGTCTCCCCCGAGCACGGCCGGCGTCTCGCACCAGGTCGTCAGGACGTGGCGCTGGTGTTCACCGATGCGTGGCGACAGTGCTTCTGCTACGGCCGGGATCTCGCCGATCTTCGCGAAGGACGCCAGCATGCGCTGGTTCTGCTTCGTGACCGGCATGATCTCCGGCGGGGGCGGGACCACGGTCATGCTCATGGTCGCCCAGTAGACGTCGATCGCGGTGATCGCGTCGCCGACCAGGTAGGGCGAGCCCCGACGCGCCTGCGCCTCGAGGCGCCGGTCGATCAGTCGGATCACCTCGGCGATCTTCGCCGGAGCGGCCGCGCTCGCTTCTTCGCTGTAGCCGTACTTCCGCGCGAGCGGACCGTCGCCCAGGATCCGCATGTTCCAGACCAGGCCGTCCTCGCCGAGCACCACCGCGCAGAGCCCGAGCACCTCCACGCGCTGTTCGAAGTCGTCCGGAATCAGCTTCGGGGTACCGGGCGCCCCGATCCGCTCCGCGAGCGCGAGCTGCTCGATCCACACGTTCCGCGGCCGCTCGGCGTCGTGGAACATGGTCGGCAGGCTGTTCTGGCGCGTGAGCTCGTAGAGCCGGGCCTGGCGATCCTCGCCGGTCTCCGGATCCACGCCCATGAGCGGATGCAGCGCGCGGATCAGCGGGATGCCCTTCACGTGGCAGAGGTTCTTGAGCGCCTCCGAGTACATCGCGGGGATGCCGGGGATGAACGTCACCCGCGTGCCCGTGGTCATGGCGGCGGCGCGGTCGAGCTCGATGAATTCGAGGGTGTCGCGTTCGACTTCGGTCATCGGGGTGCCTCCAGGTTTCTTGCACAGGTAGATCGCGGTCTCGTACAGGATGACAGGCGCTGCCTCTCCTCGAAACGGAATCGGTCGGCCAGTCTACCGACTGGATTGTCAGCCCAGCGGAGGCCACACATGGGCGATCTTCTCGCGGACATGAACGAGAACCCGGCCGCATGGTCTCTGCTCGTGAGCGGATTCTGTGTCCTCGCCGGCCTCTACTCCCTGCTCTACCAGTCCCGCGTGAGGGGGTGGCCCTGGGTCTGGGGAATCCTCGAGGGAGCAGCCGTGAAGGAGGCTGGCGGTGCCGAGTGGGCGAAGGCGGGGCAGGAGTACCTGGCGACCGTACGCTACCTCTACGAGGTGAACGGTCGACAGTTCGTCGGCACCCGCTTGAGCGCCATGGCCATGATGGCCTCGCACAACGCCCGGGCACTGCTCGATCGCCAGCTCGAGGGGGTGGAACGGCGAGGGGACGATCAGGTGAAGGTCTATTTCGATCCGCGGGACCCCGGACAGAGCTACCTGATCAACGGATCGAAGACCCAGTTGCTTGTCACCCTCGGGCTGACCGCTCTCATGGGATGGGTGGCCTTCACCTCCGCGGTCAGGCTCGATCTGCTCTAGCATCGCGATTCGAGCTCCCCTCGATCCGCACCCCTCCGATTCGCCGGTGTTTTTCGCCCTCGGCCAATGCCGCATTGCTCCGGACGTCAACCGGCCCTGGTCTGCTCGCTTCGCAGTCGAACTGGTCTTCCTCGGCGAGAACTCATGCCGTAATCACGTGCAGTCATTCAGTCGCTCTATGGTGCGTTCGCGCCCGGTACGGCACTGGTCCCCTGCCCTTTCTTCCAGAAGCGACCATTCGTCGAGGCGGAGAACACATCCACCGTGCGCAGAAGCCGCCTGACACCACGCTGGCAGGAGAGCTGATGCAGACTCGGCACCATCTGGCTACGTCGGAGGCGAGGAGGCTCGGTCATGGATGTGACGGGTGGATGTCTGTGCGGTGCCGTGCGCTACCTGGCACGGGAGCTCGACGAACAGGTGCACGCGTGTCATTGCGGCATGTGTCGAAGATGGAGTGGCGGACCGGGCCTGGCGGCGAACGTCGGTGCCCTTGAATTCGAGGACGGGGGCGCGGTGTCGCGCTATGCGTCGTCGGACTGGGCCGAGCGCGGGTTCTGCGCCCGTTGCGGGAGCCATCTGTCCTATCGGTTGAAGGACGCTGACCAGTACATGCTCTGGGCGGGCGCCATCGACGACCCCGTCCGCACTTGTAGTGGGCGGCTTCGCGTGATTCCTTGCGGCTGCCATCGGATGTCACGGACCCGGACGTCATCGACCGGATCCTCGAAACCGTGCGTCGGGAAGGCTTGCCGAGAGCGCCGCCCGCTCGAAACTTGGTCGTCTGATTCGACCAGGATCAGACCACAGCCCCAGGGGCCAGGTGGGACGTTGGCCTGTCGGCAAGTTGACGAACCGGGTCATCCGCCAGCCGGACCGTGCGAGGCAACGCCACCTGGCGTACGCTCTGAAGAACGGGCGTAGGCAGGATTCGGCGCGATCAGCGCAGTTTCGCCGGACGCACACCACCTGTGGAAGGTGCCGGTCGGGGCTTCGAGACGACAGCCCACTTGTCCCTCCCATTCCCACGCGACGCTGACGCATCAAAACGCCTGGGAGTGGTTGCCCAGCATGGACAAGGAGAGCTGCATTCATGTTCGACGAACCCGGTTTCGCACGCGGAATTGACCCGGAATTCCCTGAAGTCGCTCTTGAAACCTTCGTTTACTGTAGTCGTGCCTCCGAAGGCGTCGGTGACGTCGAGGTCGACCGCCTCATCAAGTTCTCGCAACGCCGCAACGTCGCCCGAGGCGTCACCGGGGTGCTGGTTTTCGGCAGTGGCGTTTTCTTCCAATGGATCGAGGGGCCGCCCGCCGAGGTGCAGAACCTGATCGCGAGCCTGCATGGCGATTCGCGTCATCACGATATCGTCGAGCTGGACCGGAGTGTGGAGAAGCGCGAGCGTCTGTACCCGGGATGGGAGATGGAGCGGGTCGAAGCCGAAGACATCCGCGCAGTGCTGCAGGATGCCCTCGGGAGCACCGAAGACGAACACAACGTCGCGGCACTAACACGCATACTCGAGCACCTGGCTTCGGCGCCGCTTGCTTCGCTCGGGCGGAGCTAGCGTCCGAATGAACTCCTCACGGAGAACTACCCCTGGATGCATCGGCTTCGACGTCATGCTGGTCCTGTTGATGTTCCTCAGTGGTCGTCCACGATCTCGACGTCGAAGGCATCGCCGTTGCGCCAGCGGAAGCAGACCCGGTATTGATCATTTATCCGAATGCTGTGCTGGTCCTCGCGACCACCCTTCAGAGACTCCAGTCGGCCGCCCGGCGGGACACGCAGGTCGGTCACGTTGGTAGCGGCGTTCAGCATCTTCAGCTTCCGTCGCGCTACCTTGCTGACCTGGGGGCCGAGCCGGCGGGAGCTGCGTCTTCACTGGCGCTGCGCGCCAGGTCGACAGACCTCGCTACGCTCGGACACCCGCGTCCTCCGGGCGCGGCTTCAGCTGTCTGCCGCGGATAAAACGAAAAAGCCACCGCAAGGGTGGCTTTCCTGTTTGATTGGTGGAGGCGGCGGGAATCGAACCCGCGTCCGCCAGTATTCAGCCTTCGGCTCTTCACATGCTTGGTCCCGTCATTTGTTTTAACGCGGCAGGCGCCGACGGACAGGCTCCTGACGAGCGATCCCGATTGGTTTTAACGACTCGGCTCCGGGCGAAGCGTCACCGCGATCCTGTGTTTGGCGACCTCAGGAAGTAGCCCACAGGCAGGCGTTCCGTGAGGCTCACAGTTTTTTAGGCTGCGAGGGCGTAGTTGTCGTCGTTGGCAACTATATTTTTTGCAATCTTTGATTTACGAGAGTGATCGCCCTCTCGGCATGCACCTAGGGCCTCCTCCCCGGCGTCGAAGCCAGGTCGCCCCCAATGTCCCCGCCACAGTGCAGCGGGTCGACAAGACTATCATGGGGGCAGTTCCCTCACCATCAAGGGCTCGGCGCGGCAAGGGGGGGTTGCGGGCGTCAGCGGGGCCGGATCAACCGGCCTTGAGGATGCGGGCCTTCTCGCGCTGCCAGTCCTTCTCCTTCTTGTCCTGGCGCTTGTCGACCTCGCGCTTGCCCTTGGCGAGGGCGATCTCGCACTTGGCGAGGGGCCCCTTCCAGTACAGGGAAGTGGCCACGCAGGTGTAGCCCTTGGTCGAGACGGCCCCGATGATCCGCGCCAGCTCGCGCCGATGCAGCAGCAGCTTGCGCATGCGGTCGGGATCGGCCACCTGGTGGGTGGAGGCGCTCGGCGACGGGTTGATGCGTGCCCCGAGCAGGAATGCCTCGCCGTTGCGGATCAGTACGTAGGAGTCCACGAGCTGGGCGCGGCCGTCGCGCATGGCCTTCACTTCCCAGCCCTCGAGGGCCAGCCCCGCCTCGAAGCGATCCTCGAGGTGGTAGTCGAACTTCGCACGGCGGTTCACGGCGATGGTGTTGCCGCCGGGTGATTTCTTGTTCTGCTTGCTCATCTCGTCAGTATAGGGGCCCGTCGAGCGCAAACCCATGGCCCTCAGGGCCCGCCTTGAGGCGCACTGGCGAAATCCGCACAATCGCGCGGACTCGAGCGCCCCGGGGCTGCCCGCCCTGCCTGCCGGCGCCTTTCCCGGAAGAGGACGATCTATGGCCCTGGGTGGAGATACGTCTCGCCACGGCATGTGGAGCAGCCGCTGGATGTTCATCCTGGCGGCGGCCGGGTCGGCCGTGGGTCTGGGGAACATCTGGAAGTTCCCCTACATGGCCGGCGAGAACGGCGGAGGCGCCTTCATCATCGTCTATCTCGCCTGTGTCTTCGCCGTCGGGCTGCCGATCATGATGGCCGAGACGCTGATGGGCCGGGAGACCCGCACCAGCCCCATCAACACCATGCGTCAGCTCGTGGAGGCGTCCCGCGCGAAGCCGGTGTGGGTGCTGATCGGCTGGATGGGCGTGCTCGCCGGGTTCCTGATCCTGTCCTTCTACGGCGTCATCGCGGGCTGGGCCGTGCACTACATCTTCTCGACGGCGAGCGGCACCTTCGTCGGGGCCACGGGCGACGTCGCGACCGCCACCTTCAATGCCTTCCTCGGCGATCCGCTGCTCATGATCGGCTGGCAGACACTGTTCATGGTGGTGACGATCTGGATCGTGTCCCGCGGGGTGTCCGGGGGCCTGGAGCTCGCCATCCGCTGGTTCATGCCCCTGCTGTTCCTGTTGCTCCTGGTGCTTCTGGGTTACGCCTTCACCACGGGGGGGATGGATCAGGCGCTCAGCTTCATGTTCTCGTTCCATCCCGAAGCGCTCGGGGTCGAGGGCGTCCTCGACGCCATGGGGCAGGCCTTCTTCACCCTGTCGCTGGGTATGGGCGCCATCATGGCCTACGGCGCCTACGTACCCTCCAATGCCTCCATAGGCTCCACGGTGGTGACCATCGCCCTCCTCGACACCTTCGTGGCCGTCGCGTCGGGGCTGGTGATCTTCCCGCTCGTCTTCGCCAACGGCCTGGAGCCGAGCCAGGGCCCCGGGCTCATGTTCGTGACGCTGCCGCTGGCCTTCGGCCAGATGCCCATGGGCGAGATCTTCGGCGGGGTGTTCTTCGTGCTGGTCAGCTTTGCCGCCCTGACCTCGGCCATCTCGCTCACGGAACCGGCGCTTGCCTGGCTGGTGGAGGACTACAACGCGAAGCGCTCGCGCGTGGCCATCACCCTCGGCGTGATCACCTGGATCATCGGGCTGGGGACCGTGTTCTCCTTCAACATCTGGGCGGACGTCCATCTCGTCGGCGAGAAGAACTTCTTCGATCTCGTGGACTACCTCTCGAACAACATCCTCCTGCCCCTCGGGGGCCTCCTCATCGCGGTCTTCACGGGCTGGATCCTGCCTCGCGAGATCGTGGCCGGGCAGCTGCGCTACGACGGCTGGCGCTACAGGGTCTGGCAGGGGCTCATCCGCGTGATCGCGCCGCTCGGGGTTCTGGTGGTGTTCGCATACACGATCTACTCCTCCGTCGTCGGCTGAGTCGTGCCGAAGATCGCGCGCAGCGCGCTCGTCCCCTACGCGGCTGCGCGCATGTTCGCGCTCGTCAACGAGGTCGAGCGCTACCCGGAATTCCTCCCCTGGTGCTCGGCCGCGGCCGTGCGTGAGCGCGAGGCGGATCACCTGGTGGCAGAGCTGGAGATCCGTCGCGCGGGGATCGGCCATCGCTTCACCACCCGCAACGAACTCGAGGCGCCCGAGCGCATGACCCTGGAGCTCGTGGAAGGACCCTTCGAGCACTTTTCCGGGGAGTGGCGCTTCACGCCCCTGGCGGAGGATGCCTGCAAGGTGCAGCTCGATCTCGATTTCGAGTACGCGGGGCGCATCCTGCGTGCCGCGCTGGGGCCCATGTTCAATCGCTCGGCGGACACGCTCGTGGACGCCTTCTGTGCCCGTGCCCGGGCGCTCTACGGCGAATCGTGACGGGCGACGCGGCGCAGACCATCCGCGTCGAGGTCGCCTATGCGCGCCCGGACCTTCAACGCATCGTGCCGCTCGACGTGCCGTCCGGCACGACGCTCATGGAAGCGGTGCGCCGATCGGACATCGTGTCGCTGTTCCCGGAGATCGATCTGGATGCCGCGACCTTCGGCATCTTCGGCAAGGTCGTGCGGGACCACGAGACGGTGCTGCGCCCGGGGGATCGGGTGGAGATCTATCGTCCGTTGATCGCCGATCCGAAGGCGCGCCGTGCGGAGCGCGCACGTGCGCAGCGCGCGGAGAAAGGAAGCTGAAGCGCCGCGCTGGAAGCGGGGCAGGGGTCAGCCCGTGCCGGGGCTCGCGGCGATACCGGGCAGGGCCGGCCGAGCGGGTCCTTCGGCGTCTTCCGAGTCGAGCACGGCCGAGGGGGCGAAGTCGCCCTCGAAGCCGACCAGGGCTTCCTCTTCGAACCAGAGCGTCAGGCGCTGTTGCTGGCGGGCGTTGTTGCCGACCTGGATCGTGTAGACGTAGTCCCAGCGATCGGGTCGGAAACTGTTGGCCAGAATCGGCTCCCCGAGGATGAAACGGACCTGGCGCGGCGTCATGCCCGGCTTCAGGCGATCGACCATGTCCTGGGTGATCACGTTGCCCTGCTGGATCGTCACCCGGTAGACGCCGGGCACGCGCAGGCCCGCACAGCCGGCGACGAGCAGGACGAGGGCAGTCAGGAGCAGCGTGCGGTGCATGAGGGGCGCGGTCTCCGGTCGACGAGGCCGCCGATCATAGCGGGTCGGCTCAGGCCGGGTCGACGGCCCGGGCCCGCATCTCTCCGGCGTGCGCACGCGTCTGGGCCGTGATCTCCATGCCGCCGAGCATGCGCGCCAGCTCCGCCACGCGGGCGTCCTCGTCGAGGGTGACGATCTCCGTGCGCGTCGCGCCCTTGCCTCGGGCCGAGTTCTTCACCACGGCCAGATGCTGGTGTCCGAGGGCGGCGACCTGCGGCAGGTGGGTCACGGCGAGCACCTGGGTGTGCGCGCCGAGGCGCCGCAGCATGCGTCCCACCACCTCTGCCGTGCGCCCGCCGATGCCGACGTCGGCCTCGTCCAGGACCAGGGACGGCGTGTGGCTCGTGGCGGCGGTGATCACCTGGATCGCGAGGCTGATCCGGGACAGCTCACCGCCGGAGGCGATGCGCCCCAGGGGGCCCGGCGCCATGCCCTTGTTGGCGGTGACCTGGAAATCGACCTGCTCGAGCCCGCCCGGGCCGCAGCGGTCCGCGTCCAGGGGCGTCAGCGCGGCCAGGAAACGCGCCTCCTTCATGCCCAGGCTGCGCAACTGCTCGGTGACGGCCTTCTCCAGCTTCCTGGCCGCCTTGACGCGCGCGGCGCTGAGCCCTGCGGCGGCGTCGAGGAGGCGCGCCCGGGCGGCGTCTCGTTCCTGGGCGAGGGCCTCCAGGCGGGCGCCCCCACCGTCGATCTCCTCGAGTTCCGCCTGCAGGCGCGCGTGCAGCGCCGGCAGGTCGTCCGGAGCCACGCGATGCTTGCGTGCCAGATCGTGCAGGGTCCCCAGGCGGTCGTCGACCGTACTCAGACGCTCCGGATCGGGCTCCAGCAGATCGCCGTAGCGACGCAGCTCGGTGCCGGCTTCCTCGAGGTTCACCCGGGCCGTGACCAGCATCTCCCGCGCGCCGTCCAGGGCAGGATGCCGATCATCGACCTGTTCGAGCAGGGCGATGACCCGACGCACGCGGTCGAGGAGCGTGTCGTCGTCGTCCTCGATGGCCGCGCGTGCCCCGGCGACGCGCTCGATCGCAGCCTCCGCACCGGCGAGCCGCCGCTGCTCGGCCTCGAGCGTGGCCAGCTCGTCGCGGCTCGGTGCCACGGCGTCGAGTTCCTCGACCTGGTAGCCGAGGAGCTGCCGACGATCGGCGCGTTCCCGTGCCTCGCCCTGCAGGCGATCGTGCTCCTCCGCGAGGCGCTGCCAGGCGCCGTGGGCGCGGGCCACGTCCGCGGCCTTCGCCGCGTGCCCGCCGAACTCGTCGAGGAGCCGACGCTGCACGTCGCGGCGCAGCAGCGACTGATGGGCGTGCTGGGAATGGATGTCGATGAGGTGGTCCGCGAGGCTCCGCACATCCTGAAGGGTCACGGGGCGCCCGTTCACGAAGGCCCGGGAGCGACCGTCCGCGCCCAGCGTGCGGCGCAGGAGACAGCGCTCCGGTGCGTCCGGATCGACCAGGTCGTGCTCGGCGAGCCAGGCCCGGGCCTCCTCGATCGCCGTGATGTCGAATTCCGCGGCCAGGTCTGCGCCCTCGCTTCCGGGCCGGACCATGTCCGCGGCGGCCCGATCCCCGAGCACGAGGCCGAGGGCGTCGAGCATGATCGACTTTCCGGCACCGGTCTCGCCCGTGATCGAGGAGAAGCCCGGGGCGAACTCCACCGAGAGCCTGTCGACGATGGCGAAGTCACGGATGTCCAGGCGGCAGAGCATGACGTGGGTCCGCAAGCGGGGCGGCGACGAGGGGCCGCCGGATCCGACGCCCGCACCGGGCGTCGTGAGGATTCTGGCGCCTTGCCGCGAACGGCGGCAAGCGGTCACGCCGTTGCAACCGGGCGCGGATGCCTATATCAGTGTGCGCAGACGCCCTTCGAGCCGTCCCCGACGGCTCTTCCAGTGCGTGCGATCGCGCGCCGGGCCACCATGCGGTACCGGAACCCAGATGCCGATGCCAGAGGAACAGCTCAACGAGCGGGCGAACGTGCTCCTGAAGCTGCTCGTGGAGCGCTACATCGAGAGCGGCGCCCCCGTGTCCTCCCGGCAGCTCGCCGTGGAGTCGCGGCTCGACATCTCCTCCGCCACCGTGCGCAACGTCATGGCGGATCTGGAGAATCTCGGGCTCGTCACCTCACCGCACACCTCCGCGGGGAAGGTCCCGACCGCCCAGGGGCTGCGCTTCTTCGTCGATTCCCTGATCCACGTGCAGCCGCTCGCGCCCGAGTCCCTGTCCCTGTTGCGGGGCGAGCTGAGCCCAGAGCGCACCTCGCGGGAGCTCGTCTCGACGGCCTCCAGCCTGCTGTCCGGCATCACGCACATGGCGGGGCTGGTGACGCTGCCGCGGCGCGAGATCATCACCCTGCGCCAGGTCGAGTTCCTGCCCCTGTCGGGGAACCGGCTGCTGGTGATCCTCGTGGTCAACGAGAAGGAAGTGGAGAACCGGATCATCCGCACGCACCGGCAGTTCGAGCAGGCTGAACTGCAGCAGGCGGCCAATTTCATCAATCAGCACTACGCGGGCGAGTCCATCCGCTCGATCCGCGACCGGCTCCTGTCGGGCATGGAGTCCGACAAGGCGCGCATGGACGCGCTCATGGCGGAAATGCTCACGGTCGCCGCGAACGTGTTCCGGGAGGACGCGGAGCCGGAGACGGACTACGTGGTGGCGGGCGAGGGCAACCTGCTGAACTTCGTCTCGGGGGAGGACATGGAGGTCGTCCGGGAGCTGTTCGAGGCCTTTGCGCGCAAGCGGGACCTGCTGCATCTCCTCGACCGCTGCCTCGAGGCCGAGGGCGTCCATCTCTTCATCGGCGACGAATCGGGCTACAAGCCCTTCGTCGACTACTCGGTGGTCACGGCGCCCTACGAGGTCGATGGGCGGCCGGCAGGGGTGCTCGGCGTCATCGGGCCCACGCGCATGGCCTATCAGCGGGTGATCCCGGTGGTCGATGCGACGGCCCGGCTTCTCAGCGCGGCGCTTCGCCAGCTGGGGTGACCTCCGACCGGCCTTGAAAGCGTCCGCAGCCATCCCCACCTCAAAGCGAGGCGCCGGTCCCGCGCAAGGGGGCGGCTGCATCCGCACATGGCGAACAAGGGGGTTCATGCATGGCTGACGATCCGCAGCGTCGCGAAGAAGGGGCCGAAGCCGGTCAGCCCGACGCGCACGCGACCGCGGAGGCATCCGCGCGCCAGTACGAGGAGGTTGCGGGTGCCTCGTCCGGTGAGGTCGATGAGGACGCCCCGGCGCCGGGTGATCCCGTATCCGAAGCCCTGGAGGCGGCGCGCCAGGAGGCGGCCAGCTTCAAGGATCTGGCCCTCCGTGCCCAGGCCGAGGCCGAGAACGTCCGCCGTCGGGCGGCTCGGGACGTCGAGAACGCGCACAAGTTCGCCCTCGAGAAGTTCGCGGCGCAACTGCTGCCCGTGGTCGACAGCCTGGAGAAGTCCGTCGATGCGGTCAGCGGGGAGCAGGCCGCAGAGGGCTTCGCGGCCATCCGCGAGGGGATCCAGCTGTCGCATCGGCTCTTCCTCGACACCCTCGCGAAGGTGGGGATCGAGCAGGTGGACCCGGTGGGGGAGCCTTTCAATCCGGAGCTCCACGAAGCCATGACCATGATCGACGTGCCCTCCGCGGAGCCGAACTCCGTCGTGGATGTCCTCGCCAAGGGGTACACGCTCAACGGCCGTCTGCTGCGGGCGGCCATGGTGGTGGTGGCCCGGGCGCCGGGCTGAGGCGGCAGGGGCGCCCGTCCGGATTCCGCGCCCCTTGAAAGCCGCCTCGCGGCACAGATATAGCGAACCATGAGGATTTCCCGGGGCGATGCCCACCGGGGCTGAACGCACCCAGATCGGAGACGACAACAATGGGCAAGATCATCGGTATCGACCTCGGGACCACGAATTCCTGCGTGGCCGTGCTCGAGGGCAAGAATCCCAAGGTCATCGAGAACGCCGAGGGCGATCGCACGACGCCGTCGATCGTCGCCTACACGGAGGACGGCGAGATCCTCGTCGGCCAGTCCGCCAAGCGCCAGGCGGTGACCAACCCCTCGAACACGCTGTTCGCGGTGAAGCGCCTCATCGGGCGGCGCTTCGACGATGCCGTGGTCCAGAAGGACATCGGCATGGTGCCCTACGAGATCGTGAAGGCCGACAACGGGGACGCCTGGGTCCAGGCCAAGGGCAAGAAGATGGCGCCGCCCCAGATCTCCGCCGAAGTGCTCAAGAAGATGAAGAAGACCGCCGAGGACTACCTCGGAGAGCCGGTCACGGAAGCCGTGATCACGGTCCCGGCCTACTTCGACGACTCGCAGCGCCAGGCGACCAAGGACGCAGGCCGCATCGCGGGCCTCGACGTCAAGCGGATCATCAATGAGCCCACGGCAGCCGCACTCGCGTACGGCATGGACAAGAAACGGGGTGACTCGAAGATCGCGGTCTACGACCTGGGCGGCGGAACCTTCGACGTCTCCATCATCGAGATCGCCGAGGTCGACGGCGAGCACCAGTTCGAGGTGCTGTCGACCAACGGGGATACCTTCCTGGGCGGTGAGGACTTCGACCTGATCCTCATCGACTACCTCGCCGAGGAGTTCCAGAAGACCCAGGGCATGGACCTGCGCAAGGATCCGCTGGCCAAGCAGCGCCTCAAGGAGGCTGCGGAGAAGGCCAAGATCGAGCTCTCGTCCAGCCAGCAGACCGAGGTGAACCTGCCCTACATCACTGCGGACAACACGGGTCCGAAGCACCTGGTGACCAAGATCACCCGCGCCAAGCTCGAGTCCCTCGTCGAGGCGCTCGTCACCCGGACCATCGCGCCCTGCCGGACCGCACTCGAGGATGCAGGCCTGAAGGTCGGGGACATCGACGACGTGATCCTGGTCGGTGGCCAGACGCGCATGCCGCTGGTGCAGGCGAAGGTGAAGGAGTTCTTCGGTCAGGAGCCGCGCAAGGACGTGAATCCGGACGAGGCCGTGGCGCTCGGCGCGGCGATCCAGGCGGCGGTGCTTTCCGGTGACGTCAAGGACGTGCTTCTGCTCGACGTGACGCCGCTCTCGCTCGGCATCGAGACCCTCGGTGGCGTGATGAGTCCGCTCATCGAGAAGAACACGACCATTCCGACCAAGAAGACCCAGGTCTTCTCGACGGCGGACGACAACCAGACGGCCGTGACCATCCACGTGCTCCAGGGTGAGCGCAAGCAGGCGGGTCAGAACAAGTCCCTCGGTCGCTTCGACCTGGCGGACATTCCCCCGGCGCCGCGCGGCATGCCGCAGATCGAGGTCGCCTTCGACCTGGACGCCAACGGCATCCTGAACGTCTCGGCCAAGGACAAGGCCACGGGCAAGGAGCAGTCGATCGTCATCAAGGCGTCCTCGGGCCTGTCGGAGGAGGAAGTCGACGCCATGGTGCGGGACGCCGAATCCCACGCGGAGGAGGACCGGAAGTTCGAGCAGATGGTCAATCTGCGCAACCAGGCCGACGGACTGGTCCACGCGACCCGCAAGACCCTCACGGAAGCCGGGGACAAGGTCGACGGCGCCGAGAAGGAGAAGATCGAGGCCGCGATCACCGAGCTCGAGGACGCCATGAAGAGCGACGACGCAACGGCGATCGAGACCAGGATGAATGCCCTGTCCGAGGCGGCATCGGGCCTGGCCCAGCGCATGTACGCCGATGCGGCCGGCGAGGAGGCGAGTGCCGGCGGTGAGGGCGCAGGCTCCGAGCAGGGCGACGACACAGTCGACGCCGAGTTCGAGGAAGTGAAGGACGACGACGCCAAGAAGTGACAGCGGCGCCGTTCCTGATCGCCGGTGCGGGGTGACCCGCACCGGCGATGTCGTTTGCGTGGCGGACAGGTCACGACCCCGATTCACCTGACGAGCACTGCGCATGGCCAAGCGGGATTACTACGAAGTACTCGGCGTCGCACGTGACGCATCCGAGGCGGAGATCAAGAAGGCCTATCGTCGGCTCGCCATGAAGCATCACCCGGATCGCAATTCCGGTGACGACGGCGCCGAGGAGAAGTTCAAGGAGGCCAGCGAAGCCTACGAGGTGCTCTCCGATCCCGAGCGCCGGGCGGCCTTCGATCGCTTCGGCCATGCCGGTGTCGATCCGAGCAGCGGCATGGGTGGGGGCTTCGGCGGCGCCTCGAGCTTTTCCGACGTGTTCGCCGACGTCTTCGGCGACATCTTCGGCGGCGCCGGCGGACGGGGCGGCGGCCCGCGCGTGCATCGCGGCGCCGATCTGCAGTACACGCTGGAGATCGAGCTCGAGCAGGCCGTGCGCGGCGACAGCGTCACCATCCGGGTGCCGACGCTGGTGTCCTGTGACGACTGCGATGGCAGTGGCGCCGTGAAGGGATCTGCGCCCATCGTCTGCCCCGATTGTGCAGGGGCGGGTCAGATCCGCGTGTCCCAGGGCTTCTTCACCCTGCAGCAGACCTGCCCGCGCTGCCGCGGTACGGGCAAGATGATCTCCGACCCCTGCCGGACCTGCGGGGGGCGCGGTGTGCGCGAGGAAACGCGGACGCTTTCGGTCAAGGTGCCGCCGGGCGTGGACACCGGTGATCGCATCCGCCTGGGCGGTGAGGGGGAGGCCGGCGCCAATGGGGGGCCTGCTGGTGATCTCTACGTGCAGATCTCCGTACGTGAACACGCCCTCTTCTCCCGGGAGGGGCGCCATCTCTATTGCGAGGTGCCCATCAGCTTCCCCGACGCGGCGCTCGGCGGCGAGCTCGAAGTGCCCACCCTCGATGGTCGCGTGAACCTCAAGATTCCGCCGGAGACCCAGAGCGGCCGCCTGTTCCGGCTCCGCGGCAAGGGCGTGCGCCCCGTGCGGGGCGGCGAGGTGGGCGATCTGCTCTGCCGCGTCGTCGTCGAGACGCCGGTCAAGCTCACCAGCAAGCAGAAGGCCCTGCTCGAGGATTTCCGGGCCTCGCTCAAGGGCGGTGAACACGCACCCAAGGAGAAGAGCTGGTTCGAAGGCGTCAAGGGGTTCTTCGACGATCTGACCTCCTGATCCGGGCGCGCCCACCGCAACGCGGACAGACGCGCCCTGGTATGCCCCATTGAGGACGCCCTTCAGGATCGACATACTGCGCGCCCGCCGGCGCGGGAGCAGGGCGGTCCGCTTTCCGGCAGGGCGACTCCCGGGGCCGGTCCGGTCGCTCCATGATCCCTTCGGCGCTCGGCCCAGCGGCTCGCGCCGTCCTGGCGGATGCCAGGTCGATCGCCGCCTGCGACGGTGCTCCGAGCCTCCGCCTCACCCAAGGCCGGAGTCCTCCAGGTCGCTCCCCAGCGGATGCGTCGAGACGAGCGAGCGATCGTGCGCCTCGACCCGGCCCGGTCTCACTCACCAGCTCTGCCTTCGTCAGGACGACATCCGTTGATCACGACCGCGAACCTCACCATGCAGTTCGGCGCGACACCGCTGTTCGAGAACATCTCCGCGAAGTTCGATGGCGGCAAGCGCTACGGACTGATCGGCGCCAACGGCTGCGGCAAGTCCACGCTGATGAAGATCCTCAGCGGCGAACTCACGCCGACCTCCGGGAACGTGTCGATCGCGCCGGGCACCCGGGTCGGCACGCTGAGCCAGGATCAGTTCGCCTTCGATGCCTTCAGCGTGATCGACACGGTCGTCATGGGCGACGTGGCGCTGTGGAAGGTCAAGCAGGAGCGGGACCGCATCTACGGCCTGACGGAGATGTCCGAAGAGGACGGCATGCGCGTGGCGGAACTGGAAGCCGCCTTCGCCGAGCTGGACGGCTACACCGCCGAGGCGCGCGCCGGTGACCTCCTGCTGGAAGCGGGCATCGAGGAGGCGCTGCACTTCGGACCGATGCAGCAGGTCGCGCCCGGTTGGAAGCTCCGGGTGCTGCTGGCCCAGGCGCTGTTCGCGGATCCGGACGTGCTGCTCCTCGACGAGCCCACCAACAACCTGGACATCCACACGATCAGCTGGCTCGCGACGATGCTCAACCAGCGCAAGAGCACCATGATCATCATCTCGCACGACCGTCACTTCCTGAATTCCGTGTGCACGCACATGGCGGACATCGACTACGGCGAGCTGCGGATCTATCCGGGCACCTACGAGGACTTCGTGGCGGCGTCCACGCTGATCCAGACGCAGCTCGAGACCTCGAATGCGAAGAAGAGTGCGGAGCTCGACGAGCTCCAGGCCTTCGTGAATCGGTTCTCGGCCAACGCGTCGAAGGCGAAGCAGGCCAGCTCGCGGGCGAAGAAGATGGAGAAGATCACCCTCGACGAGGTCAAGGCGTCGAGCCGCGTACGGCCGCACATCGCCTTCAGGCAGAGCAGGAAGCTCTACCGCCAGGCGCTCGTGCTGGAAGGTCTGAGCCACGGCTTCGACGGCGACAGGCTCTTCGAGAGTGGCGACCTGATTCTCGAGGCCGGCGCGCGTCTCGCGGTGATCGGTGAGAACGGCGCAGGCAAGACCACCTTCCTGCGCTGTCTCACGGAGGAGCTCGCCCCGGAACAGGGCACGGTCAAGTGGTCCGAGAACGCGCGGATCGGCTACTGCCCCCAGGACAGCACCGCCGACTTCGACAACGAGCTGACGCTGTTCGAGTGGATGTCCCAATGGCGGACGCCGAAGCACGACGACCTGATGGTGCGCGGCATGCTCGGCCGCTTGCTGTTCACGGCCGACGATGCGAACAAGAAGGCCCGGGTGTGTTCCGGTGGAGAGAAGAACCGGTTGCTCTTCGGCAAGCTGATGATGACGGAGTCCAACGTGTTGATCCTGGACGAGCCCACGAACCATCTCGACATGGAAGCGATCGAGTCCCTGAACGCGGCCCTGGCCGCCTACGAGGGGACCATCATCTTCGTCAGCCACGACCGCCAGTTCGTGTCCTCCCTGGCAACGCGCATCGTCGAGATCGCCGATGGCCGGGTCGTCGATCACCCGGGGACCTATGACGAGTACCTGTCGAAGCGGGACGCGCTGCTGAAGGCGGCCTGACCCCGGCTCGGCGACGCGATGCGTCACGCACCGCGCGCCAGCGCCGCCACCTCGGCTGTCGACAGCTCACGACTGGCGCCCGACGCCAGCCCGGGCTCGAGCCGCAGTGGTCCCACGGCAAAGCGGTGGATGTCGCGAACCTGATTGCCCACCTGCGCGAACATCCGTCGGATCTGGTGGTAGCGCCCCTCCACCAGTGTCACCTCCGCCTCGAACTCGTCCAGGATCAGCAGCTCTGCCGGGCGCGTGGTGAGGTTCTCGAAGCCGAAGTGGAGCCCGCGCCGGAAGGCCTCGACCTGCCCGCCGTTCAGCGGTCGCTCCACCGTCACCCGGTAGCGCTTCGGGAGCTTCGACGCCGGCAGCGACAGGGCCCGCGACCAGCGCCCGTCGTTGGTGAGCAGCACCAGGCCGGTCGAGGTCAGATCCAGGCGCCCGACGATGTGCAGCTCGTCCTTCCAGGGCGCGTCGAGCAGATCGATCAGGGTCCGGTGCCTGGCGTCGCGGGTCGCGCTGACCACGCCCGCAGGCTTGTTGAGCATCAGATAGCGGGCGGTCCTGGCCTGCAGGGTTCGGCCGTCGCAGCGCACGTCGCTGAAGCGGTCGATGATCCGAGCCCTGTCCGTGACGCGCCGACCGTCGACCTCCACGCGCCCCTGCGCCAGCAGCAGGCGCACGTCCAGGCGCTTCTTGGCCAGCGCCTTGCCGAGGAATCGATCCAGGCGGGGCATGAGGAAGATGGCCTCGCTCGTACGGGGGGCGGTCGATGCGGTCCGTCCTCTTCGTCCTGGGGCCGTGAGTGTCAGGCCGCGAAATCCTCAGGATCGGACCGCAGATCAGGCGTACTGTCCCCGACTGGGCGCGAGAGCGCGAGGAACGCGACAGCGGTCGTGGGTCGCGGTAGCCGCCGCCGGCGCCGGCGGCAGGGTCCCGGGTCCAGCGAGCGGCGACGACCGCGGCCGCTCAGGCTCGTCCCCCCCGCGTGACGTACGCAAGCACGACGGCAAGGAGCGGGAGCGCCAGCAGCGCAGCCGCGAATCGGTCGAGGGGGCCCTCCACGAACAGGGCGAGCATCAGCCCCGAAAGGCTCGCGACACCGAGGAGACCCGGTAGCACGAAGGTGCGTCGCCACAGGCGCCGGAGCCGGGTCATGGCTCAGCTCGCCTCGGTGCCCAGGGCGCCGGCCGGGAGTTCACGCGTGAGGGGCACGGTGCTTCGCAGGCGGCGCACCCAGAGGACGACGCCGCTCACCAGCACGACGATCGTCACCCCATCGAGCAGTGCCCACACGACCTTGAGCGCGAGCCCGCCGTAGTCCCCGAAGTGCAGCGGGCCGGACAGGCCCAGGGTCTTCACGTACCAGGGCATCTCCCGCAGGTCGACGAAGACCCCGCTGCGCGCGTCCAGCAGCGCGGGCGTGATCAGGTGCGCGGTCAGCGGCTTGTCCCCGTGGAGGAAGATCGCGAAGTGATCCCTGGTGGAGTAGCTGCCTCCGGGAAAGGCCACGAACTGCAGCTGCATGTCCGGGGCAGCGGCCCGGGCCCGGGCCACGGCTTTGTCGAGGGAGGCGAATTCCTGCCGCGCCGGGGGCGCGCCGCTGCCGCGGTCCACGGTGAGGTCCGCGAGCTGATCGTACTTCCAGAAGTCCACGATCGGTGTGGCGAGGGTGTTCACCACGCCCGTGAGACCCACCACGAGCACCCAGGCGACGAGCACGATCCCCGTGAGGTCGTGCCAGTCCAGCCAGCGCAGTCGTGGTGACCGCTTCGTACGCAGGACGCCGAAATCGTGCTTGCGCATGAAGGGGGCGTAGAGCACGACGCCCGAGACCACGGCGACCGTGAACAGCAAGCCCATGGTGCCCAGGAACAGCATGCCCGGCAGGCCGAGGAAGAGATCCGTGTGCAGTTGGAGCAGAAAGTCCATGACGCCCCCGTCGTCCCGGGGTGGGACGAGCGCGCCGTTCGTGCGGTCGAAGGAGGCGAAGTGCATGGCCGACGCGGGAGCATCCGTGGTGGGGCCGGTGGTGACGTTCACCACCGGTCGATCCGTGTCGAAGCTCATGAAGATCGGTACTTCGTCGGGCCGTCGCGCGAGAGCCTCGTCGAGGATCGCGTCAAGGGTGAATGGTGGGCCCTCGGGCCGCGCGGGAGCCCAGTGCGTGGTATCCAGGGCTTCCTCGATCTCGTGGTGAAACACGAGAGGCAGTCCGGTCAGGCAGAGCATGAGTAGAAAGGGCGTGCACAGCAGGCTCGTCCAGCTGTGTACACGCGACCAGCGTCGTACGCGCTTGGCGTCCATTCTGCCCTGCCCTCCTGTCCCGCGCCCCGCGCTAGAGCTCCACCGAGGCTGAAAGACGCAGGGTCAGTGGTTCGGCAAGGACGAGGTAGTTGGCGCCCGGAAAGCCCCCGGTGGACGCCCAGTAGTCTTCACCGAGGACGTTCTCGAGGCGTAGCCGCGCCGTGACTCGGCGGTCGACCAGGCGACGCTCGATGCGGGCCCCGACGTCCACCCGCGTCCAGGAATCCAGGGCCACGGTGTTCGCGGCGTTTGCCTCCTGCTCCGAGGTGTACAGCAGCCGCGCTTCCACGGTCAGCCCCGCGATCGCCGGAGCGTCCCACTCTCCGTTCACGTTCAGCTGGAATTCCGGGACGCCGATGGGACGGTTGCCTTCGTTGATGCCTCCCTGCGTCTTGGCCAGCTCCGCGTCGAGCCAGGTGACCCCCCCGAGCAGGCGCACGCCGTCCACAGGCTCCCCGAAGACGCTGAGTTCCAGGCCCCGTCTGAGCTCCTCTCCGTTGTCCCCGAAGATCCCGTTCCGGACGATGGCCGAGGGCTGCGTCAGCGTGAACAGGGATGCTGTTCCGCCGAAGCGCCCGCGGTCGTACTTCACCCCGAGTTCGAGCTGCTCCCCGCGGAACGGATCGAGCACCTCGCCTGCATTAAGGACCGGTTCCCCGCCGACGTTCGCGGGAGCGACCTGGCCGGGCTGCACGCTCTCGGCATAGTTGCCATAGAGGGAGAGCTCGTCGGACCAGCGGTAGACGAGGCCGAGGGAGGGGGTGAGCGCGTCCTCGTCGTAGGATCCGGTCTCGGCCCCGGTGCCTGCGTCGAAGGATCGGGTCTCGATCCACTGCTGGCGGAGGCCGACTGTGGCGAGGACCCGGCCATCGAGGAAGCTGATGAGATCCGCCACGGCGAGGCTGCGGTTGTCGACGGCCTCCGTGCGGAGCGGGTTCGAGAGGTCTCCGCCTACGAAGGCATCTGGTGTCGGCGGCGTCACGGGCGTCGGATCGTACAGGTCGTTCGCGAAGCCCGCGAAGCTGGAAAAGGCGAAGGCGTTGCGGGACTCGAGGTCCACCAGGGAGCCGGCGACGATCAGCCGATGGTCTATGGAGCCCGTGGAGAAGTCGACGCGGACGCCGGCATCCGCGGACCAGATCTTGTCCTCCCGCGCATTGTCGAAGCGGAATGCACTCGTGACGCCGGCCACGTCCGAGTTGGGATTCGCCAGGACGTTGGCTTCTTCCCCATTCCGACCGCCGATAGCGAGCCAGAGGGTCGCGTTCTCCGATGCGTCCCATTCCCCGCGCAGGGCGCCAAAGAGCTGGCGTTCGTCCGTGAAGGTCCAGGGCTGCGCGAAGTTCTCGGAGCCATTCGGTGGCGACGGGATTTCGCCGGTAGGCGTGACCTGGGGCCGCGGATCGTCGATGCGGTGATCCTGGAACCCGAGGTCGGCAGAGAAGCGCAGGCGTTCGCCGGAGTAATCGGTCCCCAGGGAGAGCAAGGTCAGCTCGCGCTCCTGGTCCTCCACGGAAGTCTCCCCGTCGCGGCGCACGGCGTTCAGGCGAACTCCGTAGGCGTCTTCCGTGCCGAAGCGGCGGCCGAGGTCGAGCGCGCCGTAGAGCTGGGAAGGGGCCTCGAGCCCGGCGGTGAGGCGCGTGAGTTCTTCCTCCGGCGCGCGCTTCGGGAGCAGGTTGACGAGCCCCCCCACACCACTTGCGCCGGGGGATGCGCCATTGACGAAGCTGTTGGCGCCGCGAAAGACTTCGACGCGTTCCACCAGTTCCGCTGCCACGAACTGGCGCGGCAGGATCCCGTAGAGACCGTTGAAGGTCATGTCATCCGAAAAGACGGGGAAGCCGCGGACGATGTAGACCTCCTGGAAGTTTCCGAAGCCCTTGGCGACGCGTACCGTGGGATCGTTCTCGAGTACGTCGCCGATGCTGATGGCCTGCTGGCCGCGGGCGAGAGCCTCCGTGTAGGCGGTGGCCGAGAATGGCGACTCCATGGTGTCGAGATTTCCGAAGAGTCCGGCCCGACTGCCGCGGGCGACCTGCCCGCCGGCGTACACCGATGCCGCAGCGACCTGCGAGCCACCGACCACGATCTCCTCGACGATTCCGCTCTCGTCCCGCATCGCGCCCTGGGCCGACAGGCCCGCCGCGCTGGCCACCAGGATGAGGAAAACTGACTGAAGACGCATTCGATTCGGACTCCACGGAGACAAGGGATGCGAATCGTATTGAGTATGATTCCTATCTGCAACGGACGCGGATTTCTGAGTCTCAGGAAACAAGCAGCCTGTGTCTGTCCCTCCAGGGCCGTTCGTCGCGTGCGGAATGCGCTCCTGCCACTTGGTCATGAGAGACGATCGACGCCGGATAGGTGGCGTGCTGGTGCATGAGTACCCCGGTGGACTCCCGGACTAGACCGATCAGTTCTTAAAGTATATACAGACTGGTCTATATACTTCGGTCAGATGTCGCTGCATGCCACGACCCGCCCGACATCGCGGCGCCCTGATCCGAGCGGCCGTAAAGCTGTTCCGGGAGCAGGGCTACGCGGCGACGGGGCTGGCGGAGATCCTGGCGGAGAGTGGCGCGCCCAGGGGCTCGCTCTATCACTACTTCCCCGGCGGCAAGGAGGCGCTCGGGGCGGCGGCGGTCCGGGCCGCAGGCGCGGTGGTGCTCCGTACCCTCGAGGACATCGCGGCGGACGTGCCCGATGCCGGCGCCTTCCTGCGCGCCTACGGAGAGCGTCTGGCCGGGTGGATGGCGGCCTCCCAGTGGCGGGCGGGATGCCCGATCGCCACCACGCTGCTGGAAACGGTGCCTGCGTCTGAGGCGATCACGGCTGCGGGAAACGAGGTGCTCGACGCCTGGACGGGCCTCATCGCCTCGGTGCACGAGCGGGACGGCATGGCGGCGGACGCGGCGGCCCGGCGCGCCGAGGCCGTGATCGCAGCGGTGGAAGGCGCGCTGATCCTGGCCCGTGTACGCCAGTCCGGGGAACCGCTGCGTCGCATCCTCAACGACCTTGCCGCGGGCTGAAGGTCTGCGACGCGACGTATACTGGGGGCCGCTCCGCCACCCGGATCTTCATCGATGACTCAGGACGCCCGTGTCGCCATCGTCGGCGCAGCCGGTCGCATGGGCCGCTGCCTCGTCGCCGCCGTGGATGCCCGGCGCGACCTGCGCCTCGCTGCCGCGCTCGCCCGGCCGGGCTCTCCGGCCATCGGGGCCGACGCCGGGGCCCTCGCGGGGCTCGCGCCCCTGGGTGTGCCGCTGCACGACGATCTGGCCCCGCTGCTGACGCGCGTCGACGTGGTGATCGACTTCTCCAGCGTCCCCGCGACCCTCGCCCATCTCGATCTGTGCGTGCGCGAAGGGCGGGCCCTGGTCATCGGCACCACGGGCTTCACGGATCAGGAACGGCACCGTATCGCGGAGGCCGCAAGCCGGATTCCGGTGGTCTTCGCGCCCAACTACAGCGTGGGCGTCGCGCTCATGCTCGATCTGCTCGCCACGGCCGCGCATGTGCTCGGCGACGACTTCGACGCGGAGATCATCGAGACCCACCATCGGCACAAGATCGATGCGCCGTCCGGCACGGCGCTGCGTCTGGGCGAGGCCATCGCGAGCGCCCGCGGCACGACCCTCGCGTCTGCGGCGGTGCACGATCGTCAGGGCCAGACGGGCCCGCGGGTGCCCGGCACCATCGGCTTCAGCGTGGTGCGCGGCGGCGACGTGGTCGGGGATCACAGGGTCCTGTTCGCCGGGGAGGGCGAGCGCATCGAACTGACCCATCGCGCCTCCGACCGCATGACCTTCGCGCGCGGCGCCGTTCGTGCTGCCGCCTGGGCCGCGGGCCGACCGCCCGGGCTCTACGACATGCATGACGTCCTCGGCCTGACGTGAGCCAGGGGTCCCCTCGCGCCCTTGTGCGCTTCCCTGGCCGCGTGGTCTTCGTGGACAGCCCGGGACGCGCTGCGTATCATCCGCGCCGTGAGTGTCGAGATGGGCGAAACGGCAGGTTCGCCGGCGCTGAAGAGCGGGGTGGAAGCGATTCCCCCCGCTTTTTTTCGATCCGCGACCGGCCGCCGCGACGCTCAGCGCCCCGCACGTCCCGCGTGATCATGTGGCGATCGGTGGCTTCCGGAACTGCGTTCTCGGGGCTGCGCGATCGCCTGCGCGCACGACCGCCGGGAGCATTGATCAGCAGGCGCTGATGGGAGGGAGGAACTTGGCCGGCCCCGCGATCCTTGCCCTGGAGGATGGATCCATCTTCCGTGGGACCTCGATCGGCTGTGACGGCGAAGCCGTCGGTGAGGTCGTCTTCAACACGGCGATGACCGGCTATCAGGAAATCCTCACGGACCCCTCCTACGCCCGCCAGATCGTCACCCTGACCTACCCCCATATCGGCAGCACCGGCTGCAACGACGAGGACATGGAATCGGACCGGGTCTGGGCCGCGGGCCTCGTGATTCGTGATCTGCCCCTGCGCGTCTCGAATTTCCGGTCCCAGCTGTCCCTGCCCGACTTCCTCGAACGAGAGGGCGTCGTCGCGATCGCCGAGGTGGACACGCGCCGCCTCACACGGCTGATCCGCAGCAAGGGCGCCCTCGCCGGCGTCATTCTCGCGGGTGAGGCCGCGCGCATCAGCGACGAAGAGGCCGTGGTGCGCGCCCGGACCTTCCCGGGCCTCGAGGGCATGGACCTGGCCCGGTCCGTGACGACGCGGGAGGCCTACAGCTGGGAGACCGGCGTCTGGCGCCTGGGCGAGGGCTATCGGCGTCACGCGCCGGAAGACGCCGCCTGGCGCGTCGTCGCCTACGACTTCGGCGTGAAGCGGAACATCCTGCGGATCCTCGTGGATCGCGGTTGTGCCGTGACCGTGGTGCCTGCGACGACCCCCGCGGAAGCGGTCCTCGACCTGGCGCCGGACGGGGTCTTCCTGTCCAACGGACCGGGTGATCCCGAACCCTGCGACTACGCCGTGGCGGCCATCCGGACCTTCCTGGAGGCCGGTATCCCGCAGTTCGGGATCTGTCTCGGGCATCAGCTGCTCGGGTTGGCGAGCGGCGCGCGCACGCTGAAGATGAAGCACGGCCATCACGGCGCCAACCATCCGGTGAAGGCGCTCGAGAGCGGTCGGGTGATGATCACGAGTCAGAACCACGGCTTCGCGGTCGATGCGGCCAGCCTGCCGCCGGAGCTGGAGCCGACCCACGTCTCGCTGTTCGACGGATCGCTCCAGGGGCTGCGCCATCGCGAGAAGCCTGCCTTCGGTTTCCAGGGGCACCCCGAGGCGAGTCCGGGCCCCCAGGACGCGGAGGGACTCTTCGACGAGTTCGTCGCCCTGATGGCGAGCACGCGCGGGAACTGAGTCAGCGCCCGGCCGAGCAGGGCGGGGCGCCCTAGAAGGAACGAGAGCGGGAACATGCCCAAGCGCACGGACATCCAGAGCATTCTCGTGCTGGGAGCCGGTCCCATCGTCATCGGCCAGGCCTGCGAGTTCGACTACTCCGGCGCCCAGGCCTGCAAGGCGCTCCGGGAGGAAGGCTTCCGGGTGATCCTCGTCAACTCCAATCCCGCGACCATCATGACGGACCCGTCGATGGCCGACGCGACCTACATCGAACCCGTGGAGTGGTCGACGGTCTCGCGGATCATCGAGAAGGAACGACCCGACGCGCTGCTCCCGACCATGGGCGGACAGACGGCGCTGAACTGCGCGCTCGATCTGGCGCGCGAGGGCGTGCTCGAGCAGTACGGCGTCGAACTCATCGGCGCCAGCCGCGAGGCGATCGACAAGGCCGAGGACCGCGAACTCTTCGATACGGCCATGAAGCGCATCGGGCTCGAGACACCGCGCTCGGGCTTCGCGCACTCCATGGAGGAGGCGCTGCAGGTGCAGGCCGTCATCGGCTTCCCGTGCATCATCCGGCCGTCCTTCACCATGGGCGGCTCCGGTGGCGGCATCGCCTACAACGCCGAGGAATTCGAGGAGATCTGTTCGCGGGGTCTGGACCTCTCGCCGACCAAGGAGCTGCTCATCGACGAGTCGCTGATCGGCTGGAAGGAGTACGAACTCGAGGTCGTCCGTGACCGAGCGGACAACTGCATCATCGTCTGCACCATCGAGAACTTCGATCCCATGGGCGTGCACACGGGCGACTCCATCACGGTCGCGCCGTCGCAGACGCTCACGGACAAGGAATATCAGATCCTGCGCAACGCCTCGATCGCGATCCTGCGCGAGATCGGCGTGGAGACCGGTGGATCCAACGTCCAGTTCGGCATCGATCCACAGACCGGCCGCATGGTCGTGATCGAGATGAATCCGCGCGTGTCCCGGTCCTCGGCGCTCGCCTCCAAGGCCACGGGCTTTCCCATCGCGAAGGTCGCCGCCAAGCTCGCCGTCGGCTACACGCTCGACGAACTCATGAACGACATCACCGGTGTCACCCCGGCGTCCTTCGAGCCGTCCATCGATTACGTCGTCACCAAGATCCCGCGCTTCACCTTCGAGAAGTTTCCCCAGGCCGATGCGCGCCTCACGACCCAGATGAAGTCGGTCGGCGAGGTGATGGCGATCGGTCGTACCTTCCAGGAATCCCTGCAGAAGGCGCTGCGCGGTCTCGAGGTCGGTGCGCTCGGACTCGACCCCAGGCTCCGGCCCGGCAGCGGTGACGACCTGCGGCGCCTGATCGGCGAGCTGACCACGCCGGGCCCGGAGCGGATCTGGTATCTCGCTGACGCCTTCCGCGCGGGCCTCAGCGTCGACGAGGTTCACGAGCACTCCCGCATCGACCCCTGGTTCCTCGCCCAGCTCGAGGATCTCGTGCGCGAGGAGCAGCGCCTCGGCGGGACCGCGCTGGAGGCGCTCGATGCGGACGCCTTCCGCCGTCTGAAGCGCAAGGGATTCTCCGACGCCCGTCTCGGGGCCGTGCTCGGCTGTGCCGAGGGCGCGGTGCGCAGCCGCCGCAAGGCGCTGGGCGTCCATCCCGTGTTTCGCCGCGTGGACACCTGTGCTGCGGAGTTTCCGGCGGCGACCGCGTACCTCTACTCGACCTACGAGGAGGAGTGCGAGGCCGATCCGAGCGATCGCCGGAAGATCATGGTGCTCGGTGGGGGGCCGAACCGCATCGGTCAGGGGATCGAGTTCGACTACTGCTGTGTCCATGCGGCCCTCGCCATGCGCGAGGACGGCTACGAGACCATCATGGTCAACTGCAATCCGGAAACGGTCTCCACGGACTACGACACCTCCGATCGCCTCTACTTCGAGCCCGTCACCCTCGAGGACGTGCTCGCGATCGTCGATGTCGAGCAGCCGGCGGGCGTCATCGTCCAGTTCGGTGGTCAGACGCCCCTGAAGATCGCCGAGGCGCTGCACGACGCCGGTGTGCCCATCATCGGCACGACGCCCGATGCCATCGACCGTGCAGAGGATCGTCGGCGTTTCCAGGAGATGATCGAGAAGCTCGGCCTTCGGCAGCCGCCGAATCGCACGGTGATGAGCGTCGAGGAAGGGCTCGCGGCGGCGCAGGACATCGGCTATCCCATGGTCGTGCGCCCGTCCTACGTCCTCGGCGGTCGCGCCATGGAGATCGTCTACGAGGATGCGGACCTCGAGCGGTACCTGCGCAACGCGGTCCTGGTGTCCGAGTCCTCGCCCGTGCTCCTCGACCACTTCCTCGATCTCGCCGTCGAGGTGGACGTCGACGCCGTGTGCGACGGCACCCATGTGGTGATCGGCGCCATCATGGAGCACATCGAGCAGGCGGGCGTGCATTCCGGTGATTCCGCCTGTGCGCTGCCGCCCTATCGTCTCGATCCCGTGATTCAGCAGCGCATTCGCGAGCAGGTCTGTGCCATGGCCCTCGAGCTGGGCGTGGTGGGGCTCATGAACGTTCAGCTCGCCGTGCAGAACGGCGAGATCTACGTCCTCGAGGTGAACCCGCGCGCGTCGCGCACGGTGCCCTTCGTCTCCAAGTGCATCGGCGTGTCCCTCGCCAAGATCGCGGCGCGGTGCATGGCCGGGCGTTCGCTCGCGGAGCAGGGCTTCGAGCGCGAGATCGTGCCGAACTACGTCTGCGTGAAGGAGTCGGTCTTTCCCTTCGCGAAGTTCCCCGGCGTGGATCCGATCCTCGGTCCGGAGATGAAGTCGACGGGTGAGGTCATGGGGGTCGGGGACAGCTTCGCGGAGGCCTTCGCGCGCGCGACGCTCGGGGCCGGCGTGGTGCTGCCGGAGGGCGGGCGAGCCTTCCTGTCCGTGAAGGATTCGGACAAGCCCTTCGTCGCGGCGCTCGGTCGGGAACTCGTCGAGCTGGGTTTCGCGCTCGTCGCCACGCGCGGCACGCGGCGCGTGCTCAACGAGGCCGGGATCGAGGCAGAGCAGGTGAACAAGGTGACCGAAGGGCGCCCGGACATCTCCGATCTGCTCAAGAACCGCAAGGTGGACTTCATCATCAACACCACGGAGGGTCGGCAGTCCATCGCCGATTCGGCGCTGATCCGGCGGCTCGCGCTCCAGTTCAAGGTCTGCTACACCACGACCCTGACCGGTGGCGAAGCGCTCTGTACCGCCATTCGCTTCGGACAGGGCAAGACCGTTCGCCGACTCCAGGACCTCCACGCAGGATTGCACCCATGAAGACCCCCATGACGGTCGAAGGGGCCGAGTTGCTCCGCGCCGAACTCAAGCGCCTCAAGTCCGAGGATCGCCCCCGGGTCGTCAAGGCGATCGCCGAGGCGCGGGAGCATGGCGACCTCAAGGAGAACGCGGAGTATCACGCGGCCAAGGAGGAGCAGGGCTTCATCGAGGGGCGCATCCGCGAGATCGAAGGCAAGCTCGGCGAGGCCCAGGTCATCGACGTGACCAAGATCGCCGCCACGGGCAAGGTCATCTTCGGGACCACCGTGCACCTCATCGACGTCGCGTCCGGCGATGCGCGTCGCTACCGGATCGTGGGCGACGACGAGGCGGATCTGAAGCAGAACAAGGTGTCGGTCTCCTCGCCGCTGGCCCGGGCGCTCATCGGCAAGTCCGAAGGGGACGTGGTCACGGTGCAGGCGCCCGGCGGCGCCGTCGAGTACGAGATCGAGCGCGTCGAGCACCTGTAG
>JAZBPI010000131.1:0-2542 GCA_036351555.1 Pseudomonadales bacterium
CGGCGGCGAGCGCCAGCACAGCACGCGCACGCTCGCGGGCATCCGTCAGCGACACCACCCCGACGCGGCCGATGGTCTCGCGCACCTGCCGGCTCTCGCCCTGGATGCGGTAGCGCAGCGCCCACGAGCGCACGCCCGTCGAGGTGATGCGGACCGACAGTCCCGGCACCACGGCATCGAACACTTCGCGTCGGCCGCTGGCGGGGGGCTTCATGCGCTCCACGGCGGCATCGGTGAGGCGGATGGGGCCATCCATAGGCGGGTCTCCGTTCGTCGGCGGCTGTGACCCCGGGGTCACACTGGGGGCACACCGGGGGCACAGATCGCGTGAAATCATACGAAACGGGATGACCTGCTGTGAACGCCTTCGGTCGGAATAAGCCCTGAAAAATAAGGGTTCTCACGGCTCTAACAGTGTTTCAAAGGCGTTCACGCTGAACCACCGGAAGGAAACTGTTAATCAGCGGGTCGCTGGTTCGAGCCCAGCAGGCGGAGCCATCTTGCGAAACAGGGGCCCTCGAGGGCCCCTGTTTCGTTCAGGTTCCGGGTGCCTCCCCGGTCTCCTCTTCCCATTCCACGCATTCGAGCATCCGGGGTCCCCGGGGCGCTCCGGGCGACGGCGCCGCTGGCTCGGCCTCGGCCGTTCCGGAACGGCGCCCCCTGGCGGACGATGAACCTCCCGAGCTCCGGTCCGGCCGCGGCGCGCGCTCGCGACCCCGAAGGATCCACCGCCGCATTCAAAAAAAACGGCGGCGCCCGAAGGCGCCGCCGTTGTTCCCTTGCGTCCGCCGGACCGGCGGGGCGCAGCTTCTATCGCAGTGAGGATCAGACGTCGAAGCGATCGAGCATCATCACCTTCGTCCAGGCATTGACGAAATCCTGGATGAACGCCTCGTCACCGTCCGCCGAGGCGTAGACCTCGGCGATCGCACGCAGCTCCGACTGGGAGCCGAAGATCAGGTCGACCGGGGTCGCCGTCCACTTCAGCGCACCCGTGGCGCGATCCCGACCCTCGAAGATCCCCTCGGCATCCGTCGCCTTCGTCCACTGGGTCGACATGTCGAGCAGGTTCACGAAGAAGTCGTTGCTCAGGGTTCCGGGGCGATCCGTGAAGACGCCATGGGCCGCGCCGCCGGTGTTCGCATCGAGGGCACGCATGCCACCGACGAGCACGGTCAGCTCCGGCACGGTGAGCGTGAGCAGATCCGCGCGCTCGACGAGCATCTCCGTCGGTGACGCGTAGGCCTCGTCGCTGTAGTAGTTGCGGAATGCATCGGCCTTCGGCTCGAGGACCGCAAAGGACGCAGCGTCGGTCATTTCCTGCGTTGCGTCAGCGCGCCCCGGCGTGAAGGGCACGGTGACGTCGTAGCCCGCATCCGCGGCGGCCTTCTCGATGGCTGCTGCGCCGCCGAGCACGATGAGATCGGCCAGGGACACCTTCTTGCGGCTGAAGAGCCCACCCTCGAAGTCGTCCTGGATCTCCCCGAGCACGCCGATCACCTTGGCCCCCTCGGCAGGATCGTTGACGGCCCAGTCCTTCTGCGGCGCCAGGCGCAGCCGCGCGCCGTTCGCGCCACCGCGCATGTCCGTGCCGCGGAAGCTGGACGCGGCCGCCCAGGCGGTGCGCACCAGTTCCTGCACCGTCAGCCCCGACTCGAGAATCTCCTCCTTGAGTTCGGCGATGTCACCCTCGTCGATCAGCGGGTGGTCGACCTCGGGGATCGGGTCCTGCCAGATCAGCGCTTCGGCCGGCACTTCGTCGCCGACGTAGCGGGCGCGCGGCCCCATGTCGCGGTGAGTCAACTTGAACCAGGCCTTGGCAAAGGCGAGCTCGAAGGCCTCCGGATTCTCGAGGAAGCGCTGGGAGACCGCCCGGTAGGCAGGATCTGCCTTCAGGGAGAGGTCCGTGGTCAGCATGACCGGTGCGTGCCGAACGCCCTCGACGTGGGCATCGGGCACCGTGTCCGCCGCCTGACCGCCCTTCGGCACCCACTGGATGGCGCCGGCGGGACTGCGCGTCTGCTCCCAGTCGTAGGCGAACAGGTTCTGCAGATACATCATCGTCCACTGGGTGGGGGCAGCGGTCCATGCGCCTTCCAGTCCACTGGTGACCGTGTCTTCGGCGTTACCCTTGCCGCAGCTGTTCTTCCAGCCGAGCCCCTGGGCCTCGACACCCTCTGCAGCCGGTGCGACGCCCACGCATTCGTCGGGCCGGTGCGCCCCGTGGTTCTTGCCGAAGGTGTGACCGCCGGCGATGAGCGCGACCGTTTCCTCGTCGTTCATGGCCATGCGGCCGAAGCTCTCGCGGATGTGCGCCGCCGCGGAGATCGGGTCCCCATTGCCGCCCGGACCTTCGGGATTGACGTAGATGAGGCCCATGTTGGTCGCCCCGAGCGGACCGCGGAGCTCGCCGTTCTCGTCGCGACGATCCTCCCCGAGGAGTTCGGTCTCGGGACCCCAGTAGACGAGATCGGGCTCCCAGTCATCGGCACGACCGCCGGCGAAGCCGAAGGTCTTGAAGCCCATGTCCTCCATGGCGACG
>JAZBPI010000132.1:0-58631 GCA_036351555.1 Pseudomonadales bacterium
CACGGCACCGATGCGGAAGGGGCGGTCCGCCGTGACGACATGATCCGCCGAGCGCGGCGCCAGCTTCATGCCCCGCCAGGTGCCGAGGGTCGCGTGTACGGACACACCGGTCCGCCGCACCAGGGGTCCGATGCCTCCCGCATGGTCCGAATGCTCGTGCGTGACAAGCACGGCGTCGAGATCGTCCAGGGCGAGGCCCGCAGCGCCGAGGCGCGTCTGCAGCTGGCGCACCGTGAAGCCGCAGTCGACGAGAATGCACAGGTCGTCGACACACAGCAGGGTGCCGTTGCCGCGACTGCCGCTCCCCAGGGAGGCGAACTTCATCGGCGCCCTCCTCGCCGTGCGGATCGGCCCTCGGGTCGGCCGACCCTCAGGATGCGTACTCGCGGATGACCGAGAGGATCTGCTCGCCCCGGTCCCCGCCGATCGGTCGGCCGCTCTCCGGATCGAGGACGCGCAGATCGAAGCCGTCCGGTGCCTCGATGAGATCGAGTCGGAAGGCATCGCCTCCCTCCGGTCCCCGGCCGAAGGAGAACAGGTTCGACAACCAGCTGCTCTGCGCGCCCTCGAAGAGGAGCGGATCGAAGCGGACGACGAAGCTGCGCGCATCCCGGTCCGACGCCTCGACCTCGATCGCCGCATTGGTGAGCGCCGTCCCGACGGTCGCCCAGGCGCGGGCGAAGGGCAGGCGCAGGCGCAGCGCGGGCTGGCCGTCACGGGGCGTCAGGACTTCCGCCTTCGACTCGGAGGCGATGTTCTGGGCACGCAGGGAAATGCCGGACCCCGGCACCTCTGCGGCGAGGTAGCCGGCCATCTCGCGGAGCAGGCTCGATGCGGCAGCAGGGCGCGTCGAGACCTCGGGCCAGGGGGTGTCGTCGACGATGCGATCGACGCCCTGCTGGACCATGTGGACCTCCGTCGCGCCACGTCGCACGGCCTGCTCCACTCGGATGCGCAAGGCCTGGAAGGGCTCCGGCTGCCCCTCGGCGAGCACGCTGCGCACCACGTCCCGGTAGCCCTGGGCCTGGATCGCGAGCCACTCGGTCTCGAGCACGCCCGCCTCCGGGATCTCCGCGACCACGGCCACGCCGTTGTCGGAAAGGAACTGCTTGATGCGCGGCCAGATGACCGACGGCGGATCCGGCGCGACGACCCACTCGTCGTCGCCGAAGCGCTGGATGCGGACCTGACGCTCCTCCTCGGGCGCGAACAGGGTCGCCGGCCGGGGCAACTCGAACTCGTCCTCGGCGAGATACTGATCCATGCCGCCGACATCGGGCACGAACATCATGTCGCCGATGTTGCTGCCATCGAGATCGGCGGGAATCTCCGGGGGGTCGACTGCGCGCGCAGCCCGGTACTCCTGCTCGCGATCCTTGATCAGCCCCTGTTCGCCATAGATGAACCGGCAGGAGCTGAGCATCGAAAGGACGCAGGCAGCGAGCGCCAGCACGCGCACCAGGCTCATGCCTCCACTCCGGACCGATCGAGGAGGCCGAGACGAGCGAGGACTTCGCGCAGCGGCGCGCGAAAGGGTTCGGAGAGCGGCGTCAGGGGCAGACGGATGCCCGAATCGATGCGCCCCATCTCGTGCAGCGCCCACTTCACGGGGATCGGATTGGACTCCAGGAACAGGGCCCGATGCAGGGGCTGGAGCTCGAGATCGATGGCCTCGGCGGTGGCGACGTCGCCGGCGAGAAAGGCCGCGCACAGGCGCGCCATGGCCTCGGGGGCGACGTTCGCGGTGACGGAGATCGCCCCGACGGCACCGGCCTTCATGAGATCGAGGTTCCGGCCGTCCTCGCCGGAGAGAATCACGAACGCCTCACCGCACAGGCGGCGCAGCGCCTCGACGCGCGCGATCTCGCCGGTCGCCTCCTTGATGCCCACGATGTTGTCGATGGGTGCAAGGCGCGCAACGGTCGCCGGCAGCAGATCGCAGGCCGTCCGGCCGGGCACGTTGTAGAGGAGATGCGGCAGGTCGACCCGCTCCGCGATGGTCGCGAAGTGGCGATAGAGCCCTTCCTGCGTCGGCTTGTTGTAGTAGGGCGTCACCTGGAGCGACGCATCGGCCCCCGCGGCCCGCGCGGCCTCCGTGAGGACGATGGCCTCTTCCGTCGCGTTGCTCCCCGTACCGGCGATGACGGGCACGCGTCCATCGACGAAGCGGATGACCCGCTCGATGACCCGCATGTGGTCGGGTGTATCGAGGGTGGGCGATTCACCGGTGGTTCCGACGGGCACGATGCCGTCGGTCCCCGCGGAGACGTGCCACTCGACCAGGTCCGCCAGCGCCCCCCAATCGAGGGCGCCCGCTGCATCCATGGGCGTGACGAGCGCGACGATACTGCCTCGAAGCATGTTGAGGTCGGCCCGCGATCCGTGGCTGCGCGAAAACGGCGCCATGGTACTGGTGGCCCCCAGCCATCACAAGGAAACAGGACCGGCGCGGACCCGCGTCCGCAATCAGGCGTCCCGGGACGCCTGCACGGCCACTCAGCGTTCGCCATGGAGCGGCGAGCGGATCGTCTTCGGCCAGGCCGAGAGCACGGCCTTGATGAGACTGGCGAGCGGGATCGCGAAGAAGACGCCCCAGAAGCCCCAGATGCCGCCGAAGGCCAGCACGGCGACGATGATCGCGACCGGGTGGAGATCGACGGCCTCGGAGAAGAGGACGGGGACCAGCACGTTGCCGTCCAGGGCCTGGATCACCGCGTAGGCGAGCACCACCCAGCCGAAATCCAGGGTCCAGCCGAACTGCACGAAGGCCACCAGGGCCACGGGAATGGTGACCACCGCCGCGCCGACGAAGGGCACGACCACGGACAGCCCGACGAGGAGCGACAGCAACGCTGCGTAGTCGACGCCGAGGAAGGAGAACACCGCGTAGGTGACCCCGCCGACGATGAAGATCTCCAGCGCCTTGCCGCGCACGTAGTTGGCGATCTGCTGGTTCATCTCGTCCCCCACCTGCCTGAGCAGCGGACGCTCGTCGGGGAGCAGCGCCTTGAACCAGGCGATCAGCTGGACGCGATCGTTGAGGAAGAAGAAGACGAGAATCGGCACGAGCACGAGGTAGATGATGATGCTGACGACGGACCCGATCTGCGTGAAGGTCAGGGTCAGCAGGCGCTGCCCCATGGTGACCAGCTGGACCCGGATCCCCGCGACCCACTGGTCGATCTGCTCCGGCGTGATCAGCGTCGGATAGCGCTCCGGCAGGGCGCGCGCAAGCGTGCGCAGCTGATCGATCATCCCGGGCAGGGCCTCGATGAATGCGGCCAGCTGACGCCAGATGAGCGGGAACACGATCAGCAGCACGATGGCGACGATCGACACGAAGAGCAGATAGGCGATGTAGACCGCGATCCGGTCCGGCACGCGCCAGTGCTGCAGGCGGGCCACGGCGCCCTGCAGGATGAAAGCGAGTACCAGCGCCGTGAGCACCGGCGCGAGGGTGCCGCCGAGCCAGACCACGAGCACGAGGCCGAGACCGATGAGCACGAGCAGCAGCAGGGCTTCCTCGTGCGCGAAGTAGCGGTTGATCCAGCCTCGGATGAACTCGACGGGCTTCATCGGGTCTAAGCCTTGCGCAACAGATAGATGAAGCGATCGCCATCACGCGCGGAAGAGAGCAGTGCATGACCGCTCTGGCGGCAGAAGACCTCGAAGTCGCGCTCGGAACCGGGATCCGTGGAGACCAGGCGCAGGGACTCACCCACGGCCATGCCGTTCAGCGCCTTCTTGGCCTTCAGCAAGGGCATGGGGCAGAGCAGCCCACTGGCATCGACCTCGACATCGACGTCCTGCGACGGGTCCGTGGCGGTCACGCGCACTCTCCTTGCCTACGCGGGGCGGACGCGGAGCCCCGGAACGGGCCAGCGCACCGGATGTGCGCCGATGGTACGCGCGCCGGCGGCGGTGTCGAGCCACCCGGGTATCGGCGGGCCTGCGATGCGACGGAGCGCACGCGCATGACCGGCGGCAGACAGGCGCCCGACGGCGTTTCCGGGACCCCGGAGACAGCAGGTAGACTGGACAGGCAGACACCGAGCCGCTTCCCGCGGCAGGCAGGCAACATGGCCAGGCTCATCACACGCGCGGGCATCGCTGCTGCCGCCCTCCTCCTGGCGGTCGGGGTGTCGTCCGTGCGCGCGGCCCCTGCCGATGACCTGCCCGTGCTCGGGGATCTGTCCTCGAGCATCGTCTCGCCGGAGATGGAAGCGCAGATCGGTGCGGACTTCATGCGCCAGATCCGCGCCCAGCTGCCCACCCAGTCCGATCCGCTGATCACCTACTGGACCGAGGAGCTGCTGTTCAGGCTCGCGGCCGCCAGCGACCTGCGCCGGGTCGATCTCAATCTGGTGCTGATCGATTCCCCGGCCATCAATGCCTTCGCGGCACCCGGCGGCATCGTCGGCATCAACTACGGCACCTACGCCCAGGCGCCGACGGTGCACGAGTTCTCCGCCATTCTCGCCCACGAGCTGGCGCACCTGTCCCAGCGCCACTTCGCACGAGGCCTGGAGGAGCAGCGCAAGGCGACCCTGCCGTTCCTGGCCGCGCTGCTCGCGAGCGCCGCGATCATGGCGACGGCGGGCGGAGACGCGGGCATGGCCGCACTCGCGAGCAGCCAGGCGATCGCTCAGGACAACCAGCTGCGCTACAGCCGCTCCCGTGAACGCGAGGCCGATCGGCTGGGCATCGAAACCCTGGTCCGGGCGGGCATGGACCCCTGGGCCATGGCCGGCATGTTCGAGCGCATGACCGATTTCTACCGCTATTCGCGCCGCCCGCCCGAGTTCCTGCTCACGCACCCGGTCACGGAATCACGCATCTCCGATGCCCGCATCCAGGCGTCGGGCTATGCGCGCCGTCCCTTCGACGACTCCCTGGAGTTCCAGCTCATGCGCGCGCGCGTGCGCCTCGAGCTCGCCGACTCGCCGGCCGCGGCTGCGGATCGGTTCCGCTCGGAGCTCGCCCAGGGCAGTGGAAGCTTTCCGGAGGCGTCCCGCTACGGCCTGGCCCTGGCGCTGATCGCACAGGGGCGCGTGGACGAGGCAGAGACCGAGCTCGCCCCGCTGCTGGGGCCCGGCCAGTCCCTCGCCTACACGCTCGCCCAGGTGGACATCGAGATCGGCCGGGGCGAGACCGGGCAGGCGCTGACACGCCTGGAACGGGAACTGCGATTCACCCCCGATGCGCTGCCCCTGCGCGTCGCCTACGCCGAAACCCTGGGCCGGGCCGGGCGCCATGCGGCGGCGCAGGCCGAACTGGAGGGTCTCGCCCAGGACCGCCCGAACGATGCGAGCGTCTGGTTCTCGCTCGCCGAGACCGCGGGGCTCGCCGGCGACATCATCGAGGTGCATCGGGCTCGCGCAGAGTACTTCCAGCTGCACGGCAGCCTGCAGAGCGCGTTGCAGCACCTGCAGTACGCCCTGCAGCTCGTCGAGAACGACTATCCGATGACGGCGCGCCTGAACCAGCGCATGCAGGACATCCGCGAGATGCGCCAGCGCGCGGCGAGCTGAGGGCAGCGAGGCCAGGGCCCGCTTCGCCGGCTTTCCGAAGACCGAGACTCGCAGCCTTTCCCGAACGCCCGTCCCGAGACGGGCCGTCCCGAGACCGGGCGCCTCGATCCGCCGGCGTTCAGCGTCCGGCGCGGAACTCGAGCATGCGCCGCAGCGGCACCATGGCCCGCTCGGCGAGGGCCGGATCCACCCTGATCTCGTTGCCACCGTCCCGCAGGGTCGCCGCCAGCGCCTCGAGCTCGTTCATGGCCATCCAGGGGCAGTGCGCACAGCTCCGGCAGGTCGCGCCGTCGCCGGCGGTCGGCGCCTCGATGAAGCGCTTGCCCGGGACCTTGCGACGCAGGGTCGCGAAGATGCCGCGATCCGTCGCCACGATGAAGGTGTCGTTGGGCAGATCGCGGGCGGCCGCCAGGATGCCGGAGGTCGACCCGACCACATCGGCCTGCGCGACCACCCCCATGGGCGACTCCGGATGGACCAGCACGGCCGCCTCGGGATGGGCCGCGCGCAGATCCTCGAGCCCTCGCGCCTTGAATTCCTCGTGGACGATGCAGGCACCGTCCCAGAGGATCATGTCGGCACCGCTGCGATCGCGAATGTACTCGCCGAGATGGCGGTCCGGCGCCCAGAGGATCTTCTTGCCCTGGGCGTCGAGGTGATCGACGACGTCGACGGCGATGCTCGAGGTGACCACCCAGTCGGCCCGGGCCTTCACGGCGGCAGAGGTGTTCGCATAGACCACCACGGTCCGATCCGGATGCGCGTCGCAGAAGGCGGCGAATTCCTCCGGCGGGCAGCCGAGATCGAGGGAACACTCGGCTTCGAGTGTCGGCATGATCACCGTCTTCTCCGGGGAGAGGATCTTCGCCGTCTCTCCCATGAAGCGAACGCCGGCGACGACGAGCGTCTGCGCCGGGTGATCGTGACCGAAGCGCGCCATCTCCAGCGAGTCGGAGACGCAGCCACCGGTCTCCTCGGCGATCTCCTGGATGTCGCCGTCGGTGTAGTAGTGCGCCACGAGCACCGCATCGCGCGCCGCGAGCAGACTGCGGATCTCGTCGCGCAGCGCTTCCCGTCGCGCGCCATCGAGGATGGCGGGCTCGTGGATCGGAATCTGGTTCGGGGCGAGTCGATGGTCGTTCATGGCAGCCTCACGGCGGGCGGAACAGGAATGCCCGGTGGTGCCCGGTCGCGGGAAAATAGGGGCGCGACCGGCGTATTGCAAGCGCATCGGCGTCATGCTCTGCTCGCGGCATCTCGGGCTGGTCAGGGAAGATCGACGCGCCATGCGCCTTCATCAGATGCCGGGCTCCGGCAATTGCTACAAGGTCGACCTCGCCCTGACGCAGCTCGCCATCCCCTGCGAGCGGGTCGATCTCGACATCCGGACGGGCGTCACGCGCAGCCCGGCCTTCCTCTCCCTGAATCCGGCAGGCCGCGTCCCCCTGCTCGAACTCGACGACGGTACGACCCTGGCCGAGTCGAACGCCATCCTCTTCTATCTCGCGACCGGCACGTCGCTGCTTCCCGAGGATCGGCTGCAGCGCGCGCGCGTGCTCCAGTGGATGTTCTTCGAGCAGTACAGCCACGAGCCCTACATCGCCACGACGCGCTACTGGATCAAGTTCCTCGGCGAGGCCGAGGCGCGCCGGGCGAGGATCGAGGAGAACCGAGAACGTGGTCATGCCGCGCTCGCGGTGATGGAGCGTCATCTGGCACAGCACCCGTTCTTCGTGGGCGCCTATTCGATCGCGGACATCGCGCTCTTCGCCTACACCCACGTCGCGCACGAAGGGGGCTTCGATCTCTCGCCCTATCCGAAGCTGCTCGCCTGGCTGGACCGCGTCCGCGAAACGCCGGGCTTCGTCCCCATGGCAGCCTGAGGCCGTGGGCCGGATCGTTCTCCTGACGGGTGGCCCCGCGGCGGCGCCGACGGACAACGCAGCGCTGCTGGCGCGGGCCTTCGCGGACGCCGGCTGGACCGTGTCGAGCGCCTGCATCGACACGCTGAGGCTCGACGCGAACCGCGTCCTCGTGCGGGACGCGGGGGGCGTCGACCTGGATCTGGGTGAAGCGACCCTGCTCTGGCTGCTCGGCTTCGGACGCCGCGAGACCTACCTCGACAAGATGCAGCTCCTCGGCGCCCTGGCGGCGTGGGTCCCCTGCGTGAACGGCATCGAGGCGATCCTGCAGCTCCACGGCAAGTACGCCCTCGCCGTGCAGCCCCTGCCCTTCCCCCATCCGGACACCTCCGCCTACAGCGAACCGGAGGCGCTGGTCGCCCACGCGCGCCGTCGCGGCGGGCGCTGGGTGCTGAAGCCGCCGGGCGGCAGCTTCGGCCAGGACGTTCACGTCGTCGATGCCGAGGATCCGGCGCTGCCGACCCTGGCCGAGCGTGCGACGGCAGGGGGCCGCTACGTGCTCCTGCAGCGCTACCTGCCCGAGGTCCGCAACGGCGAACACCGTGTCCTGGTCGCCGGCGGCCGCCTGATCGGCGCCTATCGGCGAGAGCCACGCCCCGGCCCGAGCAATCTGGCGGCGGGCGGCGTGGCACGGCCCGCGGATGCGGATCCCGCGCGGGACGCGCTGGCGCTGGCGGTCGCGCACTGGCTGCTCGAGCGCGGCATCCGTTTCGCCGGCCTGGACATCGCCGGCACCACGCTGCTCGAGGTCAATGTCGTCAATCCGGGCGGCCTCGCCACCCTGGCCGGCCTCGGCGAGGGTGACCGGAGCGGGGACGTCGTCTCGGCCGTGCTGCAGAGCCTGTCCTTCGCCACGGGGCCGCTCGCGCTGCCCGCCTGAGGGGGCGCGGCGGACGCCGGCTCAGGGATCGCCCTCGCCCTCCTCCCGGGGACCGGCCGCGCGCCGCGCCGCGAGCACCTGCTGGATCGCACCGTGTTCCTTCTCCCCGAGGGAGAACCGCAGGAACAGCACCGCGCCGATCGCGTAGCAGGACAGGGGAAACAGGGCGTAGAGCGAACGGATCGCGAACTGCGCCGTCTCGCTCTGCGCGGTGTTGGGCACATAGCCCGCCAGCTGCAGCACCACCCCGGACAGCATGATGGTGACGCCGGCCGCACTCTTCTGCATGAAGCTGAAGGCGGCGAAGTAGCCTCCCTCCTTGCGCTCGCCCGTCTGATGCTCGTCCCAGTCGATGATGTCGGACTGCACGGAGGGGGCGATCACGTTCCCGCAGCCGGCGGCCGCGCCGAGGACGAAGGCCAGGACGTAGGTCTGCACCACGTCACCCGCCCCGAGGACGAAGAAGCTGCCGAAACCGAGCGCCGTGACCAGCATGGACACCAGCCAGAGGCGCTTCTTGCCGAAGGCGCGCGACAGGGGTGTCCAGAAAGGCACCGAGAGCGTCATGGCGACCATGTAGGTGAGTACCACGAGCGGAAAGGAGATCTCGAGGATCACGTACTGCGCCATGTAGGGCGTCAGGACACCGATGGTCGCGCCGCCGAGCGACTCGATGAAGAAGACGGCGAGCAGCAGGCGCGCATGGGGATTCCTGGCAAGGTCCCGGTAGACGCCGAGAACGGCCTGGGGACCGCGGCCCTGCAGCTCCGTCCGCTCCCGCAGGCGCAGGGCGGAGACCATGGTCACCACGGCGGTGAAGGTCGCCACCGCGGCAGCGAGCCAGAACACGGTCTCCCGCGGGGTCGGTGATCCGTCGACGATGAGCAGACAGCCCACGGCGGCGAAGGCCCCGACGTTGAGCAGGAGCAGGCGCATGCCGAAGACGCGGGTCCGCTCGTGATAGTCCGACGTGAGCTCCGCACCCCAGGACTGATGAGGCACGTTCACGAGCGTGCTCAGCGCGTAGAAGCCGATGATCGACACCGCCATCCAGGCCGTGAGCGCCGTGCCCTGCAGGCCGGCGGGGGGCGCCCACATCATGACGAAGATCACCGCCAGAGGAATCGCCGAGCCGAGCAGCCAGGGCCGTCGACGCCCCATGGGCGACCGCGTGCGATCGGAGAGGTAACCGGCGATGGGATCCGTGATCGCATCGAGGACCCGGGACACGCCGAGGATGAGCGACACCGCCGCGGGTGCGATGAGCAGCACGTCCGTGGAGAACTTCATGAGGAAGAGGACGGCGAGATAGAACATGAAGCCGATCCCCGTCGTGGGGAGGCTGTAGGTCAGCACCGTCGCGAACGGGAGACGTGTGGCGGCACTGCCGGGGACCCGGCTCCCGGTGCCGTCGCCGACCTTGGCCGCTGCGGTCTCAGCCATGAGAACCGGACATCCGGAACCTCGAGCGTCTCGCGCGTGAGACGCGGACTATACCGAAGGCGACCGGCGCAGGTCGCGCGGCACGGACGGAGCGACCCGCAGGGTCGCCGAAGCGGACCCTGCGGATCCTCGAACCCTCAACGACGGCGCGGATAGATCCGGACGCCGATCCCGAAGGTCGTGCGATCGTTGGAGAAACCCAGGTCACCGGTGATCGCGACGATGTCCGACACCGTGTAGACGGTGCCGATCCCGAGCTCGGTCTCGTCGTCACCGAGGTCCACGTAGCGGATGCCGCCATTGATCTCCCATTGCGGCGTGACCATGGCGCGAACGCCCGCCTGGACGGTGAAGCCGTCGTCGTCCGCATCCCCGAAGCCGTCGAAATCGACGTCCGCCGTCGCCCAACCGATGCGCCCGAAGAGATCGACCGTGTCGCTCAGCTGCGGGTTCACGCCGATGCCGAGGTCGAATTCGGAGATGTCGATGTCGCCGAAGTTCGTATCGATGCTGCCGTCGCGGTAACCCGCGAACACATGGACCAGATCCGAGGCCGCGTAGGAGCCGCCGAGCCTCAGGACGTCGGCCTCCTCGTCGAAATCATCGAAATCGACGTACTGGTAGCCGAAGTCGACGAAGGTCCAGTCCGGACCCTCCGCCGCGGTGGCCTGGCTGGTCGCGCCGAGGAGCGCGGCGCTCGCGACGAGCGCGAGCAGTCCCTGCGATTTCAGTTGCATGCTGACGTCCCCTGTTGACGTGTTTGCGGTCCACGCAGCTGCGCGGACACCCTGCGTGCAATGCGCCGCCGGCTTCTGTGGCCGGGCTGCGCACTGCGCGCGCGAGCTTAGACCAGCGCGCCGAAAAATGGTTCGCCGTCCGCCAGCGGGACGGACCGTCGGGAAGCGGCGACGCGGGAACCGTTGTCAGCATGGGGCGGACGCGCTATCAAGACTGCCGTCTTCCCCGCTTTCCTGGAGCCGACCATGGCCGAGCCAAGCGAGACCCCGAACATCGACGGCGCGAACGCGGGCGGCGGCTTCGTCGGCACCTTCTTCTCGCCGGAGTTCATCGAGGACCCCTACCCGTCCTATCGCTTCCTGCTCGAGCACCAGCCGCTGTTCAAGGTGCCCGATGCGCCGCTCTACATCGCGACCCGCTACGCGGACTGTCAGGACATCGTCCGCGATCGGCGCCTGGGTCATGCCTTCCGCGACGGTCTCGTGGCGCAGTGGGGGGAATCCGCGGACAAGGTCCTCGCCGACAACGCCGTGTTCCGCAATCTCGGCAACTCGATCCTGCTCATGGACCCGCCCGATCACCGGCGGATCCGCGGACTGGTCGCCAAGGCCTTCGATGCCCGACGGACGGAAGCCATGCGCCCTCGCGTGCGCGCCCTCGCGCACCGCCTGATCGACGCCTTCGAGGCCGACGGCGAGGGCGATCTGGTGAGCCTGTTCACCTACCCCCTGCCGGTGATCGTGATCTGCGAGATGCTGGGGATCCCCGAAGCCGACCACGACCGCTTCATCCACGGCAACCGCATCGCCGGGCGGGTCATCGATCCGACGCCCATGACCCCCGAGGAACTCGCCGAGGCGAACGCCGGCTCCCTGGAGAGTTTCGCCTACTTCGCAGCCCTGCTCGATGCACGGCGCGCCCGGCCCGAGGACGACCTCCTCACGGCGCTCGTGCAGGCCGAGACCGAGGACGGCAAGCTCTCCTACGAGGAGATGGTGGCCAACGTCTCGCTGCTCTTCGGTGCAGGCCACGAGACCACCGTGAACCTCATGGGCAACGGCCTGCTCGCCCTGTGGCGCAATCCGGAGCAGCTCGCGGCGCTGAGAGCGGATCTCTCGCTCATGCCGCGCGCCGTGGAGGAAATGCTCCGCTTCGATTCCTCCGTGCAGCTCACCGGACGCAAGGCCCTCGAGGATCTCGAGTTCAAGGGTCTCCAGTTGCGCAAGGGCGACCAGATCCTGGCGCTCATCGGCGCCGCGAACCACGATCCCGCCGCCTTCAGCGAACCAGAGAGGTTCGACATCTCCCGCGACGAGGAGAAGCCCCTCTCCTTCGGGGGCGGCATTCACCACTGCCTCGGTGCCCAGCTGACGCGGGTGGAGGCCGTCGAGGCCCTCCAGGTGCTCTTCGAGCGCCTGCCGAAGCTGGAGCTGCTGGACGTCGATGCGCCGAAGCGCAAGCCGACCATCACCCTCCGGGGTCTCACCGAGCTGCGCGCACGGTGGTAGGCACAGTGCCCGGGACCTTCGCCGGCCGCAGTGCGCGCCCCCTGCCATGACCCTGCCGGCGCCCTGGACGCGACACAGCTTCAGCCACGGCTCCTGGACCCGCGACCTCTATCGGCGCGGATCCGGGCCCGCCGTGATCGTCATCCACGAGATGCCCGGGCTGCATCCCCTGGTCGTGCGCTTCGCCGATCGCGTGGTCGACGCCGGCATGACCGTGTTCATGCCGAGTCTCTTCGGTGAGCCCGGTCGTCCCGTGACGCCCGGGTACGCGCTGAAGGAACTGGTCAAGGGCCTGTGCATCCGCCGGGAGTTCAGCGTCTGGGCCACGGACCGCTCGAGCCCCATCGTGGACTGGCTGCGCGGCCTCGCGCGCTACGCCCACGGGGAATGCGGCGGCCGCGGCGTGGGCGCGGTCGGCATGTGCTTCACCGGCGGCTTCGCCCTGGCCATGATGACCGAACCTGCGGTGGTGGCACCGGTGCTGTCCCAGCCCTCGCAGCCCCTCGCCCTGGGCTTCGGTCGACGGAAGCGCGCCGCCGCCATCGATGCCTCGCCTGCGGAGATCGCCTGCGCCCGCCGGCGCATGGAGAACGAGGATCTGAAGCTGCTCGGTCTGCGCTTCCGCGGTGATCCCCTGGTTCCCGACGCACGCTTCGCCCGTCTGGCCCGCGAGTTCGGCGACCGCTTCGAGGCGCACGAGCTGGATCCCGCCGATGCGGCGCGCGTGCCCGGCAGCGATCTGCCGCCGCACTCGGTCCTGACGCTCCATCTCGACGACAGCGATCCCGAGGGTCCGACGCGGCGCGTCGAGCGCCGGGTGATCGAGTTCTTCCGCAGCGCCACCGGCGCGGTGCCGCCCGACGAGGGATGAGCGAGCGTTCGCTCCGGGAGGCTCGACCGGCCCGGATCCGTCTGCGGCGCACGACATGAGGGTCCCCGCGCACGGAGGACAGCATCGAGAAGGGAAGGATGGTGGGCCGTGATGGATTCGAACCATCGACCAAGTGGTTAAAAGCCACCTGCTCTACCGCTGAGCTAACGGCCCGGAGACGCGCGCGACCGGAGGCCCGACCGCGGCGAGGGGCGAATTATAGTCATCCGCGCCCTGAACTCAACGCAGCCGGGCAGGGAGCCCATCGGCCGGTCAACGGTAGTAGCGGGTGGGATCGGGCAGGCCGGCCTCCTCGAAGCCGCTGCGGCGAAAGCGGCAGCTGTCGCAGACCCCGCAGGCGCGCCCCCTGTCGTCGGCCTGATAGCAGGAGACGGTGAGGCCGTAGTCGACCCCCAGCGCCGTGCCCAGGCGCACGATCTCGGCCTTGGACAGCGCCATGAGCGGCGCATGGACGCGAAACGCCCCCGTTTCGACCCCGACGCGGGTCGCGAGGTTCGCCAGCCGCTCGAAGGCATCGATGAAGGCCGGGCGACAATCCGGATAGCCCGAGTAGTCGACGGCGTTCACGCCGACGACCAGATCCGTCGCCGCGAGGACCTCCGCCAGGCCGAGCGCATGGGCGAGGAAGATGGTGTTGCGCGCCGGGACGTAGGTGATGGGAATGCCGTCCGTGGGCGCTTCGGGCACGGCGAGATCGGCATCCGTGAGCGCCGAGCCGGAGAACGCGCTGGCGTCGAGGCGCACGATCCGGTGCGCAACGGCGCCGAGGGCCTCGGCGACCCGCGCCGAGGCGAGGAGCTCCGACCGGTGCTTCTGGCCGTAGTCGAAGGCGATCGCATGGCAGCGGTAGCCCGCATCCCGGGCCATGGCCAGGGTCGTCGCCGAGTCGAGTCCGCCGGAGAGCAGGACGACGGCCGGGCGCCCCTCGCCCGGCGGCAGTGCATGCCCGTCCACCTGTCGCGTCATGAGACCTCTCAGTGCCCGGGCACGTCGCCCCAGACGTACTTGTGCAGCTGGAGCTGCATGCGCACGGGCAGCCGATCCTCGAGAATCCAGCCGGCGAGCCGGGCCGGCGCCAGGGTCTCGTGGCTCGGCGAGAACAGGACCTCGTCGACGCGCTCGACGAGCCCGTGCTCCGCGAGCTTCATGCGCGCCCATTCGTAGTCGCTGCGGTCACAGATGACGAACTTGACCTGGTCCCGGCGGGACAGGTGCGCGAGGTTCGTCCACAGATTGCGGTGACACTCCCCGGAGCCGGGCGTCTTCAGATCCAGGACCTTCACGACCCGTTCATCGACCGCGCTCACGTCGAGGGCGCCACTGGTCTCGAGGGACACCTCCTCGATGCCCGGCAGGTCGCAGAGTGCGCCGAGGAGCGGTAGACACTCCGGCTGCGCGAGGGGTTCACCGCCGGTCACGGTGACGAAGCGGGGCGCGAAGGCGCCGACCTCCTCGAGGACGTCCTCGAGGGAACGCAGGGTGCCCCCGGAGAAGGCGTAGGCCGTGTCGCAGTAGCCACAACGCAGGGGGCAGCCCGTGAGCCGCACGAAGACCGTGGGCAGACCCACGGTGCGGGTCTCGCCCTGGAGCGAATGGAAGATCTCCGTGATCCGGAGCGTCGGGGAAGGCGTCGTCATCGTGGCGGACCGGCGTCAGCCAGCAAGGTCTTCCAGATAGCGGCTGGCCAGGCGCGCAGCAGGGCTGCCGGGATGGGTGTCCCGCACGCGTTCGAGATAGGTTCGCGCCTGGGAGGGCTCGCCGAGCCGATCGTAGACGACGCCGAGCTTGTAGAGCGCGTCGGGCACCTTCGGGTGATCCGGCCAGAGCTGCACCACCTGTACGAAGGCCTGGCGCGCATCCTCGAGGGACGGCGTCTCCTGGGCCAGGTAGATCTCCCCGAGCCAGTACCAGGCATTGGGCACGTAACCGCCGCTCGGATAGTCGTCGATGAAGGCACGGAAGGCCGCGGCCGCTTCGTCGAAGCGCTTTTCCCGGGTCAGGGCGAAGGCGCGCTCGTAGGCGCCGCGCTCGTCACCGGTGGCGGCGCCGCCACCGAGTGCGGAGGCCGCGCCGTCCGCGGCACCGGTGCTCGAGGGTGCCGTCGCGAGTCCGCCGGATGCGAGGCTGCCGGTCAGCCGCGCGACCCGATTGTCGAGATCGAGATAGCGTTCGCGCTGCTCGCGCTCCATGCGCTCGATGGTGTACTGCTGCGCCTCGACGGTGCCGCGCAGCGTCATCACTTCCTGACGGAGCTGCTGCACCTGGGCGAAGAGGACGTCTGCGGACTCGGTCGCCTGCGCGGAGCGCTGGACCTGCGTCGGCTGGGCCATCGGCGCAGAGCCGTCGACGAAGACGGGCGCCTGGTAGGTCACGGCCGACGCGGCCTGATCGGTTCCGGATCGCACCGCACCCGGCTGGGCCGCACCCGGCTGGGCCGCACCCGGCTGGGCCACCGTGGTGGCCGCCGGCGCCGTGGGCACCTGCGCGCCCGGAGGCAGCATGAGCGGCGCCTGACCCGGCTGCATGGGCGTGGCTTCGTACACGGGAGCGGGCGCCGCGACCGCGGCGCCCGCCAGCATCAGGACGAGCGCGGCGACCGCGAGGTCGCCGCGCCCTCCCCTCGGCTCAGTAGACCAGTTCCGCACGACGGTTCTTGGCCCAGGCAGCCTCGGTGGAACGGGGATCGACGGGACGCTCTTCGCCGTAGCTGACGAGGCTCAGCTGCGAGGAGGAGACACCGAGCGACTGCAGGTAATCGCTCACGGCCGCAGCCCGGCGCTCGCCGAGGGCGAGGTTGTATTCGCGGGTGCCGCGCTCGTCTGCATGTCCCTGGATGACGATCCGGACGGCGCCGTGGGTCCGCAGGTAGTCGGCGTGCTCCGCGAGCAGCGTCCTGGCCTGGGGGGTCAGCTCCGTGCGGTCGAACTCGAAATAGAACACATAGCCGATCGGCTGCCCGTCGTCACCGAGCGGATACCCATCCGCATTGGTTTCGGGACGCTCGACCTGAACCATGGGCGGGGGCGGGGCCGGTTCGGACGTCGCCATGTCCATCGGCTCCTCCGGCATCGGTTCCGGTTCCCCGGCACTCTGGCATCCGGCCAGGACGAACATCGCAAACAGACCGGCCGCCAGACCACGCATGAAGCTTTCGTTCATCTCGGACTCCTGTTGTCCGTGCATCGGGATGATGGGAAAAGGGCCCGGATTCCGTTCGCATTCGCCCGTTGCAGGGCCGTTCCACACGAGACACGGCCTTGATGCACAGCTCACGGCTTACTGCAGGTACGGCGACCAGGATGGTTCCCTCACGTCTCCCTCGGTCGACGGCAGACGGTACTTGACCCGTCCGTCGATGGAGACGACGGCGAGTATACCGCGCCCGCTCGCCCGGGTCGCATAGATCGCCATGGATCCGTTCGGCGCGACGCTCGGCGACTCGTCGAGATCCGTTTCCGTGAGGATGGTCACGTTTCCCCGGGCGAGGTCCATGCTCGCGATGTGGAAGACGCCCTGGCGCCGGTGCACGAAGAGGATGCCCTTGCCGTCGGCGAGCATGCGGGCACGCGCGTTGTAGTCGCCCTCGAAGGTGAGGCGCTCGATCACGCCGTCGCTGAGGCCCACCCGATAGATCTGCGGCTGGCCCCCGCGATTGGAGGTGAACACCAGATGGTCGCCGTCGGGCGTCCAGCTCGGCTCCGTGTCGATGCCGAAGTGTCGCGTGATCTGACGCAGGCGGCGCGTGGCGAGATCGAGGACGTAGATGTCCGGATTGCCCGCCACGGACAGCACGAGCGCGAGGGATCTGCCGTCCGGGGAGAAGGCCGGCGCACCATTGAGACCCTGGAAGTCCGTGAGCTTCTCGCGCCGTCCGGTGGCGATCTCCTGAAGGTAGATCGCCGGTTTGCCGGACTCGAAGGAGACATAGACGACCCGGCGTCCGTCCGGTGCCCATTCCGCCGAGAGGATGGGCTCCCGGGAACGCAGCAGCGTGCGCGCTCGCGCGCCGTCCGCATCCGCCATCTCGAGACGGAACACCTCGTTCTCCGTGGCGATGTTCTGGGCCACCACGTAGAGGATGCGGGTGGAGAAGGCGCCGCGCAGCCCCGTGAGCTGCTCGTAGACACGATCCGAGACGCGATGCGCGAGGTCGCGCAGGCTCGAGGCATCGGCCGCGACGCGCTCCTGGAGCAGCCGCGTCTCCCGGTAGACGTCGAAGAGCGCGAAGGTGACCTCGAACCCGGTCGCCGTGCGCGCGACGCTGCCGATGAGCACGTAGGAGACGCCCTGGACGCGCCAGTCGCGGAAGAACAGATCCTGTTCCCGCGTCGGCAGGCTGAGCATGTCCTGGGGCGCCGTCATGGCGAACTGGCCGCTGCGCGCCAGATCGAAGCGCACGATGCCGGCGACATCCTCCGGCGGCGGCGCCGTTTCGCTCCAGCCGAAGGGCACGACCGCGAGGGGCACGGGATCGTCCACGCCCTGGGTGATCTCGATGGCGAGCTCCGCGCGGGCCGAGGGCGCACCGAGGGCCAGGGCGAGCACCAGGACGTACAGGGCGGAAAGCGCGCGGAGCGGATGGTTCACCAGGGACTTCATCAATTCCTCAGATCCTCGGGTTTGAACAGGATGCGCAGGGCACGGAAGCTGCGCTCGAAGAGCACGGGGTCATCGGGCACCTTGAAGGGCGCCGCCTGCCGGACGGCCACTTCCGCGGACCGATCGAAGGCCGCATTGCCGCTGCCGCGCACGACGGACACGCTCACCACCTCACCGGTGGGTACCAGACCGATGAGCAGTTCCGCCTCCATGCCGTTGCGGGCACTCGGCGGCCGGGACCAGTTGCGCTCGATGCGCGCGACGATATCGCCGACGTAGCTCGACGTCATCTGATCCGCCCGGGCGTCGGCGATCTGCGCGGCTTCCTGCTCGAGCGCCGATTCGAAGCTGTCCGTGACGGCCTCCCGCCAGCGTCCGTCCGTGGGATCGGCCGCGGCCTCGCGTTCCGGCTCCACGGGCTTCGCCTCGGCCGGCGGGGCGTTCTGCCGCGCGGGTTCCGGTTCCGGCCGGGCAGGCTCCGGCTCCGTCGGCAGCGGCTTCTGGGCCGGCTTCTCCGCCGCCTTGTCCGGCGCTGGGGGCGTTGGCCTCGGCGTCGGCTTCGGCTGCGCCCTGGGCGCCGGCTTCGGCGCCTGCCGCTCCAGGGTGACGAGACGCGCCTCGATCGCATCGATGCGCTCGGGTCGCCGCGCCGTCCGGTCACCCTGCCAGAACTCCGTGAGCGCCAGGGCCGCGAGCAGGTGCACCAGCACCGCGAGCAGCACCGGCATGCCGATGCGGGCCCAGCGCCCGGGCGGAGGCGGCAGCGCGAGCGCCTCGCTCACCCGCGCCGCTCCAGCTCGACCGGATCGGTCACCAGGCCGACACCGCGCGCGCCCGCCTGCTGCAGGACGCTCATCACCTCGATGACCCGGCCGTAGGCGATGGTGGTGTCCGCGCGTACGAACACCGGCAGATCCGGCCGGGTCCGCAGGATCTTGCCGGCCTGATCGGCGAGGTTGCCGATGGAGACCCGGCTCGCGTCGCCGGCGCGTTCGTCGGCGCCGGGCATGCCGATGTTCAGCCAGATGGAGCCGTCGGCGCGGATGGAGATGACCAGCGGATCCTCCTTGTCCGCATCGCGGAGCGGCTCGTTGTCCGCCGCCGGCAACGCCACCTCCACGCCCTGCATGAGCAGGGGCGCCGTGGCCATGAAGATCACGAGCAGCACGAGCATGACGTCGATGTAGGGCACGACGTTGATCTCGCTCATGGGGCGCCGTCCGACGCGCGTGCTCCGCATCAGCGCGACCTCCCGACCCGGACCCGGCCGCTCACGACTTGCCTCGCGGCGTCGGGCCCGGCGCGCGCGGGCCCGCAGCACCCGCCGGTCCCGGCGCGCCGGCGCGCGGCGCGGCCGTGGGGGACTTCGGGCCGCTGGTCGCCGCGGCTGCGGGGGCCGCCGGAGCCGGCGCGGGCCGTCCCGGGCGCTCGGCGAGCAGCGTGCGATAGAGGACGCTCGAGAACTCGTCGGCGAAGGTGTCGTAGCGGCTCATGAGGCTGTCGACGGAGGCCGCGAAGCGGTTGTACCCGACCACCGCGGGGATGGCTGCGAACAGTCCCATGGCGGTGGCGATGAGGGCCTCGGAGATCCCCGGCGCGACCGTCGCGAGGGAGGCCTGATTCACGGTCGCGAGCTGGCGGAAGGAGTTCATGATGCCCCAGACCGTCCCGAAGAGGCCGACGTAGGGACTGGTGGAGCCGACCGTCGCCAGGAACGGCAGATGGCGTGCCAGCCGCTCCTCTTCCCGGGTCAGCGCCACGCGCATGGCGCGCTGAACGCCCTGCATGACCATGTCCGGATCATCCGCGCGCGCACCGGAGAGCCGCGTGAACTCCCGGAACCCGGACACGAAGATGCGCTCCGCACCGGGCGCGACGGCGCCGTCACCGCGACCGGCGATCTCGCGATAGATCTCGCGCAGATCCGTCCCCGACCAGAAGGCGTCCTCGAAGGCGGCGAATTCGGCCCGCGCCGCACGGATCACGGCCACACGCTGGAAGATCATCACCCAGGACACGACGGACGCGAGGATCAGCACGAGCATCACGCCCTGCACGAGCAGCGTGGCTTCGCTGATCAGCGTCCAGACGGATAGGGAGTCGTTCATCATGTCTCCTGAAACGGAATAGACCTGCAGTGGTCGGGATCAGCTCGGAGGTCGGCACGCGAGGCCCGGCGACGCGGTCAGGCGTCCTCCTGTTCCTCGCCCTCGCCGGCCCCGTCCCTGCCCTCGGGGCGGCGCGCCCCATCGAGATCGATCTCCCGCTGGGCCACGGAACTGGGCGGCGTCAGCCCGAAATGGAGATAGGCCGTGCGCGTCGCCATGCGCCCGCGCGGGGTCCGCATCACGAACCCCTGCTGGATCAGATAGGGCTCGATGACGTCCTCGATGGTGTCACGTTCCTCGCTGATCGCGGCAGCGAGGCTGTCGATGCCCACCGGACCGCCATCGAACTTGTCGATCAGCGTGAGCAGCACGCGCCGATCCATGGCGTCGAAACCGTGCTCGTCGACCTTGAGCATGTTGAGCGCCGCATCGGCGGTCCCGCGGTCCACCGTACCGTCCCCGCGGACCTCCGCGTAGTCCCGCACGCGCCGGAGCAGTCGGTTGGCGATGCGCGGCGTGCCCCGGGAGCGCTGCGCGATCTCCCAGGCACCCTCGCCGTCGATGGCGACGCCGAGCTTCTCCCCGGATCGGGACACGATCACCTGCAGGTCGTCGACGCTGTAGAACTCCAGGCGCTGGACGATGCCGAAGCGATCGCGCAGCGGCGAGGTGAGCAGACCGGCGCGGGTGGTGGCGCCCACAAGCGTGAAGCGCGGCAGATCGAGCTTGATGGAGCGCGCCGCCGGACCCTCGCCGATGACGATGTCGAGCTGGTAGTCCTCCATCGCCGGATAGAGGATCTCCTCGACCACGGGAGAGAGACGGTGGATCTCGTCGACGAAGAGCACGTCGCCTGCTTCGAGATTGGTGAGCAGCGCCGCGAGATCGCCGGCCTTCTCCAGTACCGGACCAGAGGTCGACTTGATGGCGACGCCCATCTCGTTGGCGATGATGTTCGCAAGGGTGGTCTTGCCGAGCCCCGGCGGGCCGAAGACGAGCGTGTGGTCCAGCGGCTCGTCCCGCCCCCGCGCCGCGGCGATGAAGATCTCCATCTGCTCGCGCACGCCGGGCTGGCCGATGTAGTCGGCGAGGCGGGCGGGACGCAGCGCGCGATCCAGCGCCACGTCCTGTGGGCCGGCATCGGCGGTGACGATGCGGTCTCGCTCGATCATGGGATCTCGCTGCGCGGCCTCGGCGCCGCGATCATACCGACGCCCATCAGGGCGCGACCATGCCGCGCAGGGCGCGACGAATCACTTCTTCGATGGACAGGCCGTCCTCGAGGACGGCATTGACCGCGCGCGCCGCTTCCGTGGGACGGTAGCCGAGCGCGATGAGCGCCCCCTCCGCCTCCTCCACGACGCGCTGAGCGGGATCAGCGGGTGCCGCGGGGCGTGCCTCCGCACTGCCCAGCTCCGGCGGCAGGCTGTCCCCGAAGGTCGCGGTGATCCGGTCCCGCATCTCCACGACCAGCCGCTCGGCGGTCTTCTTGCCGACCCCGGGCAGGCGCGTCAGCGTGGCGACGTCTCCCTCCTGGATGCAGCGCACGAACCGGGGCGCCTCGATGCCGGACAGCAGCGTCAGCGCGAGCTTGGGTCCCACGCCGCTCACCCGGATGAGCGTGCGGAACAGGTCACGCTCGGCACGATGACGGAAGGCGAACAGCAGCTGCGCATCTTCACGGACCACGAGATGGGTGTGCAGTTCCACGATCTCGCCGTCCGCAGGCAGATCGTAGAAGGTCGACAGCGGCGCCTCGAGCTCGTAGCCGACGCCGCCGACGTCGAGGAGCAGCTGCGGGGGGCGCCGCTCGCGCACGATGCCGCGCAGGCGCCCGATCACGGCTCGTCTCCCATCGCGCCCGCGCTCATCCCTGCAGCCGGCTGCGCCGGAAGCCGCTGGCGCTGCCCAGGCGAGCGAGGCTGCTGCGCGTATGCAGGTGACAGATCGCGATGGCGAGGGCGTCGGCCGCATCCGCCTGAAGCTCGCCGCGGATGCCCAGCATGACCCGGACCATGTGCGCCACCTGCTCCTTGTTCGCCGCGCCCGTCCCCGTGAGCGCCTGCTTGACCTTGGGGGCGGCGTACTCGGCGATCACCAGGCCGGCCATGACCGCCGTGAGCACTGCGGCCCCGCGCGCCTGGCCGAGCTTCAGGGCCGAATCGGCACTGCGATAGACGAAGACCTTCTCCACGGCGGCCTCGGCAGGCGCGTGCTCGCGGATCACGTCCGCCAGGCCCGCCTGGATCCGGCCCAGGCGCTCGGGCAGCGCGCCGTCGCCGGTGCGGATGCAGCCACTGGCCACGTAGCGATGGCGCGTGCCTTCCACGGCCACGAGACCATAGCCGGTGATGCGCGAACCGGGATCGATGCCGAGCACGATGGTCATGCATCCATTCCATGACGGCGGAGTGCGACGCAGTGTACCCGCTGCCCGGGGGCCGTGCGGCGGCCGCGTGCCGCGACGGACCGGCGAAGGCCTCAGTCGTAGCTCGCGTCGTCGAAGCTCGCGTTGCTGTAGACGTTCTGCACGTCGTCGAGATCCTCGAGGGCCTCGACGAGCTTCATGACCGTTCTCGAGGTGTCCGCATCCAGCTCACTCCAGCTTGCCGGCACCATGGACACCTCCGCATCGTCCGGCTCGAGACCGCGGGCGGCGAGCGCGTCGCTCACGGCGCCGAAGGCCTCCGGCGTGGTGACGACCTGGATGGCGCCATCCGCATGCACCTCCACGTCGTCCGCGCCGGCTTCGAGCGCAGCCTCGAGCAGGGCGTCCTCGTCCGCGCCCGGGGCGAAGCTCAGCGTGCCGCGCTTCGTGAACAGGTAGGCGACGGAGCCGTCCGTCCCCAGATTGCCGCCATGGCGACTGAAGGCGTGGCGCACGTCCGCGACGGTCCGGTTGCGATTGTCGGTCATGGCCTCGACGAGGATCGCCACCCCGCCGGGACCATAGCCCTCGTAGGTCAGCTCCTCGACCTGGTCCCCATCCGCACCGCCCGCGCCCCGCTGGATGGCGCGCTCGATCGTGTCCTTGGGCATGTTCGCGCCCATGGCCTTGTCGACGGCCGCGCGCAGGCGGGGATTGTCGGCAGGATCCGGCGCGCCGCCGACCCGGGCCGCGACCGTGATCTCGCGAATGAGCTTGGTCCAGAGCTTGCCGCGGCGCGCGTCCTGCGCCGCCTTCTTGTGCTTGATGTTGGCCCATTTGCTGTGGCCCGCCATCGACCCTCTCTCCGGCATCGCCAGGACGATCAGGGCAGCGCCCGGAGCGACGGAGCTGGCGAACCCCGCCTGCGAGCGGACGCCCCGCACCGTCGCGGGGCGTCACCAGCGGTCGGTCAGGACGTCGCGTCTTCGGGTCCGCCGGCGACGGCGACCTTCGGGTCGGTGCGAAGACGGATGTGCAGCTCGCGGAGCTGATGCGCATCCACCTCGCTCGGCGCCGAGGTCATGAGGCAGGCCGCCGTCTGCGTCTTCGGGAAGGCGATGACGTCGCGGATGGCGGTGGTTCCCGCCATGAGCATCACGAGCCGATCGAGACCCAGGGCGATGCCGCCGTGGGGCGGGCAGCCGTAGCGGAGCGCGTCGAGGAGGAAGCCGAAGCGCGCGTCCGCCTCCTGGCCGAGCTGCAGGATCTCGAAGACGGCCCGCTGCATCTCCTCCCGATGGATACGGATGCTGCCGCCGCCGACCTCGTAGCCGTTGAGCACCACGTCGTAGGCCCGGGAAAGCGCCGCCGCCGGATCGGCGAGAAGCGCCTCCGGCGCACAGGAGGGCGCCGTGAAGGGATGGTGCAGCGGTGACAGGCGACCGTCCCGGTCCGCCTCGAACATGGGGAAACCCACGACCCAGAGCGGCGCCCAGCCTTCGGCGACCATGCCGAGATCCTCACCGAGCTTGAGACGCAGGGCCCCCATGGCTTCGCAGACCACGGTGAAGCGGTCCGCGCCGAAGAACACGATGTCACCGTCTACCGCACCGACCCGGTCGAGCACGGCCGTGACCGTATCCGGGGGCAGGAACTTGATGATCGGCGACTGGAGCCCGTCCATACCCGCGGCCCGATCGTTGACCTTGATGTAGGCCAGACCACGCGCGCCGTAGATCCCCACGAACTTCGTGTAGTCGTCGATGACCTTGCGCGACAGGACGCCCGCACCCGGTGCGCGCAGGGCCACGACCCGCCCGCCGGGATCCTGCGCCGGGCCGGCGAAGACCTTGAACTCGACGTCGCGCATGAGATCGGCGACGTCCACCAGTTCGAGGGGATTGCGCAGATCAGGCTTGTCCGAACCGAAGCGACGCATGGCCTCTTCCCAGCTCAGGCGCGGGAAGACGGGCAGTTCGACCCCGAGCACCTCACGGAACAGGTTGCGCAGCATGGTCTCCGCCAGCTGCATCACCGTCTCCTCGTCGGCGAAGGACAGCTCCACGTCGATCTGGGTGAACTCGGGCTGGCGATCGGCGCGCAGATCCTCGTCGCGGAAGCACTTGGCGATCTGGTAGTAGCGATCCACGCCCGCGACCATGAGCAGCTGCTTGAACAACTGCGGTGACTGCGGAAGCGCGAAGAATTCGCCGGGATGGGTGCGGCTGGGCACCAGATAGTCCCGCGCGCCCTCGGGAGTCGCCCGGGTGAGAATGGGCGTTTCCACGTCGATGCAGCCCGCTGCCTCGAGTTCGCGACGGACGACGCTGGTGATCCGGGCACGGAGGGCCAGGCGCGACTGCATCTCCGGCCGGCGCAGATCCAGGTAGCGATGGCGCAGGCGCACGTCCTCGCCGGCATCCGAGTACTCGTCGAGCTGGAAGGGCGGCGTCGCGGAGGCGTTGAGGATCTCGAGGTCCCGTCCGAGCACCTCGATCTCCCCCGTGGCCATGTCGGGATTGAGGGTGCCCTCCGGGCGGCGACGCACGCGGCCGCTGATCCGCAGCACGTATTCGCTGCGGACACGATCCGCGAGGGCGAAGCTCTCTTCCGTATCGGGGTCGAAGACGACCTGGACGATGCCCGTACGGTCACGGACGTCGAGGAAGATCACTCCGCCGTGATCGCGACGACGCTGCACCCATCCACACAGATGCACCTCGGCATCGATGTGGGTCGCATCGACCTGTCCACAGTAGTGCGTGCGCATTGCTTGATCGATCCCGGCTTGGCCCCCGTGCCGGCCGGCGTCGGGAGCAGAATTCGGACATGCGAGCGAGGCTGTGGCTGTCGGCGAGCCGTCGGCCGAGGCGACGCCCGAGGTGGATGGACGGCGCTCGCCCGACGGAAAGGGACGGTCCACGCCGCCCGCGGCGCGGCCGGGATGCTACCACAAAGGCACCGCGGGCCCGCCCCGGGGCGCCCGGGGCCGGAGCGATCAGGCCGCCGAGGCCGAACCGGATCCGGAGCTGGAACCGGAGCCCGAACCGGAACCGGAACCGGAACCGGAACTGCCCTTGCTCGACCCGGAAGAGCTCGAACTCTTCCCGGCGCCATCGCTCGTGGACGTCGTGCTCGACTTGCCGTCGCCCGCGGAGCTCTTCTCGCCACCGCTCTTCCCTGCCTCGGAATCGCCACGGGCGAGATTGCGCTTGCCGTCCTTCTTGAAGTCGGTCTCGTACCAACCGCTTCCCTTGAGGCGGAAGGCGGGCGCGGACATCAGCTTGCGCACCTCGCCACTGGCGCCGCATTTCCGGCACTCGGTCAGGGGCGCGTCGCTGAACTTCTGGATCGCCTCGAAGATCTCCCCGCAGTGTCCGCACTGGTATTCGTAGATCGGCATCCGTTCGTGCTCCGGGCTCGCGCCGTGGCCAGGGCCGGCCGACGGCAGGGTCGTCGTGGCATTCGGAGCGCAGCATTGGGTCCGCGCGCGAGCGTTTCAAGTCCCGTGAGTCGCGCGCCCTGGACCGCGATCGCCGCGCGCCGCAGGCCCGGAATCCCCTCGCAGATCGCCTCCGTCGGACGAAAAGTCGAAAAAACCCGCTTTTTTCAGGCTCCGAGGCCTCCAACTCCTTGATGATTCAAGGATCACTGGGCTATAAACACGCGGGCAGCAGGATGCTTCTGGGGGTTGAGGGGAGCACGGCTGACCGAGACCGTCGGCGGGCGCTCCGTCGGACGGGCAACCACCAGCTCAAAGGGACGGATGCATGGCTGCGACCAAGACGACGCGGAAACCCGCCGCGAAGAAACCCGCCGCAAAGAAACCGGCGGCGAAGAAGCCCGCCGCAAAGAAGGCCGCGGCGGCCAAGAAGCCGGCAGCGAAGACGCCGGCAGCCAAGAAGCCGGCGGCTGCAAAGGCCCCCGCACCGAAGACCTCCGCAATCACCGAGAAGATGTCGAAGACCGGGATTCTCAACGAGATCGCCGGCAACACGGGCCTGACCCGCAAGCAGGTCACTGCCGTGGTCGACGAACTCGAGTCCTTGATCGAGCGTCACGTGAAGAAGCGCGGCGTGGGCGAGTTCACCCTGCCCGGGCTGCTCAAGATCAAGACCGTGAAGAAGCCCGCCCAGAAGGCTCGCAAGGGGGTTCCCAATCCCTTCAAGCCCGGCGAGACCATGGACGTGCCGGCGAAGCCTGCATCCGTCCGCGTTCGCGTCACGCCTCTGAAGAAGCTGAAGGACATGGCGCAGTAAGCCGGCCATGAACCCGCCGACGCCCGGTGCCCTGCACCGGGCGTCGCGCCCCTCGCCAGCCGCCCTCCCCGCTCCGCCGCACCACCCTTCTGCTCCGTTCCATGACGTCCGCGCCAGGCAGGCCGTGCCGCTCCGGGTACCGCCCACGGACCCGGGCCCGACCGGCACCGACCGCCGATCCCTGCGCAGCGGATCCGTCCGGACCGCGCGAAGGCAGCCGTCGCCGCCGCTTCATCCCCTTCCACCGGTTACGTAGAATCGCGCGCACTTCGCCGCCCGCGTCCATACTCAGGATGCGCGGCGCCTCGTTTCCCGTCCGGATGCATCCATGAGAACGACCTCTCTACTGCTCAGCACGCTCAAGGAGGATCCCGCCGACGCGGAGATCGCTTCCCACCGGCTCATGCTGCGTGCCGGGCTCATCCGGCGGGTGTCCGCAGGCATCTACACCTGGCTGCCCCTGGGCCTGCGCGTGGTCCGGCGCATCGAGGCCATCGTCCGCGAGGAACTCGAGGCCTCCGGCGCGCGGGAGGTGCTCATGCCGGCCGTGCAGCCGGCCGAGCTGTGGGAAGAGAGCGGCCGCTGGGATCAGTACGGCAGCGAACTGCTCCGCTTCACGGATCGCCACGATCGGCCCTTCTGCCTCGGACCGACGCACGAGGAGGTCATCACCGATCTCGTACGCCGCGAGGTGCGCAGCTACAAGCAGCTCCCCCTGAACCTCTACCAGGTGCAGACCAAGTTCCGCGACGAGATCCGTCCCCGCTTCGGGGTCATGCGTGCGCGCGAGTTCATCATGAAGGATGCCTACTCCTTCCATGTGGACGAGGCGTGCCTCGAGCGCACCTATCGCGAGATGCACGCCTGCTACACGCGCATCTTCCAGCGCCTGGGTCTGGACTTCAGGCCCGTACTCGCCGATTCGGGCAACATCGGCGGTGCCACCTCCCACGAGTTCCACGTCCTCGCCGACGCCGGCGAGGACCTGATCGCCTTCAGCGACGCGGGCGATTTCGCCGCGAACGTGGAGCGGGCAGAGGCGGTCGCCGTGCCCGCGGAGCGGGCCGCGCCCGCGGCGGAGCTGCGCCGCGTGGCGACCCCCGGCGCGCACACGATCGACGCCGTGAGCACGCTGCTCGGCGTCGACGCCTCGCGGACCCTGAAGACGCTGCTCGTCGCCGGCGAGCAGGGACCGATCGCCCTCGTGCTCCGCGGCGATCACGTCCTCAACGAGATCAAGGCCGCCAAGATCGAGGGCGTGGCGGAGCCGCTGACCTTGGTCGACGAGGCGACCGTGCGTGCCGCCACGGGCGCCGGCTCCGGATCCCTCGGCCCCCTGGGCCTGACGATTCCGGTGATCGTCGATCGCAGCGCTGCCCAGGTCGCGGACTTCGTCTGCGGCGCGAACGAGGACGGCTTCCACCTCACCGGCGTGAACTGGGATCGGGACCTTCCCCTCGAGGCGACGCAGATCGCCGATCTGCGCAACGTCGTCGACGGTGACCCGAGCCCCGATGGTGCCGGCGTGCTGCGCCTGCGTCGGGGCATCGAGGTCGGACACATCTTCCAGCTCGGCACCAAGTACTCCGAGGCCATGAAGGCCCAGGTCCAGGACGAGGCGGGCACGGCGCGGACCCTGCTGATGGGCTGCTACGGCATCGGCATCACGCGGATCGCCGGCGCCGCGATCGAGCAGTGCCACGATGCTGCCGGCATCGTCTGGCCCGAGGCGATCGCGCCCTTCCGCGTCGCGGTGGTCCCCCTGAACGCCCATCGGAACGAGAAGGTCCGGGAGGCCGCCGACGCACTCTATGCGCAGCTCCGCGAGGCGGGGCTCGACCCGCTCCTCGACGACCGGGACGAACGCCCGGGCGTCAAGTTCGCGGACATGGAACTCATCGGCATCCCCCATCGCATCGTGGTGGGCGAGAAGAGTCTCGACGAGGACGCCGTGGAGTATCGAGGACGGACGGACAGCAAGTCCGTGAAGGTGCCCCGGAACGCAGTCCTCGACTTCCTGCGCGAGCGGTTCCATGGCTGAGGGCCGTCGGCGCACCCTGCGCCTGGCCCGCGCCGCGCTGCTCGGCCTCGGCCTCGGCCTTGCACTGAGCGGGGCCGCGGATGAGCCGTCGGGCCTCGACGAAGCGGAGCGTCGCGCGCTTCGCCTCGAGCTGTCCGACGTGCTGGCGTCGGGGGACGATGGCCTGGACCGTTTCGATGCGGAGGTCTGGCTCGCGGCCCTCGATCCTCACCTGGCGCGTTTCCTGCCGAACGCTCCGGAGGAGCGGCTGCGCATTCTCGGCATCGTCTGGCAGGAAGCCCGTCGCCATGACCTGGATCCGGAACTCGCCCTGGCGGTCATGGAGATCGAGAGCAGCTTCAATCGCTATGCGATCAGCCGCGTCGGCGCCCAGGGTCTGATGCAGGTCATGCCCTTCTGGAAGGCGGAACTGGGGCGGGACGACGACAACCTCACGGAGCCGGTCACCAACGTCCGCTACGGCATGACGATCCTCGCCCACTATCTGGAGCGGGAGCAGGGCGATGCCGTGAAGGCACTGACCCGCTATCACGGCGATCGGCGCGATCTCTCCTACCCCGCGAAGGTGTTCCGCGCCTGGAATGCACGCTGGCGCACGCGTCCGCGGGGGGAGGTGCGCGCGCTCATGGCATCCTGCTACCGCGCCCGTCTGGACACCTGCGATCCGGGCTGACCCCGGGGCATGGAAGGCGACGGCCCTCGCGCCTCCGGGCGGCGTTCAGGGCGCCGCCGCCATGGCGGCCAGGAGCGTCTCGTGGTCCTGGGGGCCGACGAGCGTGGTCACCAGCTGGCCGCTCGGATCGAAGACATAGGTGCTCGGCAGCACCTCGGGCGCCGTGATCCCGAGCAGCGCGGCCGGGTCGTCCTCCGCGACGGGAAAGCGGATCCCCAGGGACGCGACCTGAGGGCGCATCTCTTCCGCCGGCAGGCGGTCGAAGTTGATGCCCATGACGAAGGCATCCGACCGCTCCTCGTGAAAGGCATTGAGTTCCGGAATCTCCTCGAGGCAGGGGCCGCACCACTCCGCCCAGTAGTTCACGAACACCCAGCGACCCTGCAGGGACGCGAGACTGCGCGTGCTCCCGTCGAGGAAGGCGATCGACGGACCTGTCGCCTCCGGAGCGGCGGCTGCGGAAGCGTCCGCCGGCGGCGCGGACGGTGGGGGCTCAGCGCAGGCGCCGAGCGCGCTCAGCATGCAGATGGCGATCATGCGCAGGATCCGTTCAGGCACGTTTCTTCTCCGTTTCCGTGAGTCCGGGCGCCGAGGCGCTCGATGAGGGCGCCTTCGCGCCGGTCGCCTCCGCAGCGCCCAGGGTGGAGGCAAAGAGTTCCGAGAGCGAAAGACCCAGGGCGCGCTCCCGCGTCTCCCGGAGCATCTCGAGGCGATCACCGAGGAGCCGATGCCAGGGCGGCGCGTCCTCGTCCAGCGGCAGCGCGTCCGGGACGGGGCCGGGCAGGGCCCGCACCAGATCGATCACCCGCACCATGGCGTAATCGCGGCCGGGCAGCCAGTTGCCATCGGCGTCGCGGCGCAGGAAATCGGATTCCTCGAGCTTCGCGAGCAGCTCCGGGGCGAGGTCGGGGCCGAGCGGCTCCAGCACCGGCCGCGCGATCAGATCCGTCAGCGCGCCTCCAGCGCGGTGCTGGCGATGCACCCGGAAGAGCAGCTCCAGCACCCTGAGCAGCACCGGGGTGCGCGACCGAGTGGACGCATGACGATGGACCGGCAGCGCTGCGACGATCTCCGCACCGAGCAGCACGATGGTCCAGGTCAGAAAGACCCAGCCGAGGAACAGCGGGACCGCCGCGAAGGTGCCGTAGATCACCTCGACCGTGGAGCGCTTCATCACCAGTGCGAAGCCGTGCTTCGCGCTCTCGAAGGCGAGCATGGTGAGCACACCGCCGAGGAAGGCGTGCGCCAGCCGGACCCGCGTGTTCGGCACGGCGGCGTAGAGCACCGTGAAGGCGCCACAGGAGAACAGGAACGGCAGCATGCGCAGCAGACGCTCGCGCACGCCGAAGCCGTCCGTGCCCTGGATCAGGGGGAGCGAGAACAGATAGGAGCTGATGGCGAAGCCGAGGCCGATGAGCAAGGGCGACAGCGTCAGCACGCCCCAGTAGAGGAGGAAACGACTCACGCCCCGCCGGGGTTCCCGCACCCGCCAGATCCGGTTGAAGGCCTTCTCGACGTTCACGAGCATCATGAAGGCCGTCACGACGAGGAACGCCGTGCCGATCGCCGTGAGCTGCCGGGCCTGCTCGGAGAACTCGATGAGCTTGGCTTCCACCGCCTCACCGGCCGCGGGCACGAAGTTCGAGAACAGGAATTCGCGCACCCGGTCCCCCACGCCCTCGAAGGCCTCGACGGCGGACAGCAGGGAGTAGGTGACGGTCATGAAGGGAACGACGGCGAACAGTGTCGTGTAGGTCAGCGCCGCCGCAGTCTCGGTGCCGCCGTTCTGCATGAAGCGATGAGCGACATAGCGGACGAAGTCGACGAGCGCCCTGGCAGCGTCCTGCAGATGACGGGCCGGCGTCCTGCTCATCGCTGGGCCTCACTGGTAGACTCGGCGCCCGATCGGGCCGTGCGGATGGACAGGCGGATGGACAGGGTGACCCTGTGGCACAACCCCGACTGCTCGAAGAGCAGGGCGGCGCTCGCGCTTCTCCGGGAGCGGTCCATCGAGCCGGAGATTGTAGCCTACCTCGACACGCCGCCCACGAAGGCAGCCCTCGAGGCGCTGCTCGCGGGGCTCGGCTGTGGCGTCGACGCGCTGGTCCGGAACAGCGACGCCCTGTTCTCGTCCCTCGGGCTCGAAGGCGCCGACGACGCGGCGCTGCTGGACGCCCTGGTGACGCATCCGCAACTCCTGCAGCGACCCATCCTCGTCCTGGGGGACCGCGCCGTGATCGGACGCCCGCCCGAACGGATCCTGGATCTCCTCGCCGAGGACACCCGCGAGCATCGCCGCGCATGAACGACATCCTGGTGCTCTACTACAGCGTCAAGGGCAGCACCGCCGCCATGGCCCGGCAGATCGCCCGCGGCATCGAGTCCGCGGGCGGGACTGCGTGCCTGCGGACGGTGCCGCGGGTCGCGCCCGACACCCGCGTGGCCAGCCCGGAGATCCCCGAGGACGGCGCGCTCTACTGTACGCTCGAGGATCTCGACCGCTGCGCCGGCCTCGTGCTCGGCAGCCCCACGCGCTTCGGCAACATGGCGGCGCCGCTCAAGCACTTCATCGACGGCACGAGCGAGCTCTGGATGCGCGGCGCCCTTGCGGGGAAGCCGGCCGCGGTCTTCACCTCCACGGCCAGTCTCCATGGGGGCCAGGAGACGACGCTCCTGAGCATGATGCTGCCCCTGCTGCACCACGGCATGCTGATCACGGGCCTGAGCTACGAAGGCGGGACCCTCATGCGATCGACCACGGGCGGAACGCCCTATGGTGCGAGCCACCATGCAGGGACGGAGGGCGCCCCCCTCAGCGAGGACGAAGCCCGCCTCTGCCGGGACCTCGGCGCCCGGGTGACCCGTATCGCGGGGGCCCTTCAGGGGCTCCGTTGAGGAACAGCGGTCGCGACAGTGCGACCCACCGCAGCAACGACACGGGCTCGTGTCCCAAGGAGCAAGCCTCATGTCCTCCCGCCGAGCACCCGGCACCGTGCGCAGCGATCGCCCCTCTCCCGCCGAACGCCTGTGGCACTTCCTGATGCTGATCTCGATCGGCAGTCTGTTCGCCGTGTTCGGTCTGGTCCGGCTCTTCGGCAGCGCGGACGCCGGCAGCCCGGCCAGCTTCGCCCTGCTCGCGGCGCAGACCCTGCCCCTGCTGCTGTTCGTCCCCGCGCTGCTGCGCGGCAGCGCCCGCGCAGCGGCCGGCGTGTCCTTCGTCTCGCTGCTCTATTTCGCCTACGGCGTGATGGCGGTCCTGGACCCGGCCGCGCGCCTGTCCGGTGGCGCCGCGCTGTTCTTCGCCATCAGCCTGTTCATCTCCTCGACCTTCTTCGCACGGCAGCGCGGCCTGCGCGATCAGGCGCTGGCGGGACCTGCATCCGGGGAAGGAGAATCCTGAGGACGGCGCCGACCTGTCGGCTCAGCGCCGGAACTCGGCGTCGCTGAAGGGGATGAGTCGCTTGCAGAAGAGCACCCTGGACTCGGCGAGCGCCGCCTTCTCGTCGACCCGCAGCACATCGTAGTCGTTGGCGGCGAGGAAGGAGATCATCCGCTTGTGGCGGTTGCGCGTCTTGACGTAGATGACGCGGTAACCCTGGTCGCGGACCCATCGTTCCTGCGCATCGAGCAGCGCCTGCGCGATCCCGCGGCCACGCCAGGGTGCGACCACCCCGCCCATCCAGCTGTACCAGCTGCCGTCCCGATAGCGGTCGTAGCCGGCCTTGAACCCCACGGGTTCGTCACCGACGGACGCGATGAGGACGCGCGAACCGGGCTCGGCCAGGCGCCGCAGATAGACGTCCCGACCATAGCGGTCGGCGTCCCCGCCGAACTCGCCGATCCGACTCGCCACGGCCCAGGCGTCCTCGGCGTCGCCGTCACGCACCCGCAGATCGAGCGCTGGCGGCTCGACCACCGGCGTGCCGGTCGGCTCGCCGCGGAAGTGTGGCTCTTCGGAAGTCCCCATGGTGCGCATCAATGAATGATCGGCGGCTTGCCGCGGGGCTCGATGGTCGACACGCCGGTCGCGCTGCCGTCCTCCTCGGGCAGACCCTCGTCGGCGTCGTCCACGCCGTCGACCTCGACCGCATAGCGCCGCGTATGGATCTCGCCGTTGACGATGCCGGGGAGCGCCTCGAGGAACCGCTCCATGTGTTCGGTCTCGAAATGCTGCTGCAGGGCGTCCGCACTCTCCCACTCCTGGAAGAGCATGAGCGTGTTCGGATCACTCAGACCGACGAAGAATGCATAGCTGATGCAGCCCGCTTCGAGCCGCGAGGCATCTTCCATGCGACGCGCGAGTTCGAGTGCCTCGTCGCGCTGATCGGCTCGGATGGGAATGGTGCCGTGAACGATGATCATGCCGGTACTCACCTTCCTGCCCGTCGCTGCAGGATGCCCGAACGCCGGGCGGCGCGGTCTTCGTTGCGCTCGCTCGCACGTGCCCGAAGGACGGGACGCGAACTGCCTGCGAGCCCTGAATCCACGACTATACACGGTGGCGCTGCACATCACAGTGCGGCGCCCGCACGCTCCGAAGGGTCGACGCTCGACCCGGGTTCAGGAGAGAAGACCCGCCGTCTTCATGCGTGCAGCGATCTCGTCGACGATGGCGGGATCGTCGATGGTGGAGGGCACCTCCACGGCGTCGCCGGCGGCGAGTCGACGCAGCGTCTTGCGCAGGATCTTGCCCGACCGCGTCTTGGGCAGGCGATCCACGACGAGCGCACGGCGGAAGTTCGCGAAGGCTCCGATCTCGTGCCGGACGCGCGCCACGAGTTCGGCTTCGAGCGTCCCCGCATCGAGGTTGCTGCCGTCCTTGAGCAGCACCAGGGCGACGGGCACCTCGCCCCGGTCACGGTCCGCGACGCCCACGACGGCGCACTCGGCGATCGCCGGATGGGCGGCGACGACCTCCTCGATCTCGCCGGTGGAGAGGCGATGTCCCGCCACGTTGATGACGTCGTCGGTCCTGCCCATGACGAAGACGTAGCCGTCCGCGTCCTGATGGCCGCCGTCGCCCGTGTGGTAGTACCCCGGAAAGCGCTCGAGATAGCCGGCGCGGAACCGATCCTCGTCGCCCCAGACCGTCGGCAGGGTCCCCGGCGGCAGGGGCAGCGCGAGGACGAGGTGACCACTCTCGCCTGCGGGCACCTCTCTCCCGTCGTCGTCGAGCACCCGCAGATCGTAGCCGGGCATGGGCAGACCGGCGGAGCCCGCGCGCGTCGGCAGTGCTTCGACCCCGGCCGGAACGGCGCAGACGGGCCAGCCGGTCTCCGTCTGCCACCAGTGATCGATGACGGGGATCCCGAGCCTGTCCTCGAGCCAGGACAGGGTCGGCGGATCGCAGCGTTCACCGGCGACGAAGAGCCGCTCGAGACACCCCAGGTCGTGGCGCTCGCGGAGGACGGCCTCGGGATCCTCCTTGCGAATGGCGCGGAACGCCGTCGGCGCGACGAAGAAGACCCGCACGCCGTGTTCGGCGATGACCCGCCAGAAGGCGCCCGCGTCGGGTGTGCGCACGGGCTTGCCTTCGTAGACCACCGAGGTGCAACCGGTCAGGAGGGGCGCGTAGCAGATGTAGGAGTGACCGACGACCCAGCCGACATCCGATGCCGCCCAGAAGACGTCACCGGGACCGACATCGTAGATGGCCTCCATGGAATAGCGCAGCGCGACCGCGTGGCCACCATGATCCCGGACGACGCCCTTCGGCCGGCCCGTGGTGCCCGAGGTGTAGAGGATGTAGAGCGGATGGGTCGAGGGCACCGGCACGCTCGCCACGGGCGTGGATCGCGCCTCGAACTGCTGCCAGTCGTGGTCCCGCCCTGCGCGGAGCGTCGCGGGCGCCTGCGGTCGATCGAGGATCACGCAGTGCGCCGGCGGGTGCTGCGCCAGGCCCAGCGCCTCCTCGACCAGCGGACCGTAGGGAATGACCCGATCGAATTCGATCCCGCAGGATGCACTCACGAGCACGAGGGGACGCGCATCGTCGATGCGCAGGGCCAGTTCGCGCGGTGCGAAGCCGCCGAAGACCACCGAATGCACGGCGCCGATGCGCGCACAGGCCAGCATCGCGATCAGCGCTTCCGGGACCATGGGCATGTAGACGATCACCCGGTCACCCGGGCCGACGCCGAGATCGCGCAGCCCCCCGGCGAAGCGGGCGACCCGCTCGGTCAGCTCGGCGTAGGTCAGGTGCGTCGTCCGCCCCGTGACCGGGGAATCGTGGATGAGCGCGACACGATCGCCGTGGCCCGCCTCGACATGTGCGTCCAGGCAGAGCCAGGCCGTGTTGAGCTCACCGTCCGGAAACCAGTGCGCGATGCCGTGCGCGTCCTGGTCGAAGGCCCGGGTCGGCGTCTTCGACCAGTGGATCGCCCGGGCGCGCTCCAGCCAGAACGCGGACGGATCACGGAGTGATGCCTGCAGGACCTCGCGATAGCTCACCGGTGCCTGCACATCAGGGTCGTGCGCGCGCTGCGGCGCGCGTCATCCGCTTCAGGTCGGCCTCGCTCGGCTGTGCCGAGACGAGCGCCCGGTAGGCGGCGGTGCGCTTGCCGATCTGCTTGTGGGTCGCATAGAACTCCACGGCCCGCTGCCAGGCCCCGGCCAGGCCGTGAAGGCTGATGGAAACCGTGGTGTTGACGATGCGATCCTCGAGGGAGGACATGATGCCGATCTGGAAGACGGGGGTTCGCGTACCGCTCTTCTCGGTCTTCATGCGAAAGAGAATGCCGCGAACGCGCCCGGACGCATCGATGTGCACTTCCCGCGCGGCCTTCTCCCGGGCCTGTGTCTGCAGCGCGGCCAGTTCAGCGTCGCGGGCCTCGGCACGCGCCTTGATCGCCGCGCGAGGTGCGCCACGGATCCGCTTCCCGTTCTCCTTCAGGGAGAAGTACTCCTGGAAGGTCCTGCCGCCGATCTGTCGTCGTACCCGGTATCCGTGGAATCGCGGCGTGTCGAGAAGTTCTACGCTCATCCTGTGCACCTCGGATGCTGTCGTGACTGTCCCCGCAGATCGTCCCTGTGCGCTGGACCGGCCGCGATCAGCCGGCCGATACGGCGCCCTGCTCCGTCAGACCGTGGATCTCCGCATCCGAGAACCCGAAGCTGCGCAGGATCTCGGTCGAATCGGCCCCGGGCGCCGGCGCCGCGCCGCGCACTTCGGGCGCCGTCCGGCTGAAGCGCGGCGCCGGGGCCGGCTGGGGCACGCCATCGACCTCGATGAAGGTACCGCGCGCACGGTTGTGCGGGTGCTCCGGTGCCTCGAAGATCGACAGCACGGGCGCGAAGCACACGTCCGTCCCTTCCATGAGCGCACACCACTCGTCCCGCGTCTTCGTGCGCATCACTTCCGCGAGCCGCTCCTTCAGCTGTGGCCACTGGGCCCGGTCCATCTGCGGCCGGAAGACCTCCGGATCGAGACCGGCCTTCTCGATGAGCAGCGCGTAGAACTGCGGCTCGATCGAGCCGAGGCAGACGTACTTGCCGTCGCGGGTCTCGTAGGTGTCGTAGAAGTGCGCACCGCCATCGAGGAGATTGGTGCCGCGCTGATCGCTGAAGCCACCCTGCGCGGCAAAGGAGAAGAACATGGCCATGAGGGATGCGGCACCGTCCACCATGGCGGCGTCGACCACCTGTCCCTGACCCGATCGCTGCGCCTCGAGCAGGCCGCAGACGAGGCCGAAGGCGAGCAGCATGCCCCCGCCGCCGAAATCACCGACGAGATTGAGCGGCGGGACCGGGCGCTCGCCCGGGCGACCGATCGCGTGCAGCGCACCGGCGAGACCGATGTAGTTGATGTCGTGCCCGGACGCCTGGGCCATGGGCCCGTCCTGCCCCCAGCCGGTCATGCGCCCGTAGACCAGTTTCGGATTGCGGCTCATGCAGTCGTCCGGGCCGAGACCCAGGCGTTCCGTGACGCCGGGGCGGAAGCCCTCGAAGAGCGCATCGGCCCCTTCGCAGAGACGCAGGACCGCCTCGACGCCCTCGGGCCGTTTCAGATCGATGGCGATCGAACGACGGTTCCGGACGAGCACGTCCTTCGGCGCACGGGCGCCGGGAGCCGGACGATCGACCCGGATCACCTCCGCACCCATGTCGGACAACATCATGCCGCAGAAGGGACCCGGCCCGATGCCGGCAAGTTCGATGATGCGGTAGCCGGCGAGTGGACCCACGGGTTGCCTCCAGCGCTGTCGACGGATGCCCGCGACACGGCGTTTCACGCGCCCCGGGCGTTGCGGCATCTTAGCAGAGGGCCGAGGGCGCGCAATTCGATCCATGGCGCGCCGCGCCCGGGGACGGCCGTGCACCCGCGAACGCTCGTTGGGGGGATCGACGATCCCGCGGCAAGCGGTACGGACGTCGCGCCCGCGGTAGAGTGCGAAGAGCATGCGAGGGGCGGCATCGATTCATGAACGAGGGCGTGCAGCGCAAGATCATCCACTGCGATTGCGACTGCTTCTATGCTGCCGTGGAAGTGCGCGATCGCCCGGAACTCGCCGGACGCCCCGTCGCTGTGGGCGGCACGCCGGACGGCCGCGGCGTGATCGCCACCTGTAACTACGAGGCGCGCCGCTATGGCGTGCATTCGGCGCAACCGGCAGCGCGGGCGCTGCGGCTCTGTCCGGACCTGGTCCTGATCCGGCCCGACATGGACAAGTACCGCGAGGTGTCCCGCGCGGTGCAGGAGATCTTCCGCCGCTTCACGGAGGTCATCGAGCCCGTCTCCCTCGACGAGGCCTACCTGGACGTCACGGGCACGACCCTGCTCCGGGGCAGCGGCACGCTCATCGCCGAGGCGATTCGCGGTGCGGTGCGCCGGGAACTCGGCATCACGCTCTCCGCCGGTGTCGCCCCGAACAGGTTTCTCGCCAAGGTGGCCAGCGACTGGAACAAGCCCGACGGGCAGTTCGTCATTCGACCCGAGGACGTGGACGACTTCGTGCGCGCCCTTCCGGTGGCGCGTCTCCACGGCGTCGGGCCGCGCACGGCGGAGCGTCTCGCGCGCATGGACGTGCACGACTGCGCGGATCTGCGGGCCCTCGGACCCCTCACCCTCGCGGAACGCTTCGGCAGCTTCGGCCACCGCCTGTGGGAATTGAGCCAGGGCATCGACGCCAGGCCGGTCCAGCCGCGGACCACCCGCAAGTCCGTTTCCGTGGAGCGCACCTTCGCCGAGGACATCGAAGGGCTCCCGGGCTGCCTGCGTGCCCTGGAGGATCTGTTCAAGCGCCTCGAGCAACGGCTCGAGCGCGCGGGAGGCGACGAGGCCGCGACGAAACGCTTCGTGAAGGTCCGCTTCGACGATTTCACGACCACCACGGCCGAGGGTCCCGCCCTCGGCCCTGCCGGCCCGGCCTTCGAGCGGCTGCTCGCCACCGCCTGGGATCGCGGCCGGCGACCGGTCCGCCTGCTCGGCATCGGCGTCGGCTTTCGTGCGCGCCGCGCGCCTGCGGAACAGCTCCCGCTCTGGGACGGCGCGAGCGATCCGCGCAGGGCCTCGCCGTCGGAACGCTGAGGGCGCCCGACAGGGGCCTCAGAAGCTCGCCGCTTCCCGATCGACGGCGTCCCCCTCGTCGCGCCGCCCCACGCCGAACTGCAGCTCCGCGAGCCGCGCGTAGAGGGGGCTCGCCTCGAGGAGGCGAGCGTGCGTGCCTTCCGCGAGGATCCGACCCTGATCGAGCACCACGATGCGATCGACGCCCATGACCGTCGCGAGACGATGGGCGATGACCAGGGTCGTCCGACCCGCCGCGAGGCGCTCGAGCGCGAGCTGGACCATGTGCTCGCTCTCTGCATCGAGCGCACTCGTGGCCTCGTCGAGCAGCAGCACGCGCGGATCCTTGAGCACCGCTCGGGCAATGGCGACGCGCTGGCGCTGACCGCCGGACAGGCGCACGCCCCCTTCACCCAGCTCCGTCGCATAGCCCTCGGGCAACTCCTCGATGAAGCGGTCCGCGAAGGCCGCCTGCGCTGCGGCCCGGACCTTCTCGAAGGGCGCATCGGGCCATCCGTAGCGGATGTTGTCCTCGACCGTGCCGCTGAACAGCACGGGATCCTGCGACACGAGCGCGACGTGGCGGCGCAGATCGGCGGGATCCAGGCTCCGCAGGTCGAGGCCATCGAAGCAGATCGACCCCTCGAGGGGATCGTAGAAGCGGAGGAGCAGATCGAAGAGCGTCGACTTGCCCGCTCCCGAGGGCCCCACCAGCGCCACGGACTCACCGGGCGCGACCCGCAGGTCGATCCCGTCGAGGGCAGCACGGTCCGGGCGGGTCGCATAGGCGAAGCGCATGCCGCGGATGTCGATGGCGCCCCGGACCGGCTCGGGCAGCGTCTGCGGTGTCTCGGGGAGCGGCAGCTCGGACCGGGCGGCGAGGAGTTCCATGAGGCGCTCCGTCGCGCCCGCCGCGCGCTGCAGATCGCTCACGACCTCGCTGATCGCGCCCACGGAGCCCGCCACCACGAAGGCGTAGAATATGAAGGCCGCCAGATCCCCTGCGCTGGTGCGCCCCGCGAGCACGTCCTGCCCGCCGACCCAGAGCATGCCCGCGATGGCCGCGAGCACCAGCACCATGACCAGGGTGATGAGCGTGGCGCGCTGGCGGATGCGGCGGACGGCGACGTCGAAGGCGTCCTCCACGTGGCGCGAGAAGCGGCGACGATCCTCTCCCTCGTGGTTGTAGGCCTGCACCGTCTTGATCTGGCGCAGGGCCTCGGAGAGGTAGCTGCCCACGTGCGCGATCGAATCCTGGCTGTCCCGGGACAGACGACGCACCTTGCGCCCGAACAGGATGATGGGCGCGATCACCAGCGGGGCACTGACGATCACGAACAGCGACAGGCGAGGATTGGTGATGAAGAGCAGGACCAGTCCACCGACGAACATGAGCAGGTTGCGCATGGCGATGGACACGCTGGAGCCGATCACCGTCTGCAGCACGGAGGTGTCCGTGGTGATCCGCGACTGGATCTCGCTGGCGAAGTTCGCCTCGAAGAAGCCGGGATGCAGGCTGATCACGTGGTCGAAGACGGCGCGACGGATATCGGCGCAGACCCGCTCGCCGACCCAGGACACGAGATAGAACCGGACGAAGGTGCCCAGCGCCAGCGCCAGGACCATGACGGCGAAGACGCCGATGCTGCGGATGAGCAGCTCCGGGGAGCCGTTCGTGAACCCCTCGTCGATGAGCAGGCGGATGCCCTGCCCCACGGACAGGGTCACGCTGGCCGTGATGACCAGTGCGATCGTCGCACCGACCACCGCGGGCCAGTAGGGCGCGAGAAAACGCAGGGCCGGGCGCAGGCTGCGCAGATCGCGCCCCTGGGCCCGTTCGGTGGACGGTTCGGTCATCGACGCCTCGTAGCCGGAGCGGGCATTATCCCACAGGGTCGTCGCCGAGCGGGGTGCGCAGGATCATGGATGAGCCGACCGGGCAGATCATCGAAGCCGGACCCGACGACGCCGATACGGCGCTGATCCTGCTCCACGGGCTCGGCGCCGACGGCAACGACCTCGCGCCGCTCGCCACCCATCTCGCCGGCCCGGATCGCGCCCGCTGGCGCTTCCTGTTTCCCGATGCCCCGCTGCGCACCGTGGCCATGGCCGGTGGCATGCGCGTACGTGCCTGGTACGACATCGATCCCGGCGCGGCGGGCGCGGCGCCGGGGCTCAGCGACTCCGTGGCCCGGGCACAGGAACTGATCGAGCGCGAGATCGCCCGCGGCGTGCCCGCCGAGCGCATCGTCATCGGCGGCTTCTCCCAGGGGGGCGTCATCGCCCTGGACAGTTTCCTCGCGTCGGAGCATCGACTCGCGGGGGCCGTGGGCCTGTCGACCTACCTCCACGATCATGCGGCGGCCGCGGAACGCTGCGGCCTGGCCAATGCCGCGGGCCGGATCTTCCTCGCCCACGGCCAGGCGGACGGCATGATTCCCCTGGCGCGAGCCGCCACGGGGCGGACGACCCTCGAGTCTCTCGGCTTCGAGGTGCGCTGGCACCAGTACCCCATGGGTCACGAGATCTGCATGGACGAGCTCCGGGACCTCTCGGCATGGCTCGATGCCCTGCCCGGCCTCGCCGGCGCTGCGTCAAGATCCTGACGCCGTGCGGCGACCTCCGGTCGGCAATTCGCGAGGCCCTGTGCGGTGGCCGCGTCAGGCCACGGCGCAACGGGCGCAGCCTGCTACCATCCGGCATCGACACCGGAAGGCGTGAGCATGGATTTCGCGAAGGTCGATAATCCGGATCTGGCCTGGAGTCTCGACGATTTCGGCGACCACCGTCGCGCCGCCGAATTCGTGCAGACCTTCCAGCAGACGCTCTGTGTCTATTCGGGCGCCGTCGAGCAGCTCTACTCGAACTACGACATCTTCTATCCCGAGGAAGAGAACCGGAAGATCGTCATCCTCCCGGATCCGACGGCCTACCACGAGACCTTCTTCGGCATTCCGCCGGACGCGGTGCTCGAGACGGGGCTCTACATCATCCCCGGAGACCTCATCACCAAGCCCGGGCTGTTCCTCACCAATCTGCTCAAGGACCGCAGCATGGGGCCGCGGCAGATCCCCTTCGAGGCGGGCATTCGCGCGATCATGAAGAAGCGTCCGCCGGGGGACCCCTTCCTGCCGGTGCTGGTCAAGGGGGACCTGCGCGAACTCGAGGAGCAGTGGCCCGTGCTTCACCTGCACCGCATCCGCCTCGGGGGGCTCGAGCACCGGTCCGCCCTGGAGCGAGCGGACATCCGCGACGTGATCTCGGAGAAGCTCGAGGAACTCTTCCGCATGCTCCGTGGCTGAAGGCACGTGAGTGCCGTGCTGCGCCGCCGCATCCTGCTCACCCTGGCCATCGCCGCCACCACGCTGCTCGCGCTCTGGCCACCCCTCTACGCAGCCGGTGAGGCCCGCCTGGACGCCATGGCCGGCCGCGCCCTCGCCACCTTCGCGGCCACGCGGGCCCTGAACGGGGTCATCTCCGTCGTCCAGGGCACCGAGGTGGCCCTGCAGCCGGCAGGCGTCGGCGTCACCCTCAGCGTCGGTGAACTGCTCGATCCGCTGAACGATCTCGTCGAGCGCTTCTCCTGGCTGATGCTCGCGGCGACCGCGGCCCTGGGCGTCCAGGCGGTGCTCCTGGACGCGGCCTCGGCGCCGGCCCTGAGCCTCGCCCTGGCCCTGCTCGCGGCGCTCTGCACCCTGCGCACCTGGTGGCCGCTGCTCGGGCGCAGCGACGGCAACGCCTGGCTGCCGCGACTGCTGATCCTCCTGCTCTTCGTGCGCCTGTGCGTGCCCCTGACCGCGCTCGGCGCCCACGCCTTCAGCGAACGCTGGCTGGAGCCCCGACGCGAGGCCGCCGTCGCGGTCCTCGAAACCACCCGCGAGGCGATCGATCGCATCGAGACCGCGCCACCCACGGGCGATCGCTCGGAGGAGGGCTGGATCGACAGCCTGCGTCGCTACCCGGACGATCAGCGGGAGCGGCTGGACCTGGATGCGCGGCTGAAGGCCCTCGGCGACCGCATCGACCTCGCCTCGGAACGGGTCATCGATCTGGTCGTGGTCTTCCTGCTGCAGACCCTGCTGGTGCCCCTGGCCCTGGTGTGGCTCCTCTGGCGCCTCACGCTCGCGCTGCTGGGCGATGCCATGCGACCGCAAGGAGGGATGCCATGACGCCCGAGCCCTTCCGGATCCGGGTGCCCGAGGAGGAGATCCAATCGCTGCGGCGGCGCCTGCGGGACGCGCGATGGCCCGACAGCCTCCCCTGCGCCTGGGCCGACGGGACCGACCGGGACTGGCTGCAGGGCGCCTGCCGCTACTGGGCGGAGGACTTCGACTGGCGCGCGCAGGAAGCCCAGCTCAACGGTCTCGATCAGTTCGTCGCCGACGTGGCCGGGCAGCGCCTGCATTTCGTTCACCAGCGGTCTCCGCACGCGGGCGCCGTCCCGCTGCTCCTGACCCATGGCTGGCCGGGATCCTTCATCGAGTTCAGGCATCTGGTCGCGCCCCTGACGGACCCGACCGCGTTCGGCGGGTCCGCGGACGACGCCTTCCACGTCGTCTGCCCCTCCCTGCCGGGCTACGGATTCTCCGCTGCGCCGACCACCCATGCCTTCAACGGCAAGCGGGTGGCGGAGACCTTCGCGGCGCTCATGCGCGATCTCGGCTACGGCCGCTACTTCGCCCAGGGCGGCGACTGGGGTGCGCACGTGTCCACCTGGCTCGGCGCCCTGGACCCCGCCTGCGCGGGCATTCACCTGAACCTGGTCTTCGCCCGCCGTCCGCGGGATCTCGCGGATCCCTTCGAGGGGGTCACGGAGCTCGAGCGGCAGCGCCTCGAGGCGCGCAACCGCGCCATGCGCGACGGCCTCGGATACCAGGAGATCCAGGGAACGCGACCGCAGACGCTCGCCTACGGCCTCAACGACTCGCCGGTGGGGCTGGCGGCCTGGATCCTCGAGAAATTCCATGCCTGGAGCCATCACGACGGGGATTTCACCCGGGCGATCGCCCTGGACGACGCCCTCACCAACGTCGCCCTCTACTGGTTCACGGGCACCATCGGCTCGTCCATGCGCCTGTACTACGCGAATCGCCGCCACCCGGCCGATCCGCCGACCCCGGAGCGCGTGGAGACGCCCACGGCGGTGGCGGTGTTTCCCGGCGAGCTCTACCTGCCCCCGCGGGCCTGGGTGGCGCGTCAGTTCGCCCTCCATCACTGGAAGGAATATCCCCGCGGCGGGCACTTCGCGGCGCTGGAGGTCCCGGAGTTCCTGCTCGCCGACATACGCGAGGCGTTCCGCACCCTGCGCTGAGCCCCTGCTCCACGCTTTGCAGGCCCGGCGACGCTGCATCTATACTCGCGCGCCGGATTTGTCCAGGAGCCAGTGGCAGCGCGTGTCTCATCGGGTGTTCATCGACGGCCAGGCAGGTACCACCGGGCTGGAGATCCATGCCCGCCTGCAGGGCCGCGCCGACATCGAGCTCCTGGAGATCGATCCCGCCCGGCGCAAGGATCCCGAGGCCCGACGCCAGCTCCTCAACAGCGCGGACCTGGTGATTCTCTGCCTGCCCGACGACGCCGCCCGCGAGGCCGTCGCCCTGGTGGACGCCCCCTCGGTCCGGATCCTCGACGCCAGCACGGCGCACCGCACGGCACCGGACTGGGTCTTCGGCATGGCCGAACTGGCCCCCGGGCAGCGCGACGCGATCCGGGGCGCGAGGAGAGTCGCGAACCCCGGCTGTTATTCCACGGGCTTCATTCTCGCCGTGCGCCCCCTGGTGGACGCCGGGCTGATCGCACCGGAGCGCGTGCTCACGGTCCACGCCCTGTCCGGCTACTCGGGAGGCGGACGGAGCATGGTGGACGGCTACCGGGCGGCCGAGGCAGCGGGCGTCGCCAGCATGCCGGCGGTGCGCATGTACGCCCTGGGGCTCCAGCACAAGCATCTGCCCGAGATGCAGCACTACACGGGGCTGGCGCAAGCACCGCTCTTCGCGCCGGCCGTGGCACCGCACTACAAGGGCATGCTGGTGTCCGTGCCACTGCCGGCAGATCTGCTTCGGCGCCCCATCGATGCCGCGGAGCTGGTCGCCCTGCTCAGGGAACGCTATGCGGGCGAGCCCTGTGTGCGCGTCGCCGAACCGGACGGGAACGCCCTGCTCGAGCAGGGATTCCTCGATCCCGAAGCCTGCAACGACAGCAATCGTGTCGATCTGCTGGTCTTCGGGCAGGGATCGAGGCTGCTGCTGGTCGCGCGCCTCGACAATCTCGGCAAGGGCGCCGGCGGCGCGGCCGTCCAGAACCTCAATCTCATGCTCGGCGCGGACGAACTCGAAGGCCTCGCTGTCTGAGCAGGCGCGACGGACCAGGGTCCCGCCTCGAAACCTGGAGTCATCAGTGAAGACATCCCTTGCCGAACAGGGCACCCCACTCGATCGCGACGCGCTCACGCGCCTCGAGGCCGAGGCGCGGGCACGTCACGACGCCTTCCGCCAGGCCGGCCTCGCCCTCGATCTCACCCGAGGCAAGCCCGCGCCGGATCAGCTCGATCTCTCCGACGCACTCGACGGCATCCTCGACGGGGACTACCGCGCCGCGGACGGCACGGACGTGCGCAACTACGGGGGCCTGCTCGGGATCGACGAGGCGCGTCGCCTCGGCGGCGCCCTGCTCGGTGTGCCTGCAGAGCTCGTGATGGCCGGCGGCAACTCCAGCCTCACGCTCATGTACCTCTTCGTCGAGACGGCGCACCTCTTCGGTCTCGAGGGCCCGGGCAGCGCCTGGCGCGACCAGGGCATGCCCATCCGGGTGCTCTGCCCCGTACCCGGCTACGACCGCCACTTCACCATCTGCGAGCAACTCGGCATCGAGCTCGTGACCGTGCCCATGGGCATCGATGGCCCCGACATGGACGCCGTGGAAGCGGCTGTCACGGCCGATCCCGGGATCAAGGGCATCTGGTGCGTGCCCAAGTACTCGAATCCCACGGGCTGCGTGTACAGCGACGAGACCGTGGCCCGGCTCGCGCGCCTGCCAGCCCTCGCGGGCCCCGGATTCAGGGTGCTGTGGGACAATGCCTACGCCGTGCACGATCTCGGCGAGACCCCTCCGGAACTCGCCGACATCATGCAGCTCGCACGGGACGCCGGCACCGAGCACGGCATCGCCATGTTCGCCTCGACCTCGAAGATCACCCATGCGGGCTCCGGGGTGGCCTTCTTCGCGGCCGCGGCGCCGGTGCTCGAGGCCTTCACCAAGCGCCTGTCCGCGCTCATGATCGGCCCCGACAAGGTGAACCAGCTGCGCCACGCGCGCCTGCTGCCCGATCTCGCCACCCTGCGCACGCACATGGGTCGTCAGGCGGCGCTGATCCGCCCCAAGTTCGAAGCCGTACGCGATGCCCTCGACGCGGGCCTGGGCAATTCGGGGCTCGCGAGCTGGACCGACCCGGAGGGCGGCTACTTCGTCTCCGTGGATACGCTGCCGGGCGTGGCGTCCGAAGTCGTGCGCCTCGCCGGCGAGGTCGGCGTCAAGCTGACGCCTGCGGGCGCGACCTTCCCCTACGGCCATGATCCGGAGGACCGCAACATCCGCATCTCGCCCACCTACCCACCGCTCGAGGATGTGCGCCATGCCATGGACGTGTTCGTGAACAGCGTGAAGCTCGCCAGTGCCCGACGACTGCTCGCGGGAGACAGCGCATGAGCCTGGGTCGACGTACCGGGCCGTTCTCGACGCTGCGCGGCCGCCACGCCGCCTGCCGCCATGCGGATCAGGATCCCGGCGCCGAGGGCGCTCCGACCGAGGGCCCCGCGACTGGACGCCCGGGGGACGAGGCGCCTGCTCTGGCGACGCCGCCACCGGCACCGCGGGTGCGCTTCGAGGAGTTCGGCCTGCCCGGCCCCCTGATGCAGGCCATCGCCGAAGCCGGCTTCGAGTACTGCACGCCGATCCAGGCAGAGACGCTGCAGCACTCCCTCTCCGACTACGACGTCACTGGCCAGGCACAGACGGGCACGGGCAAGACCGCGGCCTTCCTCATCACCCTCATCTCCCATCAACTCGAGTACCCGCTCGTGGAACCGAGCCCTCCGGGGACGCCCCGGGCCCTGGTCATCGCCCCCACGCGCGAACTGGCCATGCAGATCGCCTCCGATGCGGAGCTGCTCTGCGGGCCCTGTCGCCTGAAGGTGCTGAGCGTCGTCGGCGGCATGGATTTCGAGAAGCAGCGGCGCACGCTGGAGACGGAGACCGTCGACATCCTGGTCGCCACCCCGGGGCGCCTCCTGGACTTCCTCACGCGCGGCAAGGTCGATCTGCGTCGCGTCGAGCAGCTGGTGCTCGACGAGGCGGATCGCATGCTCTCCATGGGCTTCATTCCCGACGTGCGCCGCATCATCCGGCAGACACCGCCGAAGAACCGGCGCCAGACGCTCCTCTTCAGCGCCACCTTCAGCGACGACATCCTCCGGCTCGCGGAGCAGTGGACCCTCGAAGCCGAGAAGGTCGTCATCGAACCCGAGTCCGTGGCCACGGACCGGGTGGAACAGCGCGTCTACCTGGTCACGGAGGACGACAAGTTCCCGCTTCTGTACAACCTCATGTCCGATCTCGATCTGGAGCGGGTGATCGTGTTCGCGAACCGTCGCGACACGACGCGCGAGATCCAGGAGCGCCTCGCCGCGCTCGGCGTCGACTGCGAACTGCTCTCCGGGGAGGTGCCGCAGAACAAGCGCGTCCGCACCCTGGAGCGCTTCAAGGAAGGCAAGACGCGCGTCCTCGCCGCGACGGACGTGGCCGGTCGCGGGCTCCACGTCGAAGCCATCAGCCACGTCATCAACTACGACCTGCCCGAGGATCCCGAGGACTACGTGCACCGCATCGGCCGAACGGGCCGCGCCGGGGCCACGGGCATCTCGATCAGCTTCGTGGGGGAAACGGATGCATTCCTCCTGCCGGAGATCGAGACACTCCTCGGCATGAGCCTGACCTGCACCCAGCCGGAGGCGTCCTTCCTCGTCGCACCGGAGGAGGCGCGCCGCCCGAAGTCCTCCTCCCGCGGGGGCGCCCGCAGACCGGGTTCGGGCCGCCCGGGATCGGGCCGCCCAGGTTCGGGCCGCCCGGGATCCGGTCGACCCGGCTCCGGCGGTCGCCGCCGCCCTTGACGGTCCTGCACCGGTCACGGCTCGGTCCTCGCGCCGTGACCTGATCCGCGCGGGCGGAACAGCGCACGGCTCCGGTTCTCCGGAGTAAGCTTCCGCGTTCACGGACCGCATCGCCGGAGCGCCCCATGCGACCCCTGCTGATCGTGCTCTTCGCCCTCGCCTCCCAGTGCGCCTGTGCGGCCTCACTCGCGCCGGCGCCGGCGGACGGCAGCGGCTGGTCCATCGACCTTCCGCTCGAGGCCGCGGGTCGCGTCGACGATCTCCTGCTCGCCGAGATGAGCGGGCTCGTCGCGAGCCGCCGCTATCCCGGCGTGCTCTGGGCCCACAACGACAGCGGTTCACCCCCGGCCCTGTTCGCGCTGAACGAGCGTTTCGAGACCATGGTGCCGCCCTACCTCGCCGCCCGCTACGGGCGCGGCGACGGCACCGACCGCGAACCCTGGCCCGGCATCGCCCTCGTCGACGCCAGCAACATCGACTGGGAGGACATCGCGCGCATCGACGATCTCCTCTACCTCGCCGATACGGGCAACAACGGCAATGCCCGTCGCGATCTGGGCTTCTGGGAACTCACGGAGCCGGTCCCGGACGGGGTCGCCCAGGCACGCCCGATGCGCTATCTCGGCGTCCACTATCCGGAGCAACAGGCGTTCCCGGGCCGGGTGTGGGAATGGGATTGCGAGGCGGTCTTCAGCGACGGGGGCGTGCTCTATCTGATCACCAAGCACCGGACACCCGGGGACGTGCGCGCCATGATCCCGGGGGCACGCCTGTATCGTTTCGATCCCGCGACGGCGCGACCGAACTCGACACCGCTGACGCTCGTGAGCCGCCACGAAGGGCTCACGGCCGCGACGGGCGCAGACCTGTCCCCGGACGGGCGACTCCTGGCCGTGCTCACCTACTCGTCGCTCTGGCTGTTCCCGCGGCCCCAGGAGGGTGACGACTGGCTGGCGGGTCGTCCGTGGATCCAGCGCCTGCCGCTGCTGCGCACGCGCCAGGCCGAGGCGATCACCTGGCTCGACGACCGCCGTCTGCTGATCGGCAACGAGGAAGGTGCGCTCTTCACCCTCGAGGTGGATCCCGAACGGCTCGCCGCGGCGGAACGCAGGGGCGCTGCCGGGGTCTGAACCCTCGACAGTGCCCGGACACCGATCGAGGAGATGCCCTGATGTCGCACCGACCCATGACTTCCCTGCTCATGCTCGTCGTGCTCGGTCTCGGCCTCTGCCTGGGCACCGGACCCGCGACCGCCGCGAACGCTGACGCGGATCGCGGGACACTTCTGGTGAGCGGCGAGGCGCGGATCACGACGGCCCCGGACCGGGCGCGCTTCGACGTCGGCGTCGTCAACGAAGGCAAGGTCGCGGACGTCGTCCTCGCCGACAACAGCGTCGCAACGGAACGCCTCCTCGGGGCCCTTCGCGGTGCGGGCATCGCCCTGGAACGGATCCAGACCCGAGGCGTGCGCCTCGCGCCCATCTGGTCGTCCCGGCCCCGCGATGCAGACGATCGCTGGCGCCCTGCGATCGTCGGCTATCGCGCCGAGAACCGGGTCGAGGTGGCCACGGCCGCGCTCGACGGCGTCGGGCGCCTGCTCGCGCGCGCCGTCGACGCCGGTGCCAACGATCTCTCCGGCGTCCGCTTCGAGCTCGCCGACGATGGCGAGGCAAGAGCAGCGGCGATTCGCACGGCGACGGCGCGGGCCATGGCCGAGGCGCGCGTGCTCGCCGAGGCCGCCGGCGTGACGCTCGGGCCGATCGTCGAACTCTCCCTGGATCCCGCCGCGCCCTCCATGCCGAGACCGATGATGATGGACATGCGCATGGCGGCCATGGCGGAGTCGTCGGCCGTGCCCATCGAGGCGGGCGAGATCGAGATCGAGGCGCGTGTCTCCGTCCAGTTCCTGATCGATCCCTGAGTCATGGCGGACACGGCCGCCCTGGATCGCCGCTGCCGTGTCGGCCTGGTGCAGCTCTGTTCCGGCGCCGATGTCGCGATCAATCTCGCGGCGACGGCCGCCGCGGTGGACACGGCCGTGGCGCAGGGGGCCGAGGTGGTCATGGTCCCGGAGGGCTTCGCCTGCCTCGGCACCGCGGCGGAGCGGATCGCGATCGCAGAGTCGCTCGACGACGAGGGTCCGATCCTGGCGGCCTGCCGCGCGCTGGCCCGACGGCACCGGATCCACCTGCTCCTCGGCGGCTTTCCTGAGGCCTGCGACGAACGACGCACCTGGAACACGGCCGTCCACCTCGACCCGGAGGGAGCCCTGCTCGCGCGCTACCGCAAGATCCATCTCTTCGACGTCGATCTCGCCGACGGGACCCGCCTGACCGAATCGGCCTCGACGGCCGCCGGCGACCAGCCGGTCCTCACCCGCTTTCCCTTCGGCCGCACGGGCCTGAGCATCTGCTACGACCTGCGCTTTGCCGCCCTCTACGAGACGCTCGTGCAGGGCGGTGCACGGGTGCTCACGGCACCCTCGGCGTTCACGGCCAGCACCGGTCGGGACCACTGGGACGTCCTGCTGCGGGCGCGCGCGATCGAGACCCAGTGCTGGATGCTCGCACCGGCGCAGGTTGGCGCCCACGGGGGCGGCCGCGTATCCTTCGGCCATTCGCTCGCCGTGGATCCCTGGGGCCGTGTGGTCCTGGATCTCGGTGAGGAACCGGGCGTGGGCGTCGTCGAGATCGACCCCCGCATCGTCGACGAGGTGCGCCGGCGCCTGCCCAGCCTGCGCCACCGACGCATGATCAGAGGGATCACTCCATGAGTCTGTCGAGCTTTGTTCGTATCGCCCTGGTCGCCGGCACCCTGGCATGGATTCCGCTCAGCCAGGCCACGCCCGGAGACGATCCCCTCGTGCCCCTCGCCACGCCCTACGATCCGGAAGCGGACGCCGATGCGGCCATCGACGGCGCCCTCGAAGCCGCCCGGGAGACGGGACGGATCGTGCTGGTCCAGTTCGGCGCCAACTGGTGCCCCGACTGCCGCCAGTTCGCGACCCTGCTCGAGGACCCGACCGTCAAGCCCATGGTCGCGGACGCCTTCGTGGTGGCGAAGGTCGACGTCGGCAACTGGGACAACAATCTCGACGTCGCCGAGCGCTACGGCAATCCCATCGCGAACGGCATCCCGGCCGCCGTCTTTCTCGACGAGAACGGCGAGGTCGTCGCGGCCACGCTCATGGGTGAACTCTCCACGGCACGCAACTTCGAGGCTGCAGACGTCATCGAATTCCTCCAGGGTATTCTCGCGCGCGGCACGGACGGCGCCGGCTGAGCGCGCCGCCCGATCCCCCGCGACGCCCGGACGGCCATGCTGCGTGTCGGCGTCATCGCGGATACCCATGATCTGATCCGACCGGAACTCCTCGACGCCCTCGCTGGCGTCGAGCTGGTCCTGCACGCCGGCGACCTCTGCTCCGAAGACACGCTGACTGCACTCGGGCAGCTGGCGCCGGTGATCGCCGTGCGCGGCAACAACGATCGCGGCGCCTGGGCACTGGCGCTGCCCGAGGCGCGCGCCGTCGACCTCGAGGCGGTGCGCATCTGGCTCTGCCACGACCGGGCCGATCTCCGGCGCCTGCCGCCGCCGGAGGGAACGGACCTCATCGTCGTGGGGCACTCGCACCGCCCCACGATCGATCGTCATCAGGGCCTGCCCCTGCTCAATCCGGGCAGCCCGGGACGGCGACGCTTCTCCCTGCCCGTCTGCTGCGCGCAGCTGCACATCGACGGCTCGCGGTACGAGATCGAGCCGATCACCCTCACGGTCGCGCCCGGGCGCCGGACGGCCGCGCTCCGATGAGCGAGGGACGCGGCCTGCGAGTGCTGCTGACGCTCGCGGCGCTGATGATCGTGCTCGCCGGCATGCGCGCCGCCGTGAACATCGTGGTGCCCTTCATCCTCGCGGTGTTCATCGCCACGATCGCGGCGACGCCGATGTTCTGGATGCAGCGGCACGGGGTGCCCAAGGCGCTCGCACTGATCGCCGTGATCCTGCTCATCGTCGTGGGCGGCATGGTTCTGGGATCACTCATCGGTTCGTCGGCGCGCGAATTCACCGACGCCATCCCCTTCTACGAGCAGCGCCTGCGCGCTCTGGTGGCCGACGGCATCACCTTCCTGCAGGGCTTCGGTCTCGAGGTGACGCGCGAGATGCTGCCGAACGTCGATCCGGGTTTCGCCATGCGCATGGCGGGGCGCACCCTGTCGGGCCTGACCGGCGTGCTCTCCAACACCTTCCTGATCCTGCTCACGGTCGTGTTCATGCTCCTCGAAGCACACGCGATTCCGCGCAAGCTCACGGAAATCCTGCCCGACCCGGAAGAAAGCCTGCCGCGCTTCGCCTCCTTCACGGAGACCATCAATCGCTACATGGCCATCAAGACGACGATCTCCGCCCTGACCGGACTCCTCGTCTACGTGCTCAATGCCGCCATGGGCGTGGATTTCGCCGTGCTCTGGGGGCTGCTCGCCTTCCTGCTCAACTACGTGCCGAACATCGGCTCCTTCATCGCAGCGGTACCGCCGGTCCTGCTCGCTGCCGTTCAGCTCGGCCTCGGCGAGGCGGCATTCCTGGGCGTCGCCTACTTCGGTCTGAACTTCGTCGTCGGCGGCATGGTGGAGCCGCGCTTCATGGGCCAGGGCCTCGGCCTGTCCACCCTGGTCGTCTGGCTGTCGCTGGTGTTCTGGGGCTGGGTCCTGGGCCCCGTGGGCATGCTGCTCTCGGTCCCGCTCACGGTCACGCTGCGCATCGCGCTCGAGCACCGGCCGGACACCCACTGGATCGCCGTGATGCTGGGGCCCAACCGCGAACTTCCGGATCTGGCGCTGGCAGGGCCTTCGCCGTCCGGGGCCGACCCCGCATCCCCCGAGGATCCGCCCGGCCCTGCCTCCTGAACGGGCCCTCGAAAGGCCGGCGAAAGGCAGCACCGGGATTGTTGAATCCCGGGACATTCCTGCTACGCTTCGGGCGCGGGAGTGCGTCCATAATCCTATCCAAGGTGATCGCAGGCTTGATCACCAAGACGACACTCCCCGACGCCGTCGACCACGGCGGCATCCCGCGGGCGCAAGCGTGCGCCGACGGGATCACCCATCCAGGGGAGAGCGTTCATGAAATCACGCAGTTTCCTGCTCCGCGCAGGCGGCCCGCTGCTGTGCGCGGCGGCCATGGCTCCATCCGCCCAGGCGGCCCAGCTCATCGAGGAAGTGGTCGTCACCGCGCAGAAGCGCAGTGAATCCGTGCAGGACGTGCCGATCTCCGTCTCGGCCTTCGATGCAAGCGCCCTCGACGCCAAGCAGATCGACAACTTCAGCGATCTGCAGTTCAACGTCCCGAACGTGTCCTTCAGCAAGGGCAACTTCGGTGGCAGCAACTTCCAGATCCGCGGCATCGGGACCCTGCTGACCGCGAGCAGCGGCGACTCCGGCGTCGCCATCCACGTCAACGACGTCTACGTGCAGGCGCCGCGCCTGTTCGAGACCGAGTACTACGACATGGAGCAGCTGGAGGTCCTGCGCGGCCCCCAGGGCACGCTCTTCGGCCGCAACAGCACCGGTGGCGCCGTGAACGCCAAGACCGCCAAGCCCGTGCTCGGCGAGCGGTCCGCGAGCGCCGAGATCCAGGCCGGCAACTACGCCCACCGCCGCGCCAAGGGCCACCTGAACCTCCCCCTGGGCGACGACGTCGCCCTGCGTGTGGCCGGTATCGTCCTCGACCGCGAGGGCTACACGGAAAACCTGGTCACCGGCAACGACGTCGACGATCGCTCCCAGTATTCCGGGCGCGCATCGCTGCGCTGGGAAGCGAGCGATCGGACCACCGTCGATCTCATGGCGTCCTACTTCAAGGAGGACTCCTCGCGGTCACGGAGCCAGAAACAGTTCTGCGACCAGGATCCCTCCGGCGTGCTGGGCTGCCTGCCCACGACGCGGCAGACGGAATCCCTGAACGGCAACGCGACCCTCGGGCAGCTGTTCGCGTCGAACCTCTTCGTGGGTCTCGCCGTGTCGCCGGCACTGGCCGGCCTCGGCGCCTTCGACGTCTTCGCGCCGCTGAACGACAACAACCCCGACGACGTGCGCGAGATCTCCGCCTTCTTCGATCCGGAGTACGAGACGGACGAGACGCTGCTCATCGCCACCATCGAGCACGACTGGAACGACTGGCTGAGCTCCACGGCGATCCTCAGCTACCAGGAGACCAGCCTCGAGTCGCGCATGGACTACAACGGCACCGCCAATCCGGCGAACGCCGTGACCGTCCCGGTCGGCTTCTGCGAAACCGCGCCGGCAGCTTGCCAGTTCTTCGGCGTCGAGAACGGCGGCCCGCTCTGGTTCAGCACCGTGCCGGACCCGACCAACGGCCTCGGCGCCATCGACGGCACCAACTTCGTGCTCGACAGCACCGGCGCCGCCCGCGACAACTCCGGCGGCGATTCGGAGCAGGTGAGCGCCGAGCTGCGCTTCACCACCAGCCTCGACGGCCCCTGGAACTTCCTGGTGTCCGGCTACTACCTCGACTTCGAGGCGACCGAGGGCGACTACGTGGTCCAGGCCTCCGGTCTCGACTACGGCAACGTGCTCCTGGGCACCCTCGGCGGCCTGGGCGCCGGCGCGATCACGGATCCGACCGTCGCCTTCGGCAACGCGGGCCTGCCCTACTTCAACAGCTTCACGAATCGCTTCAACCTCGAGTCCTTCGCCTTCTTCGGCGAGGCCTACTACGACGTCACGGACACGGTGAAGCTGACCTTCGGCCTGCGCTACTCCGAGGACACCAAGAGCCTGGTCGACAATCAGTACCCGCTGCTCGGGCTGCCTTCCCTGCTCGTGACCGGTCTCGACGGCAGCAACACCTACATCGGTCCCGACGCGTCCGTCACGCCGGTTACCGGCCTGCAGCAGCTGCTCCAGGCCGGCGTGGCCGCCGGCGCCTTCGACGGCGATCCGGGTACCCCCGGCGCACAGCTCTATCGCGACGACAAGGACACCTTCGATGCGGTGACCGGACGCTTCGTGATCGACTGGGCGGCGGATCTGCCCTTCACGGACGAGACCCTGCTCTACGCGTCCTACTCCATCGGCTTCAAGTCCGGCGGTCTCAATCCGCCCGTCGACGCCGCCCTCTTCGGCTCGACGCCCGCGCGCTTCGACAACGAGGAGATCGGGGCCTGGGAGATCGGCGCGAAGAACACGCTGCTCGACGGCCGCATGCAGGCCAACCTTAATCTCTTCTACTACGACTACGGCGACCTGCAGATCGGCAAGATCGTGAACCGGACCTCGCTCAACGAGAACACGGACGCGACCATCTACGGTTTCGAGGGCGAGTTCATCTTCGCGCCGACGGAGAAGTGGCTGTTCAACACGACCATCGCCGGCCTGAAGACCGAGCTGGGCAACACGGAGACCGTCGATCCGCGTGATCCGAGCCAGGGCCGCGACGACGTGACCGTGATCAAGGACGCCGCGAACGCCAGCAACTGCGCGGTGGCCCGGAACGCCGGCGCTCCGCTGCTCTCCGACAACTTCGGGCTCATCGGCGCCATCGCCGGCCTCGGTGGCTTCTTCGCGCCGACGGATCGGGATCTCGGGGTCTACACCGGCGGCGCCTTCGCCGGCCAGTCCCTGCCGGCCACCCCGGGCGTCTCCGAATCGGGCATCGGCATCTGCAACGCCATCGGTGCGGCGATCGCCGGCGACCCGGCCTTCGCGGCAGCCTACGAGTACCTGCCCAGCGGGCAGGCGGTGAACCTCGACGGCAACTCGCTGATCAACGCACCGGAGCTCACGGTGAACCTCGGCGCCCAGTACACCCACACCTTCGGCAACGGCATGTACCTCACCGGTCGTGTGGACTACTACTGGCAGGACGAGTTCTACACCACGGCCTTCAACCGCCGTCAGGACCTGATCGACGCATGGGACGTCATCAATGCGCAGGTCACGCTGACGAGCGCCGACGAGAAGTGGTACGTGCGCGTCTTCGGCCAGAACATCGGCGACGAGGACAACATCGTCGGTGCCTACCAGACGGACCCCTCCTCGGGTCTGTTCACCAACGCGTTCTTCAACGAGCCGCGGCTCTACGGTGCAACGCTCGGCGTCAACCTCTGACGTTCGGCGCTGTCACCTGAAGGATGCGAGGGGGCCCCAGGGCCCCCTCGCTCTTTCCGGAGCGGCGCATCGCTTCGCCGGCCCTGTTCCCGACGCCCGCCTGCAGTAGAATCGCGCGCTCTCCCTCCGACCGCCGCGACCATCCATGACCCGCTTCGAACGTGACAGCGTGCGCCGCATGCAGGGCTACCGCTGGGGCGAGCAGCCCGAGGACGCGCGCACCATCAAGCTCAACACCAACGAGAATCCGCATGCGCCGAGCCCGGCGGTGGCGCGCGCCCTGGCGGCGCTGGACGTGGCCGATCTGCGCCGCTACCCGTCGCCCTTCGCCAACGGCTTCCGGGACGCCGCGGCCGCGGTGCACGGCGTCCCCCGGGACTGGATCATCGCCACGAACGGCGGCGACGAGCTGCTCCGCCTCGCCCTCACCACCTTCCTCGAGCCCGGCCAGCCGCTGGCGACGACCGCGCCGAGCTATTCGCTCTATCCGGTGCTGGCCTCCGTGCAGGGTTCACCGACCATCGAGTATCCCCTCGATGCGGACTTCGCCCTGCCCGAGGACCTCGGCGAACGTGCGAACGCCGCGGGGGCCGGCCTGTTCTGCCTCGTGAACCCGCACGCGCCGAGCGGCCGCCTCTTCGACCTCGACGCCGTAGACGCGCTTGCCCGGTCGTTCGAGGGGGTGCTGCTGCTCGACGAGGCCTACGTGGATTTCGTCGATCCGGCCCTCGGCCACGATGCGACGCGCCTGCTGGCGCGACACGACAACCTGCTCATCCTGCGCAGCCTGTCGAAGGGGTACGCGCTGGCGGGCCTGCGCTTCGGCTACGGCCTGGGTCAGGCGGAGCTGATCGAGCCCATGCTCACCAAGACGCGGGACTCCTACAATGTGGATCTCATCGCCCAGAGGCTGGCCACGGCAGCCGTCGAGGATCGGTCCTGGGCGGAGCAGAACTGGGCCGCGGTGAGGCGCGAGCGGACGCGGCTCACGGCCGCCCTCCGGGACCTGGGCTGCGAAGTGCCGGCGTCGCAGACGAACTTCGTGCTCGCGCGACTGCCTGCGGGCTGCGACGCGCGCGCCGTCCAGCAGCGACTGCGCGAGGCCCGGGTGCTGGTCCGCTGGTTCGACACGGAGGGTCTGCGCGATCGCCTGCGCATCAGCGTCGGGACCCCCGAGGAAGACGACCGCCTGCTCGAACTCCTTTCGGCCACCCTGGTGCCCGCATGACCGCGCTGCGCGGGCGCCCCTGCTGGATCTTCGATCTCGACGGCACCCTGACGCAGCCGGTCCACGACTTCGATGCGATCCGGGCGCAGCTCGGCATTCCCCGCGGCGAGCTGATCCTGGAGTGGCTCGCCACCCAGCCTCCGGCGGTCGCGGCGCCCCTGCACGACCGGCTCGCGCACATCGAGGCAGAACTCGTCGAGGAGACCGTCGCGCAGCCGGGCTGCGCCAGCCTCCTCGAGGCCCTGCGCAGCGACGGCTGCCGACTCGGGATCCTGACCCGGAACAATCGCGACAACGCCCTGCGCACGCTCGAGCGCATCGGTGTCCTGCACTGCTTCCCCGAGGCCTCGGTGCTCGGACGGGACGAGGCGCCCGCGAAACCCGATCCGGGCGGGATCCTGCGACTGCTCGACGCCTGGGGTGTCGCGCCGCACCAGGCGGTCATGGTCGGCGACTACCGCCTCGATCTCGAAGCCGGTCGCAATGCCGGTGTCGCCACCGCGCACTTCGATCCCGCAGCCGCCTTCCCCTGGCCCGACCTCACGGACGTCGCCGTCACCACCCTGCCCGCCCTGCTCGACCACCGCTGAGGATTCCGGCCGCCGGACCCTGTGGCCCGGGCAGGCCTGCCCGTAGACTGATCGCGTCTTCACGTCCCTGGAACAGCCGCCATGACCCCGCCTTCCAATCCCCCCTGCCTGCTCACTGCCACCACCATCGACGCCCTCCCCGAGCGCGAGCAGGTGCATCAGTTCGACGCCAACGCCGTACGCCAGGTGCGCAGCCTCGGCGATCTGCTGGGCCTGACGCGTCTCGGCGTCCACCGGGTCCGCCTCGCCCCAGGCCGCGCGAGCACGACCTACCACTTCCACGAGGGCGACGAGGAGTTCCTGTTCGTCCTCGCCGGCCGAGGCATGGCGGAGATCGGGGAAGATCGGATCGAGGTCGGGCCGGGCGACTTCATGGCGTTTCCCGCCGGCTCTCCGGCGCATCGCCTGACCAATCCCTTCGACGAGGACCTGCACTACCTCATGGCCGGCGAACGAACGCCTCTGGACGTGGTCCGCTATCCGCGCGACGGACTGACCATGATCCGCTCGGGCACCACACGCCGCGTCGTACGCGATGCCCATATCGAGAACGTGCATCGCGCGGACTCTTGAGAGGCGTCCGGTTGCCGCCGATGCCCACCTTGCCGAGAATGCCCGACGCCGATTCCGATCCGTTCCTCAGCGTACTGCAGGAGTCACCATGGACGCCTTTCCCCACCATTATCGGGTCCGCGCGAGCGGCAGCGCCGACGCCGACGTCCGGATCGACTCGGACGATCTGCCGAGTCTCGCGACCCAGGCTCCCGTCGAATTCGGCGGCCCGGGCGGGCGCTGGTCACCGGAGACCCTGCTCGTCGCCGCGGTCGCCGACTGCTATGTGCTCTCGTTCCGGGCCGTGGCCGCGGCCTCGAAACTGTCCTTCGAGCAGCTCGACTGCGAGGTCGAGGGCGTCCTCGACCGCGTCGAGCGCACCACGCGCTTCACGGCCTTCGAGATCCGGGCCCGGCTGCAACTGCCGACGGGCGGCGACGAGGACAAGGCGATGCGCCTGATGGAGAAGGCCGAGGCGGTCTGCCTGATCAGCAACTCGCTGAC
>JAZBPI010000133.1:0-2941 GCA_036351555.1 Pseudomonadales bacterium
CTCTCTTACTGAGGTAATTGGCCCGATGCTTGGGGTTGCTGCTGCTTGATTTATTGATGCTTCCTTATAGAGGGCGCGCCTATCCTGGTCCTTGTGGCTTGGGCGGAGGGGCATAAAGGCGGAACGCGAGCGTCCCGCCTTATCGATGTTGGTGGCTAGTCCTTCCGCGTGTACTTCACGATCCGCTTGGGCCCCACCTCGGCGCCGTAGATCGCGCCTTCGGCATCGACCGCGACGCCCTCTGCGAAGGTCGTGCTGACGTTGTCCGGATCCGGCTCCGGATCGGGAATGAAGTAGTCCACGTAGGCGTCGACCACGCTGCCGATGCGCATGCCGCGGCGGAAGCCCGGGTGATTGCCCCAGGTGCGGTTCGACTCCGAATCCACCGCATAGAGAATGTCGTCCTTGATGAACAGGCCGCTGTTGCGGCTGAACTGCAGCCAGGTGTCCAGGTGGTTGCCCTCCTGGTCGAAGATCTGGATGCGGTTGTTGTAGCGATCGGCGACGAAGAGGCGGCCCTGGGAGTCCATGGCGAGGGCATGGGGTTCGCGGAACTGCCCGGGCGCGTAGCCGGTGCCGCCCCATTCGAGCAGATACTTGCCGTCGGCATCGTACTTCACGATGCGATTGTTGTTGCCGCGGCCGTGCCCGTCGGCCACGAAGATGCTGCCGTCCGGGGCCACCAGCACGTCGTTCGGCTGATCGAAGACGTAGTCGCCCTCGCCGGCAACGCCCTTGGTGCCGAGCGTCATCAGCACTTCGCCGTCCGGGCTGAACTTCCACACCTGATGGCCGCGCGTGCCGTCACCGCGCGCGTCGGTCACCCAGACGTTGCCCTGCGGGTCGACGAACATGCCGTGGGGCCAGGTGATGAGGCCTGCGCCGAAGCTGCCGAGGAGATTGCCGTCGAGATCGAAGTGGAGGATCGGATCGAGATCCTCCTTGCCGATGCAGCTGTTCGCGCCGCAGCGCTCGGCCACCCAGATGGTCCGGCCGTCCGGGGCCGGGTAGATGGCGCTCGTCGAGCCCCACTGGCGACCCTCGGGCAGCTTGCCCCAGTCGTACTGGGCCTCGAAGGGATTGGGTGCGAAGTTCTCGGCCACCGCAGGCGCGCCCGCAATGCCCGCCAGAACCGCCACTGTCGTGGCGATCAGGGTATGCCGCACCCGTTCGACGTCGAAGGCCGGTGCGAACAGGGATGAAAGGTTCGTGCTCTTCATGCTCCCTCCCAGGGATGAGTGAACCGCGTGAAAGGCGCCCTCACCCTGCACCGGCGTCCCCACGGGTGCATCGGCTGTGCTGCGCCGGGGCCTAGCCTAGCAAGGTGGGCCGGCCAGGGGGACGCCGCCGATGCCGGCTGCGCGTTCAGGCGCGGGCCATGGGCACTGGCGGGTCGTTGTCGGATTGCGCCGCCATCCTCGTATCGAGGTCCGGCAGCCAGCGTCCGTAGGCGACGGACAGTCCCCAGGCGGCGGCGATCGCGATGCATCCGATCAGGGCGAACTGCATGGCGATCTGCAGCAGGGCGAGGTCCGGGCTCGGCCAGGCGATCGGGTAGGCAAGGAAGTCCGCGCCGCGGTCCGTCATCCAGTGCCAGGCCGTGTGTGCCACCAGTGCGGACAGGACGATGGCGGCCGGGCGCACGGGCAGGCGCGAGAACGCCCAGCGGAGAACCGGCACGGCCACCAGCAGGACGGCGATCTGACCGACCTCCACGCCCAGATTGAAACCGAGCAGGGCTGTCAGCACGTGACCGCCCGCGAACTGGAGATCGTCCCCGAGCACGAAGGCGAAGCCGAACCCGTGCACCAGACCGAAGGCGAAGGCTGTCTGCCAGCGCCGCGCCACGCGCACGTCGAGAATGTTCTCGAGGGCCATCCAGACGATGGACGCGGCGATGAGCGTCTCCACGAAGGGGGGGAACCAGAGCGCGCGCGGGACGGCGCCGAGGGCCGCCGCGATCAGCGTGATCGAATGGGCCACGGTGAAGGCCGTGACGATGGCCACGAGCGGGCGCAGGCGGCGGACCGGCAGGATCAGGCACAGCAGGAAGAGAAGATGGTCCGTGCCGGCTAGGATGTGCACGACGCCGGAGCGGACGAAGCGCGTGATCGCATCGAGGAGGCCCGGATCCAGGGGAAGCAGGCCCGGATCGCCGACGTAGGTGAAGAGTCGTGTCGCGCCGTCCGGGGTCCGGTAGCGCAGGCGCGTGTGGGTCTCGATGCCGAGGTGCGCCAGCTGCGGCTCGAGGCTCAGGGCCGCGTCCTCGCGTGGCAGGCGATAGTGGAGGGCGACGTCGACCAGTGCGGCGTCCCAGGCCAGATCCGTGGTCGACGGCAGAGGGGCTGCGGAGAGATGGGCCCGGGCCCGAGCAAGGTCGGCGAAGCTGTCGTCGCTGGGCAGGGAGACGCGATAGCGATCGAGTCGCGGCGCGCTCAGGACCGTGCCGTCCGCGTAGACCTCCAGGTAGTCGGCGATCCACAGACCGACGCCGTCCCGCAGGGGCGCATCCAGGGCCTCCAGATCCAGATGGACGCCGTCCCGGAGGGGCAGCGTCAGATCCCGGAAGGCCTCCAGCGGGGCGCGGACCAGCACTTCCAGGTCCGTGCCCTCGGCCGCCACCCAGAGATCGAGCTGGACCTCCGCGGGCACCTCATGGGCGCGGACACCGCTGGCCCCTGCGAGCAGCAGCACCCACAGCAGCCAGCCCGAGACCTTCGGCCATGCTCGTCCCATGCGCCTTCCTGCCTCCCCGATCGGCCGGTACGGATCCTGGCGGGCCTTCTCCGAGGTTCCGCGCACCCCGAAACCCGTTTCCCCGCCTGCAACGGGCGCGAGTATACTGCGCGAACCATCATGCGCTGGGGGAGAGACAGCATGATTCGTCGTTACGTGGGTGCATTCGCGCTCGCCGGCACCATCGGTGCCCTGGGCATCGGAC
>JAZBPI010000134.1:0-2585 GCA_036351555.1 Pseudomonadales bacterium
CACGCCCAGGGTCCTCTGCACGGCGTGCCCTTCACCATCAAGGAGAACATCGACCTCGCCGGCACGGCGACCACTCAGGGCGTGCCGGCCCTGGCTGATGCGATCGTCCACGTGGACGCGCCGGTCGTGGAGCGCATGAAGGCGGCGGGCGCCATTCCCCTCGCGCGGACCAACATGCCCGAGTTCGGCATGCGGATCAGCACCGTCAATCCCCTGTATGGCCGCACGCTCAATCCCTGGGACCCGGCCCGCGTCGCCGGGGGCTCGAGCGGCGGCGAGGGTGCGGCGCTTGCCACGGGCATGACGCCCTTCGGGCTGGGCAACGACATCGGGGGCTCCCTGCGCAATCCCGCCTACTGCAACGGCATTGCATCCCTGAAGCCGACAGCCGGCCGTGTTCCGCATTTCCAGTCCATGGAACCCCAGGATGGCGGCATGGCCATCCAGGCCATGCTCGTCGAAGGACCCATGGCCCGCAGCGTCGCGGATCTCCGCCTGGGCCTGCACGTGCTTGCAGGACGCGACATTCGCGATCCCGGATCCGTGGACGCGGCCCTGGTCGGCTCCGAACCGCACGTGCGCCGCGCCGCCCTGGTCACGGCCCTGCCCGGTGGCCGCGTCCACCCGGACAGCATCGCCGCCGTCCAGGCGGCCGGCGTCGCCCTGGCCGCCGCCGGCTGGGAGGTGGTGGAAGCCACGCCGCCGGAACTGGAACGCTGCAACGAGATGTGGGGCTACACCATGTCGCAGGACTTCGTCGTCATGGCGGAGTTCATGCGGCCGGTCGTGACCCCCGAACTGGCGGCGGTCTTCGACGGGCTGATCCGCACCTTTCCGCCCGACGCGGTGCCCTCGATGATGGTGAATGCGGAACGCGCGCGCCTCACCCGGGCCTGGTCGCGATTCTTCGTCGACCATCCCGTCGTCGTCGGCCCCACCTGGACCGACCTGCCCTTCCTCCACGACGCCGATGTCGACCCGGAGCACGGGCTGCCGCTGCTGCAGGATCTGCTGCGTTTCATCACGCCGGGAAATCTGCTCGGCATCCCGGCCGTCTGCCTGCCCTGCGGGGTCGCGAACGGATTGCCGCGGGGCGTCCAGATCTACGCCGACCGCTGGCGCGAGGACCTCTGCCTGGCCGCCGCCGACGCCGTGGAAGCCGCCATGCCGCCCCTGTGCCCCATCGATCCCGTGACGCAGAAGTCCTAGCATATGCACGGGACACCTGACGAGGATCCGACTCCGGCGACGGCCTCGCTCACGCTGTCCCTGCATCGTGTCGCCATCGATACCTACAAGGAGAACGTCGCCTACCTGCACCGCGACTGCCAGATCTACCGCTCCGAAGGCTTCCAGGCCCTCGCCAAGGTGGAGCTCTGCGCCGAGGGCCAGGACCGTACGGTGCTGGCCACGCTCAATGTCGTGGACGATGCGGCCATCACGGCGCCCGACGCGATCGGTCTGAGCATGGAGGCCTTCGAGCAGTTCGGCCTGCCGGAGGGCACGGCCGTGACCGTGGCCCATGCGCGTCCGCCCGCCTCTCTCCATGCGGTGCACAGGAAGATCGCGGGGGAACGCCTCGACGCGCAGGAGTTCACGGCCATCGCCCGGGACATCGCGGCCCATCGCTACGCCAAGATCGAACTGGCGGCCTTTCTCGTCGCGTGCAGCGAACAGGGCCTGGAGCGGGAGGAGATCCTCAGCCTCACGCGCGCCATGGCGGACAGCGGCGATCGACTCGACTGGCGCGAGCCGCTGGTTGCCGACAAGCACTGCATCGGCGGCATTCCCGGCAATCGCACGAGCATGCTCGTCGTCCCCATCGTGGCGGCGCACGGCATGTTCATTCCCAAGACGTCGAGCCGAGCGATCACCTCCCCTGCCGGCACGGCCGACACCATGGAGGTGCTCGCCCGGGTCGAGCTGCCGATCTCGCGCATGAACGAGATCGTCCGCGCCGAGCGCGGCTGCCTGACCTGGGGCGGCACCGCACGCCTGGCCCCGGTGGACGACATCCTCATCTCCGTGGAGCGACCGCTGTCCCTGGATTCCCCCGGGCAGATGGTGGCCTCCATCCTCGCCAAGAAGCTCGCGGCCGGCGCGACCCATCTGCTCATCGACATCCCCATGGGCCCCTCGGCCAAGGTGCGAAGCCAGGCGGACGCGCTGCGCCTGCGCAAGCTCTTCGAATTCGTCGGCGACCGCGTCGGGCTTCACATCGAGGTGCTGGTGACCGACGGACATCAACCGATCGGCCACGGCATCGGCCCCGTGCTCGAGGCGCGGGACGTCATGCGGGTGCTGGAGAACGATCCCGATCAGCCGCGGGATCTGCGCGAGAAGTCCCTGCAGCTCGCGGGGCGGATCCTCGAATTCGATCCGGACGTCCGCGGCGGCCAGGGCTACACCCTGGCTCGCGACATCCTCGAATCGGGGCGCGCCCTCGACAAGATGCGCGCCATCATCGACGCCCAGGGCATCAACCCGAATCCGCCCTCCCTCGGGCGCCTGTGCCGCACCGTGAAGGCGTCGAGTTCGGGTGTCATCGCCGCCATCGACAACCTGCAGCTCGCGCGCATCGCTCG
>JAZBPI010000135.1:0-38381 GCA_036351555.1 Pseudomonadales bacterium
CGAGCGCGCCCGGCGCTTCGCGACGCTCTGGCCGCAGTGGTCCAGCGGGACGCCGGAATCGGGTTTCCGGGAGGCGCTTCTCGCGCTCGCGCGCGACGATCACGGGGCCGCCTGTCTTGCCCTGGCGCACGGCAGCTTTGCAGGCGCCATGGGCCTGGCGCGAGATCCGGGAGCGGCCTTCCTCTGGGCCCTGCGCGGAGCCCGCTGCGGCTTCGCCGCGGCGGCCGCCATGACCGGGGACTTCTATCTTCACGCGGAGCCCGAGCACCACGCCTGCGTCCGGGATGTCCGACGGGCCCTTCACTGGCACGAGCAGGCCGCCCTCGCGGGCCACGCGGGCGCGGCCCTGGCGGCCTCGGACAGCTATCGCATGGGGCGGGGCGTCGAGCGCGATTTCCGTCGAGCCGCGGTCCTGCTTGGCCTGGCGGTCGCGCTGGATCCGTCGCCCCCGGGCATCACGAGACTGTTGCGTCCGTCCCTGGAGGCGGATCTCTCTCCGGGGGAGATGGAGGCCGTGGATCAGGAGGTGCAGGACGCGCTCCGAGGGCTGCCGCGCGCGGATGCCGACCTCGATGCCTTCTGGCGCCAGGCCCACGAGGACCTGGCCGGCGATCGCGTCGCCCTGGCCCGTGGCGCCGGCGCGGCGGGCACATGAGCGCTGACGGGCGCTTCGTCCTCGGCGTCGATCTCGATGGGGTCGTGGCGGATTTCGCCGAAGGCCTGCGGCACATCGCGGCGGAATGGCTCGGCGTGCCCCTGGACAGCCTGCCGACGGAGGTCGCCTACGGATTCCCGGAGTGGGGCCTCGACGCCTTCGGCGGCTACGAGGCCCTGCATCGCTTCGCGGTGAAGGAGCGCGATCTCTTCCAGCGCCTGCCGCCCATCGCCGGCGCGCCGGCCGTGTTGCGTCGCCTGTCCGCGCGCGACGTGCGCATCCGGATCATCACCCACCGGCTGTACATCAAGTGGTTCCACCAGGAAGCGGTGCGCCAGACCGTGGACTGGCTCGAGCACCACGGCATCCCCTACTGGGACCTCTGCTTCATGCGCGACAAGGGGGCCGTGGGCGCGGACCTCTACGTCGAGGATTCGCCGGACAACATCGCACGCCTGCGGGAGGCCGGGCAGGAGGTCCTGGTGCTGCGCAACTCGACGAACCGGAGCGTCGCGGGCCCGGCGGTGGACAGCTGGGACGAGCTCGAGCGCTTCGTGAGCGAGCGCATCCGCCGACCCTGATCACCCGAGGAGCCCGGGACGGACCCCCGCCCTCGAGATCCGATGGCGTCGCGTCGCCCTGTCGAGGCGAGTCGTTCATGGCCCGCGGAGGCAGGCTGCATGAGCAGGGCGTCAGCGATCGACCGGGTATCGGACCGGAGCAGGGCACCCGGCCGGCCCGCGCACTGGCGCACGGACCGACCCGGCGCCGTCGGCGCTCAGCGCTTGCCGCCGCCCTGGGGCACCTCCGTGAAGGGGACGTTCTTGTCGACGCGGATGTCCCCGGGCATGCCGAGCACCCGCTCGGCGATGATGTTGCGAAGGATCTCGTCCGTGCCGCCGGCGATGCGCAACCCCGGCGCGGACATCCAGGCACCCTGGAACTGACCCTCCATGGGCTGCTCGTCGACGAGGATGCCGCCCATGTCCATGAGATCCATGCCGAAGCTGCCGATCTCCTGGAGCTTGTTGGCGGACACGATCTTGGTGATGGAGTTCTCCGGCCCGGGCGTCGCGCCCCGGGACAGCGCCGACTGCACGCGCAGCTTGGTGAACTTGAGGCCGGACTGCTCGCAGTACCAGTCGGCGATCTTCTCGCGCACGGCCTGGTGACGGATCGCCGGCGCATCGTCCAGCTCGAGGCGCTGTGCGAGCTGGAGCATCTCTCCGGCATCCGGCCCGCCCGCGGACCCGACGGCCAGCCGCTCGTTCATGAGCGTGACGATGGACACCTTCCAGCCGTCGCCAACCTCGCCGAGGCGGTGGTCGTCGCGGATGCGTACGTCCGTGAAGTAGACCTCGTTGAAGCCCGAGTGGCCGGAGGCCTGCTTGATGGGCCGGATCTCGACCCCCGGTGCCTTCATGTCGACGATGAACATGGTCAGGCCCTTGTGCTTGGGCACGGCCGGGTCGGTGCGCACGAGCAGGATGCCGTAGTCGCAGTAGTGCGCCCCCGAGGTCCAGATCTTCTGACCGTTGACGACCCACTCGTCACCATCCTTCACCGCGCGCGTGCGCAGGTTGGCCACGTCGGATCCGCCTGCCGGCTCCGAGAACAGCTGGCACCAGATCTCGTCTCCCGCGGCCATGCGCGGCAGGTAGCGCTGCTTCTGCTCCGCGCCGGCGAAGGCGATCACCGTCGGCCCGCACATGCCCAGACCGATGGCGAAGGGCTGGACGGGCACGTCGTAGCGGGCCTCCTCCTGCCCCCAGATGATCATCTCCATGGGCGTGGCGCCGCGGCCGCCGAACTCCTTCGGCCAGTTCAGGCAGGCCCAGCCATTCTCCTGCTTGAGCTTCTGCCAGGCCTTGGCGCGGGCGATGAAGTCGGCCTCGGACTCCTGGCGGGGCTTCGCGGACTGCTTCGGTGTCGCGTTCGCATCGAGGAAGGCGCGGGCGTCCTTGCGGAACCGGGCTTCCGTATCGCTGTCGCTGAAATCCATGATCTGTCTCCTCAGGCGAGCCCGTTCACTGATTGGAATGCTCCAGGCGGGTCACCAGCATGTCCTTCCAGCGCGGCAGGGCACCGAGATTGACGGACAGGAGCTTCGACCGGCGATAGAAGAGGTGGCAGTCGAACTCCCAGGTGAAGCCCATGCCGCCATGGGTCTGGATGTTCTCCTTGCTGCACTCGTGGAAGGCCTCGGTGGCGGACACGCGCGCCGTGGCGGCGGCGACCGGCAGTTCCGGCGCATTCGTCGAGAGGGCCCAGGCGCCGTAGTAGCAGTTGGATCGCGCCAGGGTCTGTGCGATGTACATGTCGGCGAGCTTGTGCTTGATCGCCTGGAAGGAGGCGATCGGTCGGCCGAAGGCATAGCGGCCCATGGCGTAGTCGCGGGCCATGTGCAGGGCGGCTTCGGCGCCACCGACCTGCTCCCAGGCGAAGAGCACCGCCGCCCGGTCGAAGAGTTTCTCGAGCTGGGTCCAGCCGGCGCCCGGTGCACCGAGCAGCTCGGCCGGGGCGCCGTCGAAGACGATCTTCGCGTGGCTGCGCGTCGGATCCAGGGTCTTGACGGTCTCCCGCGTGACGCCCGCACCGGCCAGGTCGACCAGGTAGAGCGAGGACGCGGTCTCCGAGTCACGCGCGATCAGGATGCAGAAGTCCGCGACGTCACCGTCCGGAACGGGGATCTTGGTGCCGGTGACGGTAGCGCCCTTCGCCGCGGTCTCGATGTTCTTCTGGGTCACCGTTCGGGTGCCTTCGCCGACGGCGACGGTCCCGATCAGTTCGCCCGCGGCCAGCTTCGGCAGGTACTGCTGCTTCTGCGCATCCGATCCGAACTGCAGCAGAGCCTCGGTCGCGAGATAGACGGAGGAGGAGAAGGGCGTCGGCGCGAGGCAGCGACCGAGCTCCTCGGCGATGACGCAGAGTTCGAGATGGCCCAGGCCGATGCCGCCATAGGCCTCCGGAATCGTCGTCGCCGTCCAGCCCAGGTCGACGATGCCCTTCCAGAGCCCGGCGTCGTAGGGGTCGTCGCCCTCGAGCACGGCGCGGACCCTGCGGCTGTCGCAGTGATCGCGCAGGAACCCCTGCGCCTGTTCGCGCAGCATGTTCTGGTCATCGGAAAACTCGAAATTCATCGGCTGGCCCCTCCCCTGTCGATGTGCCGGGTGGATCCGGCGGGCGATCACGACCGCTCGTCGAAACGCGTTCGACCCGTCGCCGTAACCGCTCCATGTTGCGGCCTTCGCCCGAGGGCGAGTAATTCAAAAGCATTAATCCGGCCGTGTAAACACGGTGAATCGCGGGCGCGAGGAGCAGCGTCCCCCTTGTGGAGAGTGCAGCTGGGTCAGGGATCGTGCGCCGGCGGCGGGGCAGTCATGCAGACAGGTGAGCGACCAGCAACCTTGCCCACCGGCGCCATCCAGCGCCCCGGAGGACGCCTGCGCGACGCCGGTGCGGAACGGGCGCTGCTCGACTGCCTCCGCGATGAGCGGCTGTCCCAGTGGTCCTTCTATCGGCAGCACTCCCTGAATCCCTTCATCGTCGACTTCTTCTGTCCGGCCCGTGGGCTCGTGATCGAACTCGACGGTCGGGACGAGCCCGCGCGGCGGGCCTACGAGCTGCGTCGGCGGGGACTCCTCGAGCGTGCCGGTTTCCGGGTCTACTGGGTGCCCCGGCGGGACGTGCTCGAGACCCCCGATGCGGTGATCGAGCGCCTCCGCAAGATCCTCCGTGAAGGCGACGAGTCGGCAGGGCCGGGCACGCCGTCCCGGACGGAGGGACGCGGCCCGGAGCCGCTCTGACCTGTCCCCGGCGCGAGCCCGGGCCGGGAGCCGAAGCCGTTCGAGCCGCAGCCCGTGAAGACGCGCCCCGCACTCGATGATCGGCCCTCGCAGCGCCCGCTCCCGGCAGGACCGGCCGGACCGATACCGGCCGTCCCGACACCGGCCCTTCCGAAACCGGCCCTTCCGAAACCGGCCATCCCGTTCCCCTGTCTGCTCAGGGATCCCGCTCCGCCTGGGCCCGTCGGGCCGCCCGGGCCCGCGCCCGTTCCGCGCGGGTGAGCCGCATCCAGGACCGGAAGCGGCGCCCCAGCGTGACTGCGCAGACGCCGCCCGCGAGCAGGGTGGCGGCGGGATAGAGACGGGCCTCGAGCCAGTGATTCGCGTCGAGGTCCGTGTGCGCCGCGGCGAGGATTCCGACCGTGAGGGCGATGGCGAGCGTGGAGCCGACCAGCGCCCAGGCGGCAAGGCCGCCGAGCAGCGGGAGCAGGAGTTCGTTGACGACGGTCGTCGGGCCTCCGGGCTGGTAGAGGACCAGGACGACGAGCAGCGCGATCGCGGCGCCGAGACGGCGAAGCGCCGGGCTCAAGAGCCGGTCCTGCCTCTGCGGTACACCCGCAGGATCCCGAAGACACTGATCGTGAACCAGGCGATCTCGATGATCATGGACGACAGATTGAAGTCGAAGAGCAGGGAAACGCCGATGAGGACGGCGCCTGCCGCATTCAGCAGGCCGTAGCTCAGGGCCTCCGAACTGAGGCGACCGGTCTGCAGCAGCAGATAGCTGCCGAGTACGCAGGCGACGCCCAGATTGCCGACGAAGTCGTGCCAGCCGTAGTCCATGGCGGGTCTCTCAGCGAGGAGGCAGGGGGCGGCGCGGCCGCAGGATGATGCCGCCCTCCGGGCAGGTCAACGCGGGCGGGCAGGGCGCGCGGCGCCGCCCGCTCAGTTCACGACATCCACGGCGCCGCCATCGATCCTGAGGTTCTGCCCGTGGATGAAGTCCGCGCGGGGGCTGGCCAGATAGCAGACGAGATCGGCGATCTCCTCGCGTCGGGCGAGGCGCCCCACGGCGTTCGGAAAGCGCTCCGCGACCGCGGCGCGCTCGATCTCCGGCCAGCTTTCGCCCCAGCCCGCCTGGCGTCCCAGCGTTCTCAGGCTCTCTTCCACTTCGGCCGTGTGGATGATGCCTGGGGACACGATGTTCACGGTGATCCCCGAGCCTGCGACCGCCTTCGCGAGGGCGACGGTCATGTTGGCGAGCGCGCCCTTGGCGGCGTAGTAGTGAGGGTTCTCGGCGTTGGGTCGCGTCGACCCGATGGTGCCGAGGTTGATGATCCGTCCCCAGCCCGCGGCGCGCAGCGACGGCAGGGCGAGGCGCACCAGGCGCATGGTGGAGAGCAGGTTCTCCTCGTACATGCGCACCCAGTCCTCGGTCGGCGACGCGAAGGTGCCGCGCTGCGCGCGCCCGTAGTTGTTGATGAGGATGTCGACGGGACCCTCGCGATTCGCGGCCGTCCACACGGCGTCGGCCCCCGGGTCGGTCATCAGATCCCCGGAAACGGCGATGGCGCCGTCGATGGACCCGGCGACGGAGGTGGCCTGGGTCGCGTCGAAGCCGTGTACCACGACGGCCGCACCCTCTGCGGCGAGGCGACGGGCGATGACCTCCCCCGTGCCGCGGTGGGCGCCCGTGATCAGGGCGCGGTGCCCGGTCAGCTGGAGATCCATCTCAGTGCCTCCGGTACGGGGCCGTGGGGGGTGCCGGCGGTCCGGCGTAGGCACGCATCACGGATCCCTCTTCGGTCTGGAAAGTGTCGTCCTGTCCTTGCGGTCCCGGTCTCGGCCCGGCGATCGCCGTCCGGTGGCTCCGGTGCAGCGAGGCTCCCTATACTCGCCCGCCGCCCCTGCCCGTCGGAGTCGTCTTGGATCCCGCGCTGCTCGCCTTCGTCGTGCTGGTGGCCATCGGCGGCTATGTGCAGACGGTCGCCGGTTTCGCGATGGGCATGATCATCCTCACCGGTGCCACGGCCCTGGGACTCTACGCGTTGCCCGTCATCGCCGCAGTGGTGAGCCTGGTCTCGCTGCTGAACATCGCCTTCTCCCTGCACGGCCACTATCACCGCATTCACCGCGCCGGCCTGCGCTGGCTGCTCGTCGGGCAGGTCCCGGCCATCGCCCTCGGGGTCGTCCTGCTCGGGTTCCTCGACGCCAACGCGGAGCGCGTGCTGCGCGGCCTGCTCGGGGCCTTCATCGTGCTCGGCTGCGGCGCCATGATGCTGCGGCCGACGCCGCGCGGCGTGCTGTCCACCTCTCCCGCCTTTCTCGGCGCCGGTCTGGCAGGAGGTCTGCTCGCCGGGCTCTTCGCCGCGTCCGGCCCCGTCCTCGGCTGGTTCCTCTATCGCCAGCCGCTCCAGGTGGCCGAGATCCGGGCGACCCTGCTCGCGACCTTCGCGTTCTCGACGCTCCTGCGCACCCTGGTCGTGGGTGCGGAAGGCGGCCTCACGACGCAGGTGTGGACCCTCGCCGGGTTCAGCGTCGGTGCGGTGCTGTTCTCCGTCTGGCTCGCACGCCGCTTCCCGCCGCCGATCCCGGAGGCGGCCCTGCGCCGGACCGCCTTCGCGCTGCTCACGCTCATGGGGCTCTCGATCCTGGCCGGCGCGCTGGCGCCGTCGCTGTTCTGAGCGCGCGCCGATCGCCCGTGCGTCGGCCTCAGGACGCCCCCAGGGTCCTCTCCATCCAGATCACGTCCCACCAGCGATCGAACTTGCGGCCGCATTCCGACATGCGACCGATGGGCTGGAAACCCAGGGATCGATGCAGCTGTTCCGATGCGGGATTCGGCGCGGTGATGACGCCGTAGCAGCGGTGCACCCCGGCCTCCGCGAGCAGATCGAGGAGCGCACCGTAGAGGCGGCGGCCATGCCCCTGCCCGCAGTGTGCGGGATCCAGGTAGATGGACGTCTCCACGCTGCGGTCGTAGGCCGCCTTGGGGCGCAGGGCTCCGGAGCACGCGTAGCCCAGAAGCGACGAGCCGTCGTCGAGCACGAGCAGACGATGGCGCGGCGTGCGGCCGAAGCGCTCGAACCAGGCGCTGCGTGCCTCGACCGTGAAGGGTTCGAGATCGAAGGTGATCGCCGTGTTCACCACGTAGTGATTGTAGAGGTCGGTCAGGGACGGAAGGTCCCCGGCGCTGCCTTCGCGAATGTGCACCATCAGTCCTGCGCGGGGCGCGCGCCGCGCTGACCCCGCTCCCGCCAGAGCGCCGTCATCAGGCCGAAGAGTTCCGGGACATTGGGCGCGCTGGGGTCCCCGGAGAATTCACGGTAGAGCGTCGCGACGTTGACGGCGATGCGCTCTGCATCTCCCCAGCTCTCGTAGTCCGCGAGATTGATGTCGCGCGCGGCGTCCGCGGCGGTCAGGCCCGCGTCGTAGCGCAGGCGGGCCTCGTCGCGGATGTAGGTGAGATAGTCCCGGACTGCCCGAACGCCGCGCAGGTCGGTCACGGGGCCGTGGCCGGGCACGACCAGCGCAGGCGCACGCTCGATGATCCGATCGCAGGCGCGCAGCCAGTTCCCCACCGGCCCGGCCCAGATGATCGGGTGGCCTTCGATGAAGAGGATGTCCCCGGTGTAGACCACTTCGTCGTCGGGAACGCTGACGAGTACGTCGCCGCGCGTATGTGCAGGCCCGACTCGCGTGAGGTCCACGCGCTTGTCCCCGACGAGGAGCGACAGGGCGTCGTCGAAGGTCCGGGTCGGCAGGGTCTGGGTGATGCCCTCGAAGTCGAAGGCGCCGAAGCAGTGCAGGAAGAAGGCACCCAGATCGCCGAGCTCCGCTGCCTGCCGTCGCATGCGCGCCATGCTGGCCGGATCCTCGTGGGCCATCTCCTCCGCGCAGGCCGTGGACGCGATGATCTCCGCGCCGGTGACGAGTTCGTTGCCGTTGCAGTGGTCGCCGTTCGCGTGGGTGTTCACCAGGCGCTCGATGCGCGCTGCGGCGGGCACGGACGCCGCCATGGCTTCGAGCATCCGTCCCGTGAGCGTCAGGTCATAGAGCGTGTCGACCAGGAGCGTGGCGCCGGAATCCGTCACCAGTCCGGCGTTCGACCAGCCCCAGCTGCCGTCGGGCTGCAGCCATGCCCAGGTGCCGTTGCCGAGCGCCTGCAGGCCCTGTGTGTACGGACGAACCCCGAGCGCGGACACCATGACTCTCCCCCCTTCTGCCGCCGCGGTGCGCCTCGGTGCACCATAGCGGAATCCTGCCGAGCCGTGCCGGGGGTGGTGGTGGCCGTCTGTGATCTTCGGGGCCGGGCCACTACACTCCGCCGCGCCCCGCCCGGGAACCGGATCCATGAACGACGCCGACGCCTTCGAGGGCATTCGCCCCTACACCGACGCCGAGATGCCGGCGGTCATCGCGCGCCTGCTCGCCGACCGGGCCTTTCTCGACGCGGTGATCCGCTTTCGTTTCCCGGGTCCGTCGCGCTGGGCGCCGGGTCCCCTGCGCTGGTTCGTCGCCCGCTATCTGGGCTGGCGGGCGAAGCGCCTGCGCACGATCGACGCCTTCCAGTCGAGCCTGGAGAGCTGGCTCGATCACATGATCGAGACGACCTCGGACGGGTTTTCCTGGTCCGGCATCGACCGGGTCCGCCCGGGCCGTGCCTATCTGTTCGTGTCCAATCATCGCGACATCGCCATGGACTCGGCGCTCATGAACTATGTCCTCCACGCGGAGGGTCGCGGGACGTCCCGGGTCGCGATCGGCGACAACCTGCTCCGCCAGCCCTTCGCCGCGGAACTGATGCGTCTGAACAAGAGCTTCGTCGTGCGCCGATCCGTGAAGGGCATCCGGGACCAGTTGGCTGCCTTCACGCTCACGTCCCGCTATCTGCATCACTCCATTGCCGAGGGCGTCTCCGTCTGGATCGCGCAGCGCGAGGGGCGCGCCAAGGACGGCCGTGACCTCACGGAACCGGCCATCGTGAAGATGTTCCAGGTCAGTCAGCGCAAGAGCGGCCGACCCTTCGGGGAGATCATCGCCGATCTTCATCTCCTGCCCGTGGCGGTGTCCTACGAGCTCGATCCCTGCGACACCATGAAGGCGCACGAGCTCGCCGTGCGGGCCGCCACGGGAACCTATGCGAAACCCGAGGACGAGGACCTGCGCAGCATCGTGCGGGGCATCACCGGAGAGAAGGGCCGTGTTCATCTGAGCTTCGGAGAGGAGCTGGTCGCGCCGGGGGACGACGCCGATGCGGTGGCTGCGGCGATCGATCGGCAGATCCACGCCGGCTTCCGGCTCTTTCCCACCCATCTGGACGCCTACCGGCGGCTCGGTGGGCAGGTGCCCGAGGCGCTCGAACGGGAGGTGGGTCCGCTCTCCGACGCGATCGGCGCGCTCTTCGCCGCGCGCCTCGACGCGCTGCCCGTGGCGGAACGCCCCTGGCTGCTCGCGCAGTACGCGGCGCCGGTCGCGTTCCGCCTGGGCGTGCCGCCGCCCTCAGGCAGCGAAGCCGTCGATGTAGGATGAGTTGATGTCGGCCCGGTTCTCGGGGCGACTGAAGAAGAAGCCCTGACCGAGATCGCAGCCCATGAGGCGAAGCATGTCCGCCTGCTGCTGATTCTCGATGCCCTCGGCGGTGACGGTCAGGCCGAGTTCACCCCCGAGCTCGATGCACTTGCGCACGATGACCTCGCACTGGGCATCGCGGTCGATGCCTTCGGTGAAGGATCGATCGATCTTCAATTCCTTGCAGGGCAGATGCTTGAGCTGCATCAGGCTCGAGAAACCGGTGCCGAAATCGTCGATGGCCAGGGAGACGCGCTTCATGGACAGGCGCGTGATGGTGTCCATGGCATTGCTGTAGTGATCGAGGGTCTCTGTTTCCGTGAGCTCGAGGATCAGCTTGCTGCGATCGATGCCCCACAGGTCGTAGAGCTCTTCCAGGCGATCGGGGAAGCGCACGTCCTGCAGGCGGGAGGCCGGGACGTTCACGGACACGGTGCAGTCGAGCCCCTTGCTGTTCCAGTCCCGCCAGGCGTCGAGGGCGAGCACGAGCATGCGGTCCGTGAGGGCGTTCATGAGGCCCGCCTCCGCTGCGCTGTCCAGGAAGCGATCGGGGAGCACCAGCTCTCCGCTCGCCAGGCGCAGCCGCGCCAGGGCCTCGAAACCGACGATCTCGAAGTCGTGCAGATCGATCTTCGGCTGGAAGTAGGGCTCGATGCGGTTCTGCTCCATGGCCTCGGCAACGAGGTCGGCATCGAGCAGATCCGGGGTGATGGGGGCCATCTGGTTCGGCGAGACGCCCGCGAGGACGCGTTCGAACTGGGGGAGGGAGAAGGGCTTGCGGAGGATGCCCTGGATGTTCAGGCCCGCCTCGCGCCCGGCGTTGGCGGCCGCCTCGAGAGTGCAGGCATCGAAACCACTGACGAGTATCACCGGCGCGTCCACCTGGGCCCCGGCGAGGGCGCGCATGAACTCCACGCCGTCCATGTCCGGCAGGTTCAGGTCCAGGAGGATGACCCCCGCGTCGCGCAGGATCGTCGGATCGACGTTGCGCACGCTGGCGAAGGCGCGGGCCTCGAAACCGTGTGCCGCGCACAGGTCGCATAGGAACTGGGCCATCTCGGTCATGTCGTCGATGACGACGGCGCCGGGTTTGGGCAGGTGTCTCGGTCGCCTCATGAGGCCGTGCTCCTCCGATGCGCGATGGGCACCGCGCGGGTGATGCCAGGCTCCGGCGGGGCCTGCGAGTGGGTCCGTCATCTAGCCTAGTCCAGAAACGGACGCTGCCCCCCGCCATCGGACGGAACGTGCCGGATCGTCCCGACTCCCCCCCCCACCGGTGGCGGGGCGTGCCGGCACCGGCTCGGGCGTCAGTACACTTCGAGCGCCGGTTCGTCGAGGGCAGAGAGCTGTTCCCGCAGGGAGAGGACGTGCTCGGACCAGAACCGCTGATCCGTGAAGAAGGGAAAGGCTCTCGGGAAGGCCGGATCGGTCCAGCGCCGACCGATCCAGGCGGCGTGATGGAGGATCCGCAGGGTCCGCAGGGGCTCCACGAGACGCAGCTCGGAGAGGTCGAACTCGCAGAACTCGGCGTAGCCCTCGAGCACTTCGGAGAGCTGCATGATCCGGTCGGACCGTTCGCCGGAGAGCAGCATCCACAGGTCCTGCATGGCCGGGCCATTGCGGGCGTCGTCGAAATCGACGAAGTGCGGCACCCCCTCGCGCCAGAGCACGTTGCCCATGTGGCAGTCGCCATGGAGGCGCAGGCGCTGGAACTGATCGAGGGGCGGATAGTCGCGTTCGATCCGGAGCAGGAGATCGGCCGTGATGGTCTCGTAGGCGGGGCGAAGCTCCTCGGGGATGAAGCCACTTGCGAGGAGGAAGTCCCGCGAGGCACGGCCGAACTCGTCCACGGAGAAGGTCGGCCGCTCGGCGAAGCGACGCAGCTGTCCGACCCGGTGGATCCGACCGAGGTAGCGACCGAGCATCATGAGGGCGTCGAAGTCTTCCACGTCGGGCGCCCGTCCGCCCTGCCGGGGATAGATCGCGTAGCGGAGGCCTTCGGCGACGTGGAGCGTCGAACCATGGGGGCCCGCCAGCGGGGGCACGGCGGGAATCTCCAGCTCCGCGAGCTCGGCCGTGAAGACGTGCTCCTCGAGGATCTGCGCATCGCTCCAGCGACCGGGGCGATAGAACTTCACCACGATCGGCGTCGCGTCCTCCACACCCACCTGGTAGACGCGGTTCTCGTAGCTGTTGAGCTGGAGGATCCGGGCGTCGCTGCGCAGTCCCGTGGCCTCGACGAGACGGATCACGGTCTCGGGATCGAGATGCGCGTAGGGCGTGCCGGCCGGATCGTCGCTCATGGTGGTGCCTCCGCCGGCAGTAGACCGCCGCGCCCCGCGAGGGTCAATGACGGCTGCCGGGGAGCGTCCGGGCGAAGCACCAGCCGTCGACGCGCTCGGCGCCGGCACGGCGGCAGGTTCCGGCCAGCGCATCGAGCGTGCTCCCGGTCGTGACCACGTCGTCCACGAGGATCAGGTGCGCGCCGGGGGCCGGTCCGCGGGCCTGGAAGGCGCCGCGCACATTGTGCTGGCGGCCGCGGCGGTCGAGGCCGGACTGGGCGCGCGTCCGGCGCGTTCGCCGAAGGAAGCGGCACACGACCGGAGATCCGGTCAGTCGGCCCAGACGATGCGCGAGCACCTCGGCCTGATCGAAGCCCCGCTGCCATCGCCGTAGCGGGTGCAGGGGCGCCGGCACGAGGAGGGCGCCGGCCCGGAGGGACGCCGCGAGCGCCGCAGGCATGGCCGCCACCATGAGTCGGGCCATGACCTCGGCCTGGTAGAGCTCGCCGCGGAACTTCAGGCCCTGCACGAGCAGGTCCGCGGGGTCCGCGTAGCTGCAGGTGACGTGCAGGTGATCGATCTGCGGCGGACGGCGCAGGCAGGCGCCGCAGCGATCGGCCAGGGCGTCTGGCGGAAGCGGGAGCGCGCACTGCCGACATCCGCGGCCCGGCCGGGGCAGATCGCTCTCGCACGGGATGCAGAGGTCGAGGGGGCGGTGGCTGTCCAGACCGCAGAGCGCACAACGTCCGCCTGCCGCCCGGGCGCGCCGACCGGCGAGGGCGATCCGGAGCAGGTCGATGGCGTGGCGCGCCAGGCGGTGGCGGTCCTGTGGGTCCCGGTACATGGGCCTCATGGTCCCCCGGTGCCGTTCGTCACGGGAGAGCGTCCGTCGCGCTCGCACCGGCCCCGGGGCGTCGAACGCACGGTGATACACTGCGTTCGCCGTGGAAAGATGGCGCATGTGTCCGTTCCGGATCCTGCGAGCGCCGGATGGCTGTGCAGGTCCGCGACCCGGGCACGACGGATCGACGACGTGCAGTCGCTGCTCAGCGGGCAGACCATTCGTGGCCCGCGGAAGCAGGGTCGCCGCAACGGGATCCCGTGCAGCCTGCCCGCGGAGATGGCCGGTGGCCGCGCCGGCTTCCCTCGAACCCAGGTTGGAACTCGCCCCATGCCGGCCTATCGCACGCCCTATCGCGACATCCGCTTTCTGCTCCACGACGTCTACGCCTTTCCGGCGCACTACGCCGGACTTGCCGGGGGCGAACCGGTCTCCGCCGAACTGCTCGATGGCATCCTCGACGAGATCGGCCGTTTCACGGAGCAGGAACTCGCCCCCCTCAACGCGGTCGGGGATCGGATCGGATGTCGGCTCGAGAACGGTGTGGTGACGACGCCGCCCGGCTTCCGCGAGGCCTATGCGTCCTTCGTGGCCGGCGGCTGGACGAGCGTCACCGGTGATCCGCACTGGGGCGGGCAGGGCCTGCCGCCGAGCATCGGTACCCTGGTGGAAGAGCTCGCCACCACCACGAACATGGCCTGGAGCATGTATCCGGCCCTCTCCCACGGCGCCGTGAACGCGCTCGAGGCACACGGCACCGACGCGCAGAAGGAGGTCTATCTCCGGCCGCTGCTCGCCGGGTCCTGGACCGGCACCATGTGCCTCACGGAGCCTCACTGTGGCTCCGACGTGGGCCTGGTGCGCACCCGCGCCGAGGCACGCGCGGACGGCAGTTACGCGATCTCCGGCACCAAGATCTTCATCTCTGCCGGGGAACACGATCTCTCCGAGAACATCGTCCACCTGGTGCTCGCGCGCCTGCCCGACGCGCCCGCGGGGACGCGCGGGATCTCCATGTTCATCGTGCCCAAGTACCTGCCCGACGCGCAGGGCGCCCCCGGAGCCCGCAACGGCGTGAGCTGTCTGGCGATCGAGGAGAAGATGGGCATCCATGGCAATGCCACCTGCATGCTCGCCTTCGATGACGCGACGGGCTTTCTCGTCGGGCCCGAGAACGGCGGCATGCGCTGCATGTTCACCATGATGAACGCTGCGCGGCTCGTCGTCGGGATCCAGGGCCTCGGCCAGAGCGAGGCGGCCTATCAGGCGAGCCTCGCCTATGCCCTCGATCGCGAGCAGATGCGCGCCCTGTCCGGTCCGCAGGCCCCGGCGCGGCCAGCGGATCCGATCATCGTGCACCCGGACGTGCGCCGGATGCTGCTCACGCAGAAGGCGCTGGCGGAAGGGGGTCGCGCGCTCGTGTATTTCGCGGCGCTGCAGGCCGATCTCGCGCAGCGCGCCGCCGATCCGGAGGCACGGGCCGAGGCGGGACGGTGTCTGGATCTGCTCACGCCGGTGGTCAAGGGGTTCCTCACGGAAGTCGCGCAGGAGACCACCAGTCTTGCGCTGCAGATCTTCGGCGGCCATGGCTACATCCGCGAGCACGGGGTCGAACAGTTCATGCGCGACGTGCGCATCGCGGCGATCTACGAGGGCACCACGCAGATCCAGGCCCTCGATCTTCTCGGCCGCAAGGTCCTCGGGGATGGCGGCAAGGCGCTGCTCGCGCTCGGGGCCGGCATGGAGGAGGAGTGCGCACGGATCGCGGCGCTGCCCGAACTCGCGGCGGAGGTCGCGGCCCTGCGGCCTCTGCTCCAGGAGTGGGGCGAGCTCGCCGTCTCCATCGGCGGTCGCGCCGCGCAGGACCCTGACGAGATCGGTGCCGCCTCCGTGGATTTCCTCATGTACTCGGGCTGGATCCTGACCGCCTGGTGCTGGCTGCGCATGCTGGCCGCCTGCGCGACCCTCGATCCGGACGATCCCTTCGTGATCGGCAAGCGGCGCAGCGGCGCCTTCTTCTTCCGCCGTCTCCTGCCCCGGACCCGGGCGCTCGCGGCGACGCTCCGCGACGGCGCCGAGACCCTGACCGCCCTGCCGGCGGAATCCTTCCATCACTGAACCGGAGCGCGCCCCGGCGCGCCTGCCTGTACCGGAGCACCGTCCATGCCCAGCTATGCCGCGCCACGCCGCGACTTCTCCTTCCTGCTGTTCGAGTTGTTCGGCGCCGAAGCGCTCTGGGCGGCGGACCCGGCGACGGCGCACGTGGACCGTGCACTCGCGGAGGCGGTGATCGAGGGTGCGGCGCGGCTCGCCGAGGACGTCTTCCTGCCCCTGAACGGGCGCGGTGACGAGGAGGGGTGCAGCATCGAGAACGGGGTGGTGCGCACGCCGTCCGGGTTCGCCGACGCCTATCGTGCCTTCGCCGAAGGGGGGTGGGGCGCGCTCGGTGGCGATCCGGCGCACGAGGGTCAGGGCATGCCGAAGATGCTCACGGTGGCCGTCGAGGAGATGATGTTCGCGGCGAACAGCGCCCTCTATCTCTACCCGGCGCTCACTGCCGGCGCGAGCCTGTTGCTGGCCGCCCATGCAGACGAGGCCACCCGGGCGCGCTGGCTGCCGGCGCTCTACGCCGGGCGCTTCACCGGCACCATGTGCCTGACGGAGGCGCACGCGGGCTCCGACGTGGGCCTCCTTCGCACCCGCGCGGAGCCGCGTCCCGACGGTCGCTACGCCATCACGGGGACCAAGATCTTCATCACCGGCGGAGAGCACGATCTCGCGGAGAACATCGTGCATCTCGTGCTCGCGCGACTGCCGGACGCGCCGCCGGGCACCCGGGGCATCTCCCTGTTTCTCGTCCCCAAGTTCCTCCTCGCCGAGGATGGGTCCCTCGGCCCGCGCAACGCGGTGGCGGCCGGGTCCCTCGAACACAAGATGGGCATACGCGGCAGCGCGACCTGCGTCATGAACTTCGATGGCGCGATGGGCTGGCTCATCGGCGAACCCAATCGGGGGCTCGCCTGCATGTTCACGATGATGAACTACGAGCGGCTCTCCATCGGGCTGCAGGGGCTCGGATCGGCGGACATCGCCTATCAGAATGCCCTCGCCTACGCGCGGGAGCGGCTCCAGGGTCGTGGGCCCGGCACCGACGGGCAGGTGACCGACCCGATCCTCGCGCACCCCGACGTCCGCCGCATGCTGCTCACCCAGAAGGCCTACAACGAGGGCGGGCGAGCCTTCGCGGCCTTCGTCGGTCTGCAGCTCGATCTGGCGCGCTCCGGCAGAGACGAGGCGACCGTCGCGGAGGCCCGCGATCTCGTCGCCTTTCTGACGCCGGTCGCCAAGGCCTACTTCACGGACCGGGGCTTCGAAGGTTGCGTGCTGGCACAGCAGGTGCTCGGTGGTCATGGCTACGTGCAGGAGTGGGGGCTCGAGCAGTACGTGCGGGACAGCCGCATCGCCCAGATCTACGAGGGCACGAACGGCATCCAGGCCATGGATCTGGCCGAGCGCAAGACCGCCCGGGATGGCGGTCGTCTCGCAGCGGTCTTCGCGGCGCGCATGCATCGGACGCTCGGGGAGGGGTGCGCCGAGGAATTCGTGGCATCCCTGAGTGCGGCGATCGACCACTTCGAGAGTGCGACCCGGAGCATCGTCGAGCAGGCCGACAGCGATCCGGCCCATGCGGGGAGCGCGGCCTGCGACTATCTGGAGCTCACGGGACTGGTGGCCTACGGCTGGCTCTGGGCGCGCATGGCGACGGTCGCGATCCGGGCCCTCGACGCCGGTGCCGAGGCGCAGGATTTCTACAGCGGCAAGCTGGCCACGGCGCGCTTCTTCCATCGACGGCTGTTGCCCCTCGCCGCGACCCTGCGCGCGCGCATCGAGAGCGGCAGCGATGCCTTGATGGCGTTCGCGGACGATCAGTTCTGAGACGGGTCGGCGCCCCGGGCCGGCGATTTCAGGGCGTGGCTTCGGAGGGCGCCTCGGGGCAGGGATGGGCGTCCGGCGCCTCGGTGTCACAGAGCTGGATGCTGCGCATGGCGAGACTCCAGCGAGCGACGACCTCCTCTTCCACCGGGGCGCGCGCATCGCCCGTGAAGGCCGGAAGCTGGCGGCTGCGCACGACGGTCCAGTGTCCCGCGCGACCCTGCACGACCTTCACCATCATCAGTTCGCCGGTCTCCCGGCCGCGGGTGCGCGGGCAGGTCATCAGGCGCACGGTCGTCGGATAGCCGTTCTCGTAGCCGCTGAACACGGGCTGATCGCTGCCGTCCTCGCAGCCTTCGCGGAGGCCGTCGGCGAGGAGCGCAGCGACCTCGATCGGATCGAGATCCGTGGCCAGGGTGGTGGCGAACCATTCCAGGGAGAGGGTGTCGACGATCTCCTCGCTCACCGGAATCGCGAAGACCGCGCGGCGCAGGGACGGCGTCGCCAGGGTGCTCACCTGCTGCCAGTCCTCCCCGGTCGGGAGGTTCAGTTGCTCATCGGCCCGCGCACCGCTCGCCAGCAACGCCAGGAGCAGTCCGGATCGGAGGCCGATGCGCCGGTTCATGCACGGGTCCTCGGCGGGACGAAGGGATGTCCCGAGGAGAGACCGCCGTCGACCGCGATGGCCTGACCGTTGACGTAGGACGCGTCGTCGGAGAGCAGGAAGCAGGCCATGGCGGCGATTTCCTCGGGTCGTCCGGGGCGGCGCTGCGGATTGAGCTGACCGATCCGGTCCTCGGTGCCCCGCTCCCGCGCGCGATCGAAGATGGGTGCGGTCATGCCGGTCTCGATCAGACCCGGGCAGATGGCGTTGACGCGCACGCCCGTGCCGGCGAGCGCGGCCGCCGTGGTCTGCACGAGGCTGACGACGCCCGCCTTGCTCGCACTGTAGGCCATGCCGCCGGCATGTGCCCGCAGGGCGGCGACGGATGCCGTGCAGAGGAGTGCGCCTGCGCCCGCTTCCGCCATCAGCGGCGCGACATGCTTCACGAGCACGAAGGGACCGAGGAGATTCACCCGCAGGGTCTCCTCCCAGTCCGTCAGGCTCTGGTCGGACAAGGGTCCCTGTGGCCCGCGTATCCCTGCGTTGGCCCAGGCGCCGTCGATGCCGCCCCAGTCCCGCTGCATGCGGGCGACGGCGTCGGCCAGGGCCGCTTCGTCGGCGGCGTCGGCGCGCAGGGCGAGCGCGCGTCCTCCGTCGGCGCAGACGGCGTCGACGGTGTCGTCGACCCCTTCGGTGCGGTCCACGGCGAGGACACGGGCACCCTCGCGCGTGAAGCGAAGGGCGGCCGCTCGGCCGATGCCGCTGCCTGCGCCCGTGAGCAGAATGCGTCGTCCCTCGAGTTTCCCGGTCATGACCAGCTCTCCTGATGGTTCACCAGAGGTCCCGTGCCTCGGTCTTCAGTGGGTTGCCGCGGCTGCGCAGCGCTGCGCCGAGCCTCGCGCCCGTTCGAGCGCTTCCGCCAGGTAGGCCAGCAGCGCCCCCTCGTCTGCGCCGCCGCGCGTTCCCAGGAGCAGGTGCTCGGAGCGCAGGGCGCGATCGAACCAGAGCCCCGGGTCCGTGCGCTGGCGAGGCCGCGTGGCGGCCAGCCAGAGCGCCGTGTCGCAGCCCTCCGCGGCCGTGCGCAGAAGTGGACCGAGAAGGCGGTGAAAGGCAGGCAGGGACGTGGCGACACCGGGCGTGTCCGCCCAGCCCGGATGCATGACGTAGTAGTCGATCCCGCGCGCATCGGCGCGCCACTGGTGATTGACGGCGAGCTGCGCGCGCTTGTGCGCGGCGTAGGCGAGCGCCCCCTGATAGTGAGCCTGGTTCTCCAGGGCGCGCAGGGAAAGGCGAACGTTGTAGAGGCCCCCTGAGCTCATGGTGATGACCGCGCCCCCGGGAGAGAGACCCCGTTCACCGCGCAGGCGTTCGGTCAGGTGCCAGGGCCCGAGCAGGTTCGTCGCGAAGGCGAGATCGAGACCCTCTGCGGTGGTTTCGGGGCGCGCGAGCAGGACCCCGACGTTGTTGACGAGGACGTCCAGCGGAGCCTGGGCGCGGGTCAGGTGATCGGCGAGCCGGTCGACCTCGCTCACGAGCGCGAGATCGGCAGTGAAGGCGCTGATCGTGCCGGCTCCGCCGCGCACGTCCTCGGCGAGGGAGGCGAGGCGATCGCCGGAGCGTGCGACCGCGAGCACCTCCGCGCCGGCCACGGCGGCGCGGCGCGCGATCTCGCGCCCGAGTCCGGTCGATGCGCCGGTGACGAGCCAGCGCTGACCGCGGAAGTCCGGTTCGAGGGGCGCCCAGGTGATGGCCCGCGCACGGTGGCCCAGGGCGCTGAAGCTCGGCAGGAAACCGGAGAAGAAGCGGGTCGCGTTGATCGCGCGCTGCAGCGGATTCATGGAGCGGAGTGCCTCCGGCGGGTCGAAAGCGCGCAGCTTAGCAGGCTGTCCGGCGCCGTCCTCTCCTCGGCCCGTGCGCGGCGCCGGTGCCCTCCGTGGGGCCGATCAGGCCCCTTCCTTCGCGTGCTGCACCGGAACCTCGCCGCCCGCGGGGCCGTAGAAGAACACCCAGGTGGAGAAGTCGGCGCTCATGGCCTCGAAGCGATGGTCGGCGTGGGCGGCGACGAAGACGACGTCTCCAGCGGTGACGGCTTCTGTCCCGCTTGCGGAGACGAAGACCGCCTGACCGGAGCGGATCACGTAGAGCTCGTCGCGGGGATGGGGCTGCTGCGCGTCCTCGCCCACCGGCGCATAGATACCGGCATCCAGGGACCCGTGCTGGAACAGCGCGGCGAAGCGATAGCCTCCGAGACGCGCGATGGTGTCCTCGGCGTCATCGCTGTGGAGCACGGTGGTCCTGTGCTGATCCATCGGCGCCCTCTCTCCCCGTGTCTCCCCGTGCCCTCGCACCGGCGGTCCCGTCGCGACCGGCGTCCCGCCTCGCGCTACAATGCGCCCCCGTTCGCGGATCGGTGGCGGAAGGCCGCGGCTCCGACCGGCCCGTGAAGTGTACAACGTCCCTGAGTGGTCTCTGGCCGAGGGCTGTCCGGAGTGTCGGAAACGGAATCGCCATCGCCTTCGATGTTCGCCACGGGCGCTGCGCTCGGGCTCCTTCCCGTCGCCGTCGCGCAGTTCGCCTGGCTTCGGAATGCGTCCCCGCGCCTGCGGGCGGCGCGTGGACCGCGGCACGGCTACAGCGGCGACGTCGAGGCGCGTCGTCTGCGCTTGCTCGTGCTCGGCGACGACCCCGCCGTGGGCGTGGGGTGCACGGCCATGGAGCGCAGCCTGGCACCGCGCCTCGCCTTCGGACTCGCGGCGCGCCTGCGCCTCGGCATCGCCTGGACCGTCACGGGCGGCGCGGGCTGGACGGTCCAGCGCCTGGACGACCAGCTCCGCCGGGATGGTGTGCCGCCCTGCGATCTGGCGGTCGTGCTGATCGGCGCGGACGATGCCGCCGGCCTCACCTCCGTCGCCAACTGGCGACGCGGCATCCAGCGCGTTCGCGATCGGCTCCTGGGGTCGGGCGTGCGGCTCGTGGCCTTCGTCGGCGTCCCGGCACTGGATCGTCTGCCCGGTCTCGCCTGGCCTCTCGGCACCCTGCTCGGACGGCGTGCACGTCAGCTCGATCGCAGTCTGCGCGAGTTGCTCGAACGGACCGCGCTCGATCCGGTGCAGAGCCTCGTCCACCTGCCGGTGCCGAACGAGGCATTGCTCGGTTTCCTCGCCCGTGACGGGATCCATCTTTCGTCCGCTGGCTACGCCCGCTGGGCCGCGCACATGGCCGACGAGGTGGCGCGGGAATGGCAGGTGCTGCCCATGACCGGCCACTCAAGCGCCGAAGCTGAACGCTAGCCAGAGCGAGCCCAGGAAGAGCGCGAAGAGACCGGCCCCGACGCCGGCGATGTGCAGGGCCGCGATCAGACCGGACATGGCGACGGCGCTTCCGAGCGGATGTCCATAGAGCCGCTGTACCCACCGCACCAGGTAGACGGCGAAGAACAGCGTTCCGAGGAGCGCGCCCAGGTCGTCGAGCCAGATTCCCAGGCGTGGCGCGCCGAGGGCGCCGACGACGAGGGCGATGCCGTCGGCACCGTCGACGAGGAGCCAGGTCAGGAAGAAGCAGGCATGGAGGTGGGCGAGGCCCACGAGGTGCACCACCCAGGGGACGGGTCGGCGCGCGTAGCAGGCGCGCAGGAGGGTGGCGAGGATCGGCAGCAGCAGCACGAGCATGGTCGGCGTGCGCTCGAAGATCGAGCGACCGAAGTCCGCGGGATCGGCGAGGATCCGCTCCAGGGTCGTCTCCACCTGTGACGGTGCGTAGCCCAGGGAGACGAGCCAGCTGCGCAGGCCTGATTCGTCTTCCGCGCTCAGCTCCGCGGCGGCTCTCGCTTCGCGCCGGCTCTCGATCACCGAGCCGTCGGGTCCCGGATCATCGCCGAGGGACATGACCAGGAACGCGACCACGTTGAGGACGAGATACAGGCGGAAGGGCGAGAGATAGCGGGTGCGCTGCCCTGCGGCCCAGGCGAGGGTCAGCGCGCCGGGCTCGCGCAGCAGCGTGCGCAGGGTGCGCCACAGCCGTGCATCCGTATCCAGCGTTGTTTCCACGAGATCGGCGGTCAGGGCCCCGAAGGAGAGTTTCGGAACCCCGCGCCGCTGCCCGCAGGCGCTGCAGAACTCTCCGACGACCCGCGCACCGCAGTCCGCGCAGTGCAGCCCGTCCTCGGCCGGGGATCCCGTCACCGGCAGCTGGCGACCAGGGTTTCGAGAAAGCGGGCGTCCGCGTCCGCGTGAAAGCCGCGCAGAAAGGTCAGCCGACCCTCGAAGGATGGATCCGTCTCGAGCCAGGGGACCCGCTGGGGGCTCTGATCCGGATTGCCGGGTGAGGGTCTGATCTCGACGTCGCGAATGCGCCAGCCGCGCGCTTCCTGGGCGATCAGTTCCGGCGAGCGCAACCAGCAGATGGCCGCCGAGTCCCAGGGATGGAAGCCCGCATCGGCGGGAAAGTTCCGGACCCAGTGTTCGAGCCAGGGACGCGCGCCGTCGACGAGCCAGCGACCGAGCTCCGTGCCCTGTGCGGCGATCGCGTCCAGATGGTCGCTCGTCATGGCCACGGGGCTCGACAGCTCGAAGCCGGCGCAGGTCACGGGCACGCCCGACTCGAGCAGGATGCGGGCAGCGCGCACGTCGTTCTCGAAGTTGAAGTCGCGCACGGGGCCGACCTCGCCGAGGTAGAAGGCATGATTCCGGCTGCGCCCGCCCACGATCACGACCTCCTCGATGGCGTGGGCGTCCTCGGGGTGATGAAGCAGGAGTGCGCCCAGATTGCCGAGCGGGCCCAGTGCCGCGATGCGACAGCGCGTCGTGCCGAGCGTGGCATGAAGCAGATCCACGGCCGCCGTGCGCGGCGGCAGGCCGCTGTCCGGCAGGGCCGCGGCCTGTCCCTGCGCGACCGGAACCGCGACCCCGGCGCGCGCGACGAGCGTCTCGGCAACGACGGTCGCGGCCTCCAGCGGTGCGTTGCCGAAGGTCACGGTGATGGCGCGGACGTCGAGCTCCGGCGCGCGCAGGGCCTCGACGATCGCGAAGGCGTCGTCCACGTCGCGCGGGCGACCGTCGTGAATCACGCCGAGGGCGGGATCGGTATCGATGATGAGCGGGCGGGGTCGTTCCATGGCCGGGCCTCCTGCCCCGAAGCTCAGGGGGACCAGCGCAGGATCTGGGCGCGACCCTGCTCGAGCCAGGCCCGTCGCTGCTCGAGATCCGCAGAGAGCGGGAGCTGTGCGACGCCGAGCAGTCTGCGCAGCAGTTCCGCACCGCAGTAGGCGTTCGTGAGCGCCGCCTCGACGCGTGCGCGGTCCCCGTAGGCGTCGAGGTCCGGTGCATCGAGGCCCGCGAACAGCAGGTGGGCCTTCAGGACGCCGAGATCGAACTCCGCATCGCCGAAGAAGCCGAACTCCGGATCGATGACGCGGGGTCCGGCGTCGGTGGCGAGCCAGCTGCCGGGGTAGAAATCGCCGTGGAGCAGACGAGGGCCGTCGGTGAGATAGCGATCGCCGAGGGCGGACAGACGCGCGCGCAGCGCATCGTCGCTCCGGTACGAGTGGGCCAGGGACCCGAGGCCGGGGCAGACGGCATCGACATCGGGACCCTGTTCCGGATCCAGGGGCAGGGCGAAGATGTGTGCATGATTGAGGGCGCGCATCTCGCGATTCGCGAGACGGGGCCAGGTCGCAGGATCCGGCTCCGCGCCGTGGAGCGCCGCGAGCCAGGACAGCAGGGCGTCCCGATCGGCGTCGTGGAGCCGCGCGCCGGCATAGAGCGCCGTGAAGTCCCGGGCCTCGCCCAGGTCCTCGAAGAGCGCGACGTTGATGTCCGGATCGTAGGCGAGGAGCGCCGGCATGCCGGCGGCCACGTCCGGCAGGGTCTCGGCGAGGCGGTAGAAGTCCGTCTCGACGGCAAGGCGCAGGGGCGGCGCCGCGATGTCCGGGTACTTCTCCACCCAGGGGCGCGCCTGCTTGAGAATGAGGGACCTGCGGGCGTCGCCCGCCAGGCGCAGACGCAGCACCAGGTTCATGTTGCCGTCGCCCGCCCGCGCGACCTCGCTCAGGCGGGCCCCGGGCGCGACCCAGTGCCGGTCTCGCAGCAGCGCGAGCAGGGCATCGGTGTCGGCGGGGTCGATGAGAACCTGCACGCGAGGATGCTCCTGCTTCCCTGGTTGAATGGCCCGCCTACTCGAGCGCCGACTTCGCGAGACGCTCGCGGATGAAGCTTGCCAGCGCGTCCTCGGCGGTCGCGCGGTCCGCGAAGGGTCCGAGCTCCGCGCCCTCGCGGGTCGCGAAGCGCCAGGCTCCGTCGCGCTCGAAGATCCGGTCGCTCCGATAGCGGGCGCGGGGGCGCTCGCCGTCGCGTCCGGCGACGCTCACGCTGCCGCCGTCCCGCGCCCCGCCGAGGGCGGTCTTCAGGCGCGCCGGCAGGCCGCCGAAGCTGCCGTTGCTCATGACGACGATGTGGCAGGGTTGCGGACGGCCGTCGGCGCCCCGCGTTCTCGAACGGGTGAGGCGGACCAGCGCCTCCACGAGACGGTCGACGTTCTCGGCGACGGTCGCCGGTACCACGCTGGCGGAGACCACCTCGGAGAGATCCCAGTTGAGTTTCTCGGCGCGGAACCAGATCGCCCGGTCGGCCGCGGCGCAACAGGTGCGCAACTCGTTGCGCAGGGTGCCGAGACTCATGGTGTGCGATCGGGGCTCGATCACGGCGACGATCTCCTCGCTCCCGACCTGGTCCCTGAGCCCCTGCAGCGTAGTGCGGATGGCCGTGGGGTGATGGGCGAAATCGTCGTAGACGCGGATGCCGTCTCCCTCGAAGACGAGTTCCATGCGCCGCTTCACGCCGCGGAACGAGGACAGGGCCTCCACGGCCTGCTCGGGGGCGATCCCGGCATGGGCGGCGGCCGCCACGGCGGCGAGGGCGTTGACCATGTTGTGCTCGCCGAGCAGGGGCCAGGTGACCTGGCCCACTGCGCCCTGGGCGCCCTCGATGGTGAAACGGCCGTCGTGTTCCGCGTGGGGTTTCGCGCGCCAGACGCTCCCTGTATCGCGCTCGTGCGCCTTCGGCTTGCGTCCGCGCTTGGGACGTACGGAGGCCACGCGGTCCACTGGCGTCCAGCAGCCTCGCGCGAGGACCTCGTCGAGGGCATCGTCGTCCTGCGGGGCGATGATCCGGCCACTGGCGGGCAGGGTGCGCAGCAGGTTGTGGAACTGGTCCTGGATCGCGTGCAGGTCCGGAAAGATGTCCGCGTGGTCGTACTCGAGGTTGTTCAGGATCAGGGTCCGCGGATGGTAGTGGACGAATTTTGAACGCCGATCGAAGTAGGAGCAGTCGTACTCGTCGGCCTCGACCACGAAGAAGCGTCCGCTGCCCAGCCGGGCGGAGCGCTCGAAGTCGACGGGGACGCCCCCCACGAGATAGCCCGGTTCCGCGCCGGCCTGACGCAGGATCCAGGCGAGCATGGAGGTCGTCGTGGTCTTGCCGTGGGTGCCCGCGACCGCGAGCACCCAGCGATCGCGGAGGATGTCGCGGCCGAGCCATTCGGCGCCGGACACGAAGGGGATCCCCTCGTCGAGCACGAATTCCACGGCCGGATGCCCGCGCGGCAGGCCGGCGTTGCCCATGACCACCAGATCGGGGCGCGGGTTCATGAAGGCCGGATCCCAGCCCTCCTGCACCGCGATGCCGGCGTCCGCGAGGACGTCGCTCATGGGTGGATAGATGCCGCTGTCGGCACCCCGGACCTCGTAGCCCCGCTCTCTGGCGAGAATCGCGAGATTGCCCATGAGGGTGCCGCCGATCCCGAGGAAGAACAGTTTCACCTCAGGTGACCTCCGGTGCCGTGAACGGGCTGGAGACCAGCATGGACATGAGCGTGAACAGGATGGCCAGGGCCGTGGCCTGGGCGCGACCGACCATGAGTGCCCGAGAGAGCACGAAGCCGAGGATCGCGATCCACCAGGCGAAGAGGCCGAGCGTGGCGAGAAACAGCAGGGTCGCGATGCCGGCGGCCGGTGGCGCTTCCGGCGTGCCGGCGAGGACGAGCAGTGGCCACTGCATGGCGGTGATCATGGCATCGGCCCCCATGAGCGCCGTGAAGGTCGCCGTGAAGCGCGCCGGCACGCCGCGGATCTGCAGGGCGGTCCAGACCGTGACGGCCAGCACCGCCGCCATCACCACGGGCAGGGACACGGCGGCCATGAAGGAGCGGATGCCCGGCGCCGACAGTGCGACGCCCATGGACACGAGCAGATTGGACGCCACCACGAGGATGACGAACAGGCTCGCCGTGGGCATGCGCTCCGGGCCGCTCCGAAAGGTACAGAGGCTCCAGAACAGTTCCAGAACAGGTCGCATGGCAGGATCCTGGTGCACAGCGCGTCATTCTGGCACATCGTCCGCGCGCGGGCTCGATCGCTTCGCTGCAACTCATCCGCTAGGCTGAACGCCGGTCGCGGACAGGGGGTGTGCATGGCAGCGGGCAGCGGCAGGGGACGGGGTGCGGACGCCGGGGGCGGCGGTCGTCGCCGCAATGCGTTCTATGCGCAGAGCGGTGGTGTCACGGCAGTGATCAACGCCAGCGCCTGCGGTGTCATCGAGACGGCGCGGGCCCATCGTGACCGGATCGGCAAGGTCTTCGCGGGACGCAACGGCATCCTCGGTGCGCTCCACGAGGATCTCATCGACACCTCGAAGGAGTCGGCGGCCACCATCGCCGCGCTCCGGCACACGCCGGGCGGGGCCTTCGGCTCCTGCCGCTACAAGTTGAAGTCCATCGCGGACAGCCGCGCCGAATACGAGCGCCTCATCGAGGTCTTTCGCGCGCACGACATCGGCTACTTCTTCTACAACGGGGGAGGCGACTCCCAGGACACGGCCCTGAAGGTCTCGCAGCTGTCCGAACAGCTCGGCTATCCGGTGACCTGCATCGGCGTGCCGAAGACCGTGGACAATGATCTTCCGATCACCGACTGCTCTCCGGGCTTCGGGTCCGTGGCCAAGTACGTCGCCGTGTCGACGCGGGAGGCGGGCCTGGACGTGGCCTCCATGGCGGAGACCTCGACCAAGGTGTTCATTCTCGAGGTCATGGGCCGCCACGCGGGCTGGATCGCCGCGGCCGCCGGCCTGGCGGCGGAGCAGCCGGACGATCCCCCCCACCTGATCCTCTTCCCCGAGATCGCCTTCGATCGGGCGCGGTTCCTGGCGCGCGTCGAGGCGACGGTGAAGCGGATCGGCTACTGTGTGGTGGTCGTCTCGGAGGGTGCGCACTACGCGGATGGCACCTTCCTCGCCGACTCCGGCACCCGCGACGCCTTCGGGCACGCGCAGCTCGGCGGCGTGGCGCCGACCCTGGCGGCCATGGTGCGGGACGAGCTGGGCCTCAAGTACCACTGGGCCGTGGCGGACTACCTGCAGCGCGCCGCCCGCCACGTCGCGTCCGCGACGGACGTCGAGCAGGCCTATGCGGTCGGTCGCGCCGCAGTCGAATTCGCCCTGGCCGGCCGCAACGCCGTCATGCCCACGATCGTGCGCGGCAAGGGTCGTCGCTACAGCTGGTCCATCGGCGCGGCGCCCCTGGCCAAGGTCGCGAACGTCGAACGCAAGCTGCCGCGAAGCTACATCACGCGCGACGGCTTCGGGATCACCGCCAGCGCACGGGCCTATCTGGCTCCGCTCATCCGTGGCGAGGCCGTCACGCCCTGGAAGGACGGCCTGCCGGTGATCGCGCGCCTGAAGGGCGTGACGGTGCCGAAGAAGCTGCCACCCTTCGTCCGCTGAAGTGCATCGGGTTCGCTGTGGAGGCTGCCGCGGGCGGTCCTGCACCGCGATCGGTTCCGAGGATCCTGGCCGGGAGCCGCCTGCCCCGGATCACGGTCCCCGCTGAGCGCCCCCTTCTCGTGGAGCAGCCATGCTGAGCTATCTCCTGGCGATCCTGGGCGGCCTGCTTCTGCTCATCTGGAGCGCCGACCGATTCATCGAAGGTGCCGCGATCACGGCTGCGCGGCTGGGCATTCCGCCGCTCGTGGTCGGCATGATCGTCGTCGGTTTCGGCACCTCGGTCCCCGAGATGCTCGTCTCGGCGCTCGCGTCCCTGGGCGGCAATCCTGCCCTGGCGCTGGGCAATGCCTACGGCTCCAACATCGTCAATGTGACCCTGATCCTCGGTCTCACGGCCCTGGTCGCGCCGATCACCGTGCAGAGCGGTCTCCTGCGCCGGGAACTGCCCATCCTCGCCGTCATCAGCTTCACCTCGGGGCTGCTCCTGCTCGGCGGTGGCCTCACGCGCTGGGAGAGCCTGCTGCTGCTCGTCGCCTTCCTCGCGCTCGTCTCCTGGACGCTGCTGTCCTCGCTGCGCTCCGGTGACGATGCCCTGAAGGCGGAGTTCGAGGCCGAGGTGGAAGCCCACGACATGGCCCTGCCGAGGGCGCTCTTCCGGCTCGTCGTGGGCCTGACGTTCCTCGTCGTCGCGTCGCGGCTCCTGGTCTGGGGCGCGGTGGAGGTGGCGCTCGTGCTGGGCGTGTCCGAGCTCGTGATCGGCCTGACCATCGTCGCCCTGGGGACGTCGCTCCCGGAGTTGGCCGCGTCCCTCGTGGCCATCCGCAAGCAGGAGCACGACATCGCGCTCGGCAATGTCCTGGGTTCCAACATGTTCAATCTGCTGGCGGTCGTGGGCATCGCCGGCGCCATCGCGCCCATTCCCGACGTCGAGGTGGACCTCGTGCGCCGGGACTGGCCGGTCATGCTGGCGGTGACGCTGCTGCTCGTGGGGTTCTGTCTACCGAGACGGGGCGTGCGACGGATCGGCCGCCTCGCGGGGGGCACGCTGCTGGCGATCTACGTCGCCTACAACCTGGTGCTCGTGCGGGTGGTCCTCGCCTGACCCCGGAAACGAAGATGCCCGCGGTGAGCGGGCATCTTCGTCGTCGATCCGGCCGGGACTGCGCCCGGGGGACCGATCAGGCCAGGAGCGGTGCGATCACCAGCGAGACGATGGCCATCACGTTGATGAGGATGTTCATGGAGGGCCCGGAGGTGTCCTTGAAGGGGTCGCCCACGGTGTCGCCGACCACGGTCGCGGCATGCACGTCGGAGCCCTTGCCGCCGAGATTGCCCTTCTCCACGTACTTCTTGGCGTTGTCCCAGGCGCCACCGGCGTTGGCCATGGTCAGCGCGAGCAGCACACAGCCGAGCAGCCCGCCTCCGAGGGCTCCGCCCAGGGCTTCCGCGCCGAGGCCGAAGCCGATCACCGGCGGTGCCGCGACGGCGATCAGGCCCGGCAGCAACATGCGCTTGAGCGCGGCATTGGTGGCGATCTCGATGCACTTGGCGTTGTCCGGCTTCCCCGTGCCTTCGAGGAGCCCCGGGATCTCGCGGAACTGACGACGGATCTCCTGGATCATCTCCATGGCGGCGTCGCCGACGGCGGTCATGGTGATCGACGCGATCAGGAAGGGGATCAGTCCCCCGAGGAACAGGCCGATCAGCACCTGCGGATCGCCGATGTGGAGAGTGAAGGCACCGAGTCCCGCGAGGGCGCGATTGTGGTCCACGGTTTCCACGAAGGCGGCGATGATCGCCAGCGCCGCGAGGGCGGCGGCCCCGATCGCGAAGCCCTTGCCGATGGCGGCGGTCGTGTTGCCGAGTTCGTCGAGGGAGTCCGTGATCTTCCGCGTGCCTTCGCCGAGGCCGCCCATCTCCGCAATGCCGCCGGCGTTGTCGGCGACCGGGCCGTAGGCATCGATGGCCATGGTGATCCCCACGGTCGCCAGCATCCCCAGGGCCGCGATGCCGACGCCGTAGAGGCCGGCCAGGCTCGTGGACGCGAAGATGATCGCGCAGATCGCGAGTACCGGAATCACGACGGACTGCATGCCCACGGCGAGGCCGGTGATCATGACTGTGGCGGAGCCGGTCTGGCCGGCCTCGGCGATCCGCACGATGGGCCGCGACGAGGTGTAGTACTCGGTGGTCAGACCGATGACGATGCCGCCGAGGGCTCCGGCGATGACCGAGAGCCAGACGGCCTGATCGACGCCGGTCTGGGTGATCACGTACCAGGACACGCCGATGAACAGGACCGGGGCGCCGATGGTGCCGAAACGCAGGGCCGTGGCCGGCTCGCGCCCCGACATGAGCTTGACGATCACGATGCCGATGATCGAGCAGATCAGGCCGGCCGAAGCGAGGAGCAGCGGCAGGGACATGAGGGCCGCGCGCGAGGCGCCTTCCTCGGCCATGCCGGGGGTGAGGGCCGACAGGGCCGAGATGCCGAGGGTGGAGGCGATGGCGATGCTCGCGATCATGGCGCCGCAGTAGGACTCGAAGATGTCCGAGCCCATGCCGGCCACGTCACCGACGTTGTCGCCGACGTTGTCCGCGATCACCCCGGGATTGCGCGGATCGTCCTCCGGAATGCCTGCCTCGACCTTGCCCACGAGATCGGCACCGACATCGGCGCTCTTGGTGTAGATGCCGCCGCCGACCCGGGAGAACAGCGCCACCGTGGATGCGCCCATGCCGAAGCCGTGGATGTTGTGGGCCGTGACCGGGTCGCCACCGTAGAAGTAGTAGAGGCCGCCGAGGCCGAGGAGGCCGAGGGAGGCCACGCACAGCCCCATGATCGAGCCGCCGAAGAAGGCCACGGAGAGGGCCTGCGCAGCGCCGAAGTCATGGGCAGCGGTCGTGGTGCGTACGTTCGCCTTGGTGGCCGCGTACATGCCGATCCAGCCCGCCAGGGCGCTGGACAGGGCGCCGACGACGAAGGCGATCGCGGTCTCCGCGTTCAGGGCGAAGTAGAGGGCGACGACCAGGACCGCGGAGAAGAGGAAGAGCAGCGTGTACTCGCGGCGCATGAAGACCATGGCGCCCTCGTGAATGGCGTCCCCGATCTCCTTGACCTTGTCCTGGCCCTCCGGATAGCGCTTGACCATGAAGTAGATGATGAGCGCCACGAACAGACCCAGCACCCCGAATGCCGGGGGCAGCAGGGCAAGATCAAGCTCTTCCATGGAAACCTCTCTAGATGATCGACGCACGGCGAGCCGGAGCGATCCAGGCACCCGGATGGGCGCAGGCCGTCGTCGTTGAGTCCGGGACAAGTCGGGTGTGTCGGTCGGCGGCAGTCACCCCAGAAGCCGCCGGAAAATGCGCGGCGATCATACCGGAGCGGGTGCAGCCGGGGAAACCTCCGCCCCTCGTGGCTGGGCGCCTGCAGGCCGATACCGTATCATCCTGCGCCCTCGACCATGGCGCAGGGTGCGTCCGATGAGCCTCTCCTCCGTCTCGCCCGGTGCCCAGGCACCTGACGAAGTGAACGTCATCATCGAGATTCCGGCGAATTCCGGACCGGTGAAGTACGAAGTCGACAAGGTCACGGGGGCGATCTTCGTCGATCGCTTCATGGCGACGCCGATGTTCTACCCGTGCAACTACGGCTACGTGAACGAGACCCTCGCCGACGATGGGGACCCACTCGACGTCCTCGTGATCACGCCCTTTCCGGTGCTCTCGGGCGCCGTCCTGCCGGCGCGACCCATCGGGGTCCTGCGCATGATCGACGAGGCCGGCGAGGACGCGAAGATCCTCGCCGTGCCGCCGCCGCGGCTCTCGGGGGAGTTCGCCGGGGTCGACAATCACGACGACGTCTCACCCCATCTGCTGCGACGCATCGAGCACTTCTTCGAGCACTACAAGGATCTCGAGCCGGGCAAGTGGGTGAAGCTCGCGGGCTGGGGCGACGCCGAAGAGGCGCGTCAGGCGGTCGTCGCCTCTATCGAACGTCACCGGGACGCGCAGTAGCCGCGCCCTTCGCCCGCCTGCAGGAGGGCGCGCCTCCCGTGGTTCAGCCCTGAGCCAGCAGGTCGCGAAGATCGCCGATGGCGGCGTTCGCGCGGGCGATGTAGGACGCCATCACCAGGGAGTGATTCGCGAGCAGGCCGAGGCCCGTGCCGTTGAGGATGACGGGGCTCCAGATCGTGTCCTGGCAGGGCTCCAGCTCCCGGATGATCTGCCGCAGGCTCACCAGGGCGTTCTTGTTCTCGAGGACGTCGCGGAAATCCACCTCCGCAGCGCGGAGCAGATGAAGCAGGGCCCAGGTCTGTCCGCGGGCCTCGAAGAACACGTCGTCGAGCTCGAACCAGGGCGTCTGCACGTCCGTCTCGCTCGGCGCGCGCGTGGCCTGACTCGCAGCGGGATCGCCTGCGAGGCCGATGTCGAGCTGTTGCTTGCCCACGGCCAGGGAGAGGCGCTGGGAAATGGACCCCAGGCGCGTATCCACGGCAGAGAGCCAGACGCGCAGATTGTCGGCCCGCGCGTAGAACTGCGCGTCCGCCTGCTGCGGGTCCGACAGCCGATTCAGAAAGGAGCGCAGCAGCCGGATGCCGTCCCGGTACTCGTCTTCCGTCTGCGGGAACATCCAGGAGGAGTTGTCGAAGAAGAACTTGCCCTCCGCCTGGCCCAGGGCCGTGTCCTCGGCGGACTGGGACTGGGAGCGCGACAGGTCGTTGCGCATCACGCGAGCCACGTCGCGGATCTGCACCAGGACGCCGAACTCCCAGGACGGCGCGTTGTCGAGGAAGATCCCCGGCGGCGTGATGTCGTTCGACAGATAGCCGCCGGGCTTGGTGAGCAGCGTGTCGGCGAGCTCGATGAGCGTCGAGGTCACGGTGAACCCGGTCACGCGCTGCCGGCCCATGTCCTCCGCACGGGCCAGGGCCCGGGCAGAGACGTCGAAGGAGTCCGGCTCGCGACTCCACCAGATGCCGAGAATGATGGTCACGACCAGGTAGAGACCGACGGTCGCGGCGACGATGCGGGCCACGAGGCTGTTCTCGCCGTCCCTGCTCAGCAGCTTCATTTCCATGGTTCCGTACTCCCGGGCCTGTCTGGGCCGGTCAGGGCGCCTCGCGCGCCACCTCGAACTCGATCGTCAGGGTCTCGCCGTCTTCCGTCACCAGGGTCATGGGGACCCGCTCGCCCGCTCGCGCGCCGGACCAGTCGAACAGCATGAGATGCAGGCCTCCGGGGGCGAAGCTTAGCGTGTCGCGGGCCGGGATCCCGACCCGATCCACCTGGCGCATGCGCATCATGCCGTCCACGGCGCTGTGGGTGTGCAGCTCGACCCGGCCTGCCGCGGGGCATTCCGCCGCGATCAGCGCCTGATCGACGTCGCCATCGTTGTGCAGGGTCAGGTAGGCCGCGGTGATGTCCCGCCCCGGCGGCGCTTCCCGGATCCAGGCGCCGTCCACCCGGATCGCGGCGAGGGCCGTTCCCTGGGCGACCAGGAGCCAGCAGGCGCCGAAAAGGGCGAGTAGTCGGGATGAAGGGTGCATGGGCGTCTCCGCGCTCGGGACGATCGGGGCATGGATCGCCCCGGGATGACGGACGCAACAGCGTCGGAGCTGGGATTGTACGGACTGCCGTCGAGTCCGTCAGGGCGTCGTCAGCTCGAGGCCGGGCGGTTGTCCGATCTCGGAACGGGCGCGCAGGCGGACCTCCGGCGGAGCGGCGTTCATCTGCTGGTAGATCCAGCGGCTCCAGTCGTCCCGGGGCGCGCGGATGATCACCAGGGCGTCGCTGCGCTTCGCCCGGGTGCCGAGGGCCTCGAGCCGGGCGACCAGGGCCGGGTCGCGGGCGGCGAGGGCATCGGGGTCCAGCGCGATCCGTTCGACCGGCGTGCTCGCGACCCGCAGACGCGCCACGCGCGTCCGCCCTGCAGCCAGGGAGGGATGGGTCGCATCGACCTCCGTCGCCATCGCCAACAGCGCCTCCGCGTCGCTGCGATCGCCCCCTTCGGCGGCCCGGATCGCGCGGTCGACCAGCGCCTCGACGATACGGCTGATCCCGAGGGTCGCCTGCAGGTCGCCGGGGCCCAGCTCGAGGGCGGAACGGAAGTGGTCCAGGGCACTGTCGCCGGCGGGTGTCGTCAGTCGCCCCGCCGCGAGGGCCGCTTCGCCCTTGCGCAGGCGTCGGTCGATGCGCCGCTGGCGGGCAGGGCTGCGCTGGGTCTCGGAAGAGGCCTGCAGGGACTCCGCACCGGAGAGGATCGCACCTCGTGGCTCCGCCCGTTCCGCGGATGGGGCGGCAAAGGCCCCGGCAGCGGCCAGCAGGATCAGGGCGCCGATCAGGGTCGGTCCCGGGAATGGTGTCATGGGGTCACAGTGCGGGGCTGAAGGCTCTGCTATTCTTGGGGTCTCTCCCGCGCGGATCAACGTGGAACGGATCCCGGCCGGGGAACCGCTCCCGGGCGGAGTGGTCCCAGCACTGCGCTGACGAGGGTACTTTCCGGCAGCGCGCGGGGCCCCTTCCCCCGGCGTTCCCTTTCCTTGCGGACTCGCGATACGGATAAGGCAGATGTCCAGACTCTCCATGCGATGCCTGAGCATCGTCGCCGCCGGCGCCGCCCTCCTGCTCGCGGTCAGCGCGCAGGCCGCCGGCGCCCTCGACCGCAACAGCCGGCCGGAGTTCCTGCCGGTCGACGAGGCTTTCGTGCTGGGCGCGAACCTCGAGGCGTCGCCGGCCCGGCTCTTCTGGCAGATGGCCGATGGCTACTATCTCTACCGCCATCGTTTCGAGTTCGAGCTGCAGCAGGCCGGCGATGCGGTCCTCGCGTCCGCGCAGATCCCGGACGTCAAGAAGAAGACCGACGAGTACTTCGGCGAGGTGGAGGTCTACTACGGTGCCGTGACCGTGCCCCTGGTGATCGAGGGCACCCCGGCCGAGGGCGCCACCCTCATGGTTCGTTATCAGGGCTGCGCTGATGCGGGGCTGTGCTACCCGCCGGAGCGCCGCTTCGTTTCACTCACCGGCCCCGGGGCGGGAACGATCGCCAGAACGGCACCGACGCCCGCCGTGCCGGCGGTCGTCGACCCCGGCATCGCGACGAACGCCCAGGCACCGGCGCCTGTCGCCGAGCGTGCGACCCTGGCCGAGGCCGACGCCGACGCCGACACCGGACTGGTCACCGAGGAGAGCCGGCTGGCTGCCTTGCTCGGCGGAGGCAGTCTCCTCACGGCCCTCGCCGTGTTCTTCCTCGCGGGCATCGGTCTCGCCTTCACGCCCTGCGTCCTGCCCATGGTGCCCATCCTGTCGAGCATCATCGCGGGGCAGGGTGACGTGACCCGTGGTCGCGCCGCGGTCCTTTCGGGGACCTACGTGCTCGCCATGGCGGCCACCTACGCGGTGCTCGGCACCATCGTCGGCTTCTTCGGCGGCGCGCTGAATCTTCATGGGTGGCTGCAGAGTCCGCCGGTGCTCGTCACCTTCGCTGGCCTGTTCGCGGTCCTGTCCCTGTCCATGTTCGGCTTCTACGAGCTGCAGCTGCCCGCGGCCCTGCGTGACCGCCTCGAGAGCAAGGGTGGCTCCGGGGGCAGTCTCGGCGGCGTCGCGGCCATGGGTGTGTTCTCCAGCCTGCTCGTGTCCCCCTGCGTGTCCGCGCCGCTCGCCGGAGCGCTGGTCTACATCAGCACCACCGGCGACGCCCTGCTCGGGGGCAGCGCCCTCTTCGTCCTCGCCCTGGGCATGGGTGTTCCGCTCATGGTCGTGGGCGTCGGCGGCGGGACCCTGCTGCCGCGGGCAGGCGTCTGGATGACTGCGGTCAAGTCCGCCTTCGGCGTGCTGCTCCTCGGGGTGGCGGTCTGGCTGCTGGAGCGCGTCATTCCGCCGGGTCTCACGCTCCTGCTCTGGGCCGCCCTGGCGGTGGGCAGTGGCGTCGCCCTCGGTGCCCTGGATTTCTCTCCGCGGCAGGGTCTCGGCAACGTCTGGAAGGCGTCCGGTGCCATGCTCTTCGTGTACGGCGTCCTGCTGCTCATCGGTGCGGCGAGCGGCGCGGAGAATCCGCTGCGCCCCCTGGAAGCCATCGTCCGGGGTGGCGGAGAAGGTGGCGGCGCTGTCCTGGCCGGATCTGGCCGTGCCGAGTTCGCGGCGGTCGACGATCTCGAGGACGTCGAGGCCTCCCTCGCGCGGTCCGTCGCGGCGGGCCGTCCGGTGATCCTCGACCTCTACGCGGACTGGTGCATCTCCTGCAAGGTCATGGAGCGGCAGGTCTTCCCGGAGCCGGAGGTGCAGCAGCTCATGGCCCGCTTCGACCTGCTCCGTGCGGACGTCACCGCGAACGACTCCGCCCATCGGGCGCTGCTGGCGCACTACGATCTCTTCGGCCCGCCCAGCCTGCTGTTCTTCTCCCCGAGCGATGGCGAGCTTCGTCGCTATCGACTCCAGGGCGAGATCGACGCCGAGGACTTCGCCGCGCATCTGCGCTCGGTGCTCGCTGCATCCGGTTGAGGCGCCCCCGGTACAGCGCTCTGGCAGTGCAGTGATCCCCGTTTCCTTCCCGTCATGGCTGGCATACGCCGCGCGCTCGGGTTAGCGTCCCGGGCGTTCCGGCTCGGCATCGCAGGAGCCGCTCTGATCCCGGGGGGACCGCCACCGATGACCCGCGTTCTGGTGCTGCACGGACCGAACCTCAATCTGCTCGGGACCCGTGAGCCCGAGGTGTACGGTCGCGAGACGCTCGCCGACATCGATGCCCGCCTTCGCACTCGCTGCGATCAGGCCGGCGTCGCCTTCTCCAGCTTCCAGGCGAACGGAGAGGGCGCGCTCATCGACCGCGTGCACGGCGCGCGCGACGACGGCACGGCGTACATCATCGTGAATCCTGGCGCCTACACGCACTCGAGCATCGCCCTGCGCGATGCGCTCACCGGTGTGGCCCTGCCCTTCATCGAGGTGCATCTCTCCAACGTCCATGCGCGTGAACCCTTTCGCCACCGGTCCTACTTCTCCGATGTGGCACAGGGCGTGATCTGCGGTTTCGGGGCGCTCGGCTACGAGCTCGCCCTCACGGCCGCGCTGGCCGCCCTGGCCGTGTGACCCGGTCTCGTGACCGATCCCCATGTGAGCTGGGTGAAGGTCCTGCTGGAGGTGCCTGCGCCCGCGGTGACCCGCGTCGAGGCGCTGCTCTCGGTACTCGGCGCCGTCTCGGTCAGTCTCGAGGACGCGCACGACCAGATGCTGCTCGAGCCGGGTCCGGGAGAGATGCCGCTCTGGCAGGACGTCGTGGTATCAGGCCTGTTTCCTGTGTCCCCCGATCCGCGCGAGCTGCTCGCGGCAGCGGCGGATCACTGGCGCGACGCGGCCGGCTTCGCGCTGCCGGAGCCTCGCTACCTGCCGCTCGCGGACGAGGACTGGACCGCCGCCTGGCGCCAGTTCGCGACGGCCCTGTCCTTCGCCGGTCGCCTTCATCTCGTGCCCGTCGCCGAGGACGGCGAGCCCGTGCTGGCGCCCGTTCCGGACGACGGGGGTGCGCAGGTCCGGCTCGCACCGGGGCTGGCCTTCGGCACCGGGGGCCATCCCACCACGCGCCTCTGTCTTGCCCGCCTGGCGGCGGACCCGCCGGTGGCGCAGCGCGTGGTCGATTTCGGATGCGGCTCCGGTGTCCTGGCCCTCGCGGCCCTCGCGCTGGGCGCGAACACCGTGCTGGCCGTGGACCATGACCCTCAGGCACTGGCGGCGACCCGCGACAACGCGATCCTGAATGCATGCAGCGCGCGCCTCACCCTGCACGAGGCGCTCGACGCCGACGCGCGCTGCGACACCCTGGTCGCGAACGTGCTCGCCGGGCCGCTCGTGGAACTGGCGCCGCGTCTCGCCGCCACCATCTCCCCCGACGGGCGCGTCATCCTCTCGGGCATCCTTCCGGCGCAGGCCGACGCGGTGTGCGCGGCCTGGCGCGCCTTCGATCTGCACCGTCACGAGGAAGACGGCTGGATCTGCCTCGACGGTCGACGTCGGGAGGTGTCGTGACGGACTGGATCGTCGACTGCCCCGAATGTGGCACCCATTTCCGGATCACCGCGAGCCATCTCGCGGCGGCCGGGGGCCTGGTCCGCTGTGGCGCCTGTCACCGTGTCTTCCGCGCCTCGGAGCGTCTACGGGAGCGCACGGCACGGCAGGCCGTACGCACGGATCCGGATCGGCAACAGGCCGAGCGCCATCGGCCCGTCCTCGGCAGCAGCGCGGAACGGGACGACGCGGTCCCGCCCATGCCCACGGCGGACGAGCTCGATGCGGCGGCCCTCGCCGGTCGACCCCGCCCCGGGGCGGGGGAGGGCGTCGCCCCGGAACCGGTCGACCCGGTGACGCACGACAGTGAGGCTGCCGGAGCGCTCCCGTTTTCCAACGAGCCGGCCGGCCCTGACCGGGACGAGACCCTCGAAGCGGCTGCCGACCGCGGCGCTGCCGCCGAGGACGCCCTTCTCGGCGAGGACGAATTCATCGCGGGCCTCGCGGAGGAAGGCCCGTTCCCGCGCGATGCGCGGGATGGGGCGCAGGGCGTGGAGCCGCATGCCGCCCCGGACGCCTCGGTCGACGGCGGTGATGCCTCTCTGGACGAAAGGCGGGACGACGGCGCAACGGGGGTCGAAGCAGGGCCGTTCACCCTCGCCTCCGGGGACGAACTCGAGCAGCCGTCGGCCCTGGCGGTGGAGGACGCGCTCGAGGCGGAACTCGACGACCTGCTGGGCGAGACGCCGCAAGCCGTCGGCTTGTCCACCCCGCTCCAGGAGGCGCCGGCGTCGCGGACAGGGGGCGTGCTCGGACTCCTGGAGTCGCGCCCCGCGACGCTGTCCGAGCGTGTCGTGCCGGACGAAGCGGTGGCAGCGGAGGACGTCGATGCGCGCGCAGCCGGGGGCGCGGACGCCGACGCGCAGGCCGCCGAGGCG
>JAZBPI010000136.1:0-5576 GCA_036351555.1 Pseudomonadales bacterium
GCACCCTGGACCGAGCCGGGGAGACCTGCCGGTGGCGGTGACGGAGGCCCGGGCGGCGCCCGACGGATCTCGTCCACCAGGGCATCGATCTCGTCGCGGAAATCGCTGTAGAAGTGCACGTCGCGGAAGGCGGTCCAGACCGCGCGGCAACCGGGGCGTTCCAGCTGCCAGCGCAGTCGGGATCGCGTGAGCGCCAGCCCCATGGGGGAGCGATCGGTCAGCCAGGACGACTGCAGCGTGACCAGCACCGACAGGCAGATGTTCGCGAAGCGGGAGACCTCCATGTCGCTGCGCCCGAGCGCGGCGAGCACTTCGTCCTCGGCTCGCGGCAACCAGCGAACGTAGAGCGCATTGAGTTCCGGATCGCGGGCGAGGGCCAGCAGGATCTCGCGCATGCTCTGACTGCGCATGATGACCGAGGTGTCTTCCGACGCGCGGCGCGCGAAGCGGACCTGCATGGCCAGGAAGAGCAGGGTCGCGAAGACGGCGAAGGCACCGAAGAATTCACCCAGTGCGCCGAGATCCGAAAGCGTCAAGCACGACCTCCCCTTCGCCTCGCTCCTGGGCGCGCCGCCCCCGCGCGCCCCTTACGGGAATTCTACACGGACCCCGGGCGACGACGGGCCCTGCGCCCTGTCGCGGGCGACGGCGCAGGCTCAGGTGCGCGACTCGGGGTGCACGGGGTTCGCGATCAATCGTAGAAGGCAGGGGCCAGGCGCAGGGTCTCGAAGCGCGCGAGTTCGTGCTGGATCCAGAAGGTCGCGGACCGTTCGGCCACGAAGTCCTCGATGCGCGCCATGGATGCACGGGTGGCGGCGGGATCCGTGTTGAACAGCGGCACCGCGCCCAGCGCACGGGACTCGGCAAAGTGATAGAGATCACCGGACAGCACGAGGGGCCCGGTTTCCGGCAGATCGAGGAACAGCACCTGATGGCCGGGCGTGTGGCCGGCCGCGGGCAGCAGGAGCACACGGCCGTCCCCGAAGACATCATGGATGCCGTCGACGAGGTCCGTGGGCGTGTCCGCGAGCTCGGCGTAGAGCTCCGGTACGAAGAAGGCGGCCCCGGGCTCGTCACCGAAGGCCGCATCCCGCTCCGCCTTCCGGATCAGCAGCCGCGCGCCCACGAAATCGTTCGCCTGACCGACGTGGTCGTAGTGGAAGTGGGAGAACGCGATCAGGTCGATGTCGGCGGGTGTCAGCGCCAGATCCTCGAGCTGCTCGACGAGGGTGCGTTCGAGCAGGTGCCCCGCGCCGGTCTCATCGTCGATCCAGTCGCCACCCGCGAACTGGACCGGCAGACCCGCGTCCCAGAGCAGGCGCCCGGCGGGATGTTCGACGAGATAGCAGGGCACGGCGAGGACGCGCACGTCCGTATCCGTGTCCGCGAGTCCGAAATCCGTGACCGTCGGCAGACGGATCCGCCCGCAGTCGAAGACGTAGAGGCGCAGCTCGGCCGGCGAGGGACTGGGGCCCAGGGCAACCGATGCACCGGTCGCGGACGCCGGCGCTCGCTCGCAGGCGACGAGCAGGAGCGCGATCAGCGCCAGCACAGGCAGGTGGGGCAGGGCGCGACCATCGAGGTGGCACCGGCGCACCCGCCGCGTCGCTCCTCCTGTTCGGAACGGGCGCATCAGTACCCCGCCGTCCCGCGCGCGGCCGCGGCGGCGTCCCAGATCTCCTCGCGGTACTTCAGCGGATTCATGAGCGTGCGGCCCCGGTAGCCGGCGATCTCCTCCGCCGTGTAGCGCTGGAATTCACCGAGTTCCGGATTGAAGGTCGCAAGGATCCAGTTCAGGACCGCCGCGAGCTGGGCGTCCGTGAAGGGCGCCTGGGAGGCGCCGGGCACCTGCGCCAGATAGGCCCGGCCCTCCGGGATCGCGACGATGGTGTCCAGATCCGCACGCAGGTCCGGCACCTCCGGCGGGGCACCGGAGCCGTTCTCGAGATGGCAGCCACCGCAGTGCAGCAGGTAGTCGTAGCGCGGGCTCGCGGACGCCATGGCCCCGAGCACAGCCAGCAGCGCACCGAGCACCAGCCTGCGCAGCCTCATGGCGCGACGCCCACTCAGCCCGCCGTACTCTCGGCCTCGCCGATCACCAGCGACAGCGTGCAGTGATAGGCGTGGGAGCTGGCGCCGAAGCACCACAGGATGCTGTTGGACTTCGACGGGAAGTACACGGGCTTGTCCCCCTCGGAGCGATGGCAGCCGCAGCGCCCGCAGCTGCTCTTGCCGCAGCAGTCGTTGTAGGAGATCAGGTAGTCCTTGCCGTCCGACGGATTGTGGCAGGTCCCGACCCAGGCCACGGACGCCGTCTCGGACCCCGGCGGGCACTGCGTGGGCGACCCGCCACAGCAGCCGCACAGCGAGCCGCTGAAGGCGCAGTAGCGCCAGTAGTCGCAGCTGTTCGGGTCCCCCAGCTCCGGCACCTCCGCCGCCGCAGCCGCCTCCCGGAATACCGGCAGCATCGGGAAGGCGCCCATGCCCGCAAGGCCGGCACCGAAGCGGCCCAGGAAGGAGCGCCGCGACGTGCTGTTCGCCAGCAGGCGGCTCGTGCCCGCGGTCAGGCGGTCCATCCCGCCCAGCACCCGCTCCATCAGATCGCCCTGTGCGGAACCCCTCATGACGCCTCCTTCTCGAGCCGCTCTTCGCGGTAGAGATAATCCTGGATCGACTCGAAGCCCGAGTCCATGGACTCGACCAGGCTTTCGAGATGTTCGCGATTGTTCACCAGACCCTTCGAGCGCAGCACGCCGTCGGGACCGATGAGCACGGCAAAGGGCAGCTTGCCCACCTCGAACTTCATGCCCAGCTCGAGGGAGACGACGTAGGGATACTTCTCGATGCCCATGTCCTGCACGTACCGACGATGGCGCTCGAGCTCGCCTCCGTCACTCGCGAAGGCGAGCTTCAGGCGGCGGCGCTCGCTGCGCGCGAGTGCCTTGGCGGTCGGCACCAGCTGCTTGCACACGGGGCAGGTCGGCGACACGAAGAGGATCAGTTGCGCCGCGTCCCGCGGACCGCCGACCTCGAAGGCCGTGCCGTCGATGTCGTCGATGGCCAGGGTCGGCGCGAGCTCGCCCACCTTCGGGCCGGCGCTCGTCATGAGCGCCCCCGCCGGTGCGAGCCGACCATGGAGCACCCCGATCTGCCGCGCCAGCGCCAGCACGGCGATCCCGAGCACGAGCACGACGATCCAGAGCACCACCACACTGGCGACGAGGGCGTCAGTCACGGGCTTCTCTCCACTCCCTGAGTACGGAGGCGTTCTCGAGCAGTTGCTCCGCGAGCTGATAGGTGATCACGAGGACGAGCAGCGCAGGCAGCCCCAGTGCCAGATCGGTCCAGCCGAGAGCCCGGTCGGCGGCGGGCAGCGCGACGAGCAGGGCGCCGCCGGCGAGCAGGGCGTTGCGCAGCAGGAGCCAGGGCGAAAGCATCTGGGGCGTGTCTCCGCAGCCGCAGTCGATGTGGCTGCGACCGCGCAGGAGGTTGACGGCAATGGCGCCCCCATAGGCGAAGAGCAGCCCGGCCGCGATCAGGGCGGCCAGCGCGCGCGTCTGCGGCAGCACCAGCGCGATCGCCACCAGGGACTCCAGCACGGCGAGCAGGCGCGCCACCGGCCCGACCAGCCTCTCCGGCAGCAGCCGGTATTCGGACAACTGGGCCTCGAAACGGAGGCCACCGCGCCACTTGTGCAGCGCCGCTCCCAGGAAGAGGAGCGCGAGCGCACAGGCGATCAGGGTCTGGAACAGCAGATCGATCACGGACGCTGCCCTCTCAGAGGTTCTGGATCAGACCGCCGCCGAGCTCCGCCATGCTGCGCAGCTCGCGACCGGTCAGGCCATCGTGGATCCTGAAGGTGCGGCCGTCGCCCGGGCTCACCAGCAGCAGGGGCCTGGCATCCTCCGTGAGCTGGACACCGCTTCCCTCTTCCTCCAGCTCCAGACGGTAGCCGCGCCGCTGCGTGGCCACGTTGAAGGCCCACAGCTCGGTACCGTCGTCCTCGAAGGTCTCCTGACCGCCCCCCTGGTGCATCAGGGTCACGAGCAGCCCCGTCGCCGCGTTGTAGGCAAAGGGTTGACGCCCGCCGATGCGCCATCCCTCGTCGTCCTTGTCGTCGGAGAGAATCGACCAGGGCTCGCTGACGACGATGCCGCCGTCCCGCCAGGTCGCCTCGAAGACCTTGCCGTCTAAGGACATGAACAGCCAGCCCTCCGCCGTCGGCACGGCGTAGTCGAAGACCGGATCGTCCTGCACGCTGAAGAACACCTCGCTCCGCGTCCGGCTCGCCTCGGTCCCGTCCGCCTTCAGGGCGACGTACTGCAGAGCGCCATCCCCGCAGGGCATGAGAAAGCCCCGCCCGATCGGATAGATCGCTGCGCAGCCCGGCGTCGAGATCTCCCCGACGAAGGTGCGCTGCTCCGCATCGACGATGCTCACGGACATGGCGGGCGTGATGTTCCACACGCCGATGAAGCGATCGTCGACGAGGCCGATCATGCCCGAGTGCCCGATGCCGGCCGCCTTCGGGGGAATCTCCACCTCCCCGACGGGCTTCATGCTCTGGGCGTCGAACATGAGCACCACGTCGGTGCGATCACCGTAGTAGGTCCGCGTGTAGAAGCTGCCGTAGGCGTAGATGAGCCCCTTGTCCAGGTGCGCACGGAGCGCCGGCGAGAACAGGGACAGGGTCATGGTGCCTTTCACTTCCCCGGCATCGCCGTCGATGACATAGCCGATGTGGCGACCACGAAGCGTGAACCAGTGCGGGGTCGGTTCGCCGACGGCGGCGACGGACCCGAGGATCGAGTCCCATTCCTGCGCCGAGCCGGCAAGGCATTGCACGCACAGGACAAGGCCAACGGCGAGACGGCGGATCATCCCCTTCCTCCTTCCGATTCCCCGGAACCACTAAACACCAGACGTCGGGGCATGACAACGACACCCTGCCCGCCCGGCTCGCCGCGGCCCTGCCGACGGTGAGCGGCACCCGAAGCCGGAATCATGCCGAAGCCCGGCGCCGCCGACGGTGGCGGGCCAGCCCGTGGCACGAGTCGTCGATCCGTCTCGGCCGTGCGGAGGTCACGAGGGCGGGTCGCGGCGCCGGACGCAGGGCGTCGGCTCAGCCACGGGGGTACCAGGCACACGGCCCGCGGGACGGCATCGCACGCCCTGTGCGCACCGAGGGGATCGACGCACCCGCAGCGCACCGCTCCGGGCTCGTCAGCAGCCCCCGTCGCGGGAGCGTCTCGGGAACCCATCGCCGCGCACCCCCATCCGGCCCCGCGGTCAGTAGCTCTGGATCAGACTGCCGGCGATCTCGTGGATCTCGCGCAGCTTGCGCCCCGAGCGGGCATCGTGGACGAAGAGGGGTGCGGGCGGCCCGGCGATGAGCATGAGACCGGCGATCAGCAGCGGCTCCGCATCGGCCGTCAGCTGCAGGCTCGTGGCCGGCTCGTCGAGCATCATGCGGTAGTGGCGGCGCCTGTCGCGCAGATCGAAGGCCCAGGCTTCCGTCCCCGGATCCTCGACGGTCTCCTGGCCGCCGCCCTGGTGCATCAGGGTCACGAGCAGAC
>JAZBPI010000137.1:0-5385 GCA_036351555.1 Pseudomonadales bacterium
CATCGAGGAACCCGAGCAGAGCGACATCTTCCAGCAGTACCCCAAGCTCCTGAAGGACCACCACGTGGTGGCCTTCATCAGCGACTACATGCGCATGGTGGTGAGCGGCGGCATCAGCCCCTTCGAGCTCGACAACCTCATGAGCCTGGAACTCGACACCCACGAGGAAGAGGCCCATGCGCCCGCCCACGCGATGCAGCAGGTCGCGGACGCGCTGCCGGGCTTCGGAATCGTCGCGGCCGTCCTCGGGATCGTGATCACCATGGGCATGCTCGGCGGCGCCGAGACCTCGGAGATCGGCAAGCACGTGGCCGCCGCACTGGTCGGAACCTTCCTCGGGATCCTGCTCGCCTACGGCTTCGTCTCGCCCATGTCCCATGCCATGGGCCAGCGCGCGGCGGAGCAGGGCAAGTTCCTCGAATGCATCAAGGTGTGCATTCTCGCCCAGCAGCAGGGCTACAGCCCGCAGATCGCGGTCGAGTTCGGGCGCAAGGCCATGCATTCGCACCTGCGGCCCGGATTCTCGGAACTCGAGGAGCACGTGAAGGGCGCCGGGGTCGGGGCCTGATCCGTGACGACGAGCAACTCGCCGCCGATCATCGTCAAGAAGGTCATCAAGAAGGTCGATGGCCATCACGGCGGCTCGTGGAAGGTCGCCTTCGCGGACTTCGCAACAGCCATGATGGCGTTCTTTATGCTCATGTGGATCATGGGTTCGACCACGGAAGAGCAGAAGGGAGCGATTTCCGAGTACTTCAACAATCCCAGCCGTACGCCGGGCGCCAGTGACGTGCCCAATCCGAATCCGCTCATCGGCGAGGGCGGCTCCTCGCCCTCGCTCATCGATCTGGTCACGGCTGCCCCGACGCTCGAGACGCCCGAAGATACGCCCAGCGATATGGACGAGTCGCGCGAGCATGCCGATTCCCGCAGCACGAACGAGGCCGAACAGATCGTCGAGGCCGTGGAGCGCCAGCGGCTCGAGGAGCTGCTCGCGGAGCTCAAGCAGGCCGTCGAGAAGAGCCAGGCACTGAAGCCGTTCAAGGATCAGCTGCTCCTGGACATCACGCCGGAAGGGCTGCGAATCCAGATCATCGACAAGGAGGGGCGGCCCATGTTCGCCCTGGGCTCAGCCGAGCTGAAGGACTACACGCGCGTGATTCTCGCGGAGATCTCCAAGACCGTGAACGAGGTGCCGAACCGGATCAGCATCACGGGCCATACGGACGCCTATCCGTACACGCAGCGCAAGGACTACGGCAACTGGGAACTCTCCGCTGACCGGGCGAACGCGGCGCGGCGCGCCATGGTCACCGGCGGGCTCAATCAGGACAAGATCGGGCGCGTCGTCGGCTTCGGCGACTCGGTGCTGTTCGTGAAGGAGGACCCCTTCGCGCCGGTCAATCGCCGCATCAGCATCATCGTCATGAACCAGAAGACCGAGGAGGCCATGCTCGAGAACAGCAGCGGCCTGCCGACGGAGACCGCCCAGGGCCCCGTCGCCAGGGCCATCCAGGCCAACGAGGACCTGGTCTGGCGCTCGCCGGAGACGCCTCCGATCCGCATGACCCGCCGTGGAGGCGCCACGGCGCCGTCCCCCGGCTCCTGACCCGATCCAACCCCCGGACGCGATCGATCTCGCAGCGCCGAACGATTCGAACGTTCGTTCGAGACCTACCAGCTGACCGCGTCCACCTTCTCGAGGTCCATGCCCCAGCCGGCAGCGGCCTGTGAGCTCGTGCCCGGCGGGATCTGCCCCGCCCGCTCGAGCAGCGACAGGGCGGCATGGGCGATCCAGGCGCCGGACACCTCGAAATGATCACGCAGCACCGGGCGGGCCTCGGAGAGGCCGTACCCATCGGTCCCGAGTACGGCATAGGGCCCGGGCACCCAGCGTGACAGGCCCTCCCCCAGCGCTGCGACGTAGTCCGACGCGGACACGAAGACCCCCTCCTCTCCTCCGAGCAGCGCCTCCAGGTAGGGCTGCGGGGGCGACCGCTCCGGATGCAGCCGGCGCTGTCGCTCCACGGCCCGGCCATCGCGCAGCAGCTCCCCGTAGCTGGTGACGCTCCAGATGCTGGTCGGGACGCCCTGCGCCTCGAGGCGCTCCGCGGCGTCGAGAACCTCCTGCATGATCGCGCCGCTGCCGAAGAGGTGTGCCTGACGGGGGCCGGCGGCACTGCTGCGCCGAAACAGGTACATGCCCCGCACCACGCCCTCGACGATCCGGTCGCGGGAACCGTCAGCGCCCTCGGGGAGCGCCGGCATGAGCTGGTTCTGATTGGTGACCGTGATGTAGTAGAACGCATCCTCGCCCCGACCGTACATTCGGTCGATTCCGTCGCGAAGGATGATCGCCAGCTCGAAGGCGAAGGCCGGGTCATAGGCCCGGAGGTTCGGGACGGTCCCCGCCACCAGCTGGGAGTGGCCATCCTGGTGCTGCAGACCCTCGCCGTTCAGCGTGGTCCGGCCCGAGGTGCCGCCCAGCAGGAACCCTCGGGCCATGGAATCTCCGCAGGCCCAGATCATGTCGCCGACGCGCTGGAAGCCGAAGATCGAGTAGAAGATGTAGAAGGGGATCGTCGGCACCCCGTGGTTCGCATAGGCCGTGCCGGCTGCCAGGAAGGACGCCATGGCACCGGTCTCGCAGATGCCCTCCTGGAGGATCTGACCATCCTCGGCCTCGCGGTAGGGCGCGATGCTGTCCGCGTCGACGGGTTGGTAGACCTGCCCGGCCGGCGAGTAGATCCCCGCCTGGGCGAAGAGCCCGTCCATGCCGAAGGTGCGCGCCTCGTCGGGCACGATGGGCACCACGAAGCGACCGAGTTCCGGGTGCCGCAGGAGCCGCGCGAGCATCCGCACCAGGGCCATGGTGGTGCTCACCTGTCGCTCGCCGGACCCCTTCAGCTGGTCCGCGAAGTAGTCCAGGGGCGGCGCTTCGAGCGACCGACAGCGCACGTCGCGCTCCGGCAGGGGCCCGCCGAGGGTTTCCCGGCGCGCGCGCAGGTAACTGCGCTCCTCGGCGTCTTCCGGTGGCAGGTGGAATGCCGCCCTGCGCGCCGCCGCCTCGTCGATGGGAATCCCGAGGCGTCGCGCGAGCTGGACCCGCTCGTCCGGGGTGAGATTCTTCTTCTGATGGACCGTGTTGCGACCCTGGGCAGCGGGCCCGAGACCATCGCCCTTCACGGTCTTGCACAGGATCACCACCGGCTTGCCGACGGAACTGCAGGCCTCCGCGTAGGCCGCATGAATCTTCTTGGCGTCCTGGCCACCGCGCTTGATGGTGCGGATCTCCTCGTCCGTGAGGCTGTCCATGAGCGCCTTGAGCTCCGGAATGTCCTCCACCCAGTGCTCGCGCTGGAGCTCCCCGGGCTGCGCCGAGTACATCTGGTAGTCCCCGTCGACGGCCTCCTCCATGCGCTGGCGGAGCAGACCCTGCCGGTCCCGCTCGAGGAGCGGATCCCACCCTGAGCCCCAGATGACCTTGATCACGTGCCAGTCGGCACCGCGGAAGCTGCGTTCGAGCTCCTGGATGATCTTGCCGTTGCCCCGCACAGGCCCGTCGAGGCGCTGCAGATTGCAGTTGATGACGAGCACCAGATTGTCGAGGCCCTCACGGCTGGCCATGTTGATGGTGCCGAGCACCTCCGGCTCGTCGCTCTCGCCGTCACCGATGAAGCACCAGACCCGACCCCCGTCGGCGGGTTTCAGGCCGCGCCGTTCGAGGTACTTCGCGAAGCGCGCCTGATAGATGGCCGAGGGCGTCGACAGGCCCATGGACGCGGTCGGCAGGCTCCAGAATCCCGGCATGCGTCGCGGATGCGGATAGGACGGCAACCCGCCGCCGGCAGCGAGCTCGCGGCGGAAATTGCCCAGCTGACGATCCGAGAGACGCCCCTCGAGGAACGCCCGGGCATAGATTCCGGGCGCCGCGTGGGCCTGGACGTGAACCTGGTCGCCGCCGCCGGGCGCCGCCCGACCGCGGAAGAAATGATTGAAGCCGACCTCCAGCAGGGTCGCCGCCGACAGATAGGTGGCGATGTGCCCACCGACACCCGAACCGGAGTCGTAGGCCTGCATGACCATGGCGGCCGCGTTCCAGCGAATCAGGTTCTCGAGCCGCTGCTCGAGTGCCAGATCCCCCGGATAGCGCGGCTGCGCCGACAGCGGAATGGTGTTGACGTAGGGCGTGTTCAGGGAGGCTTCGGGCAGCACCAGCCCGACCCGCGAGCCATGCTGCTGGAGCCGTCGAAGAAGCTCGGCAGCTGCGGCATCGCCGCGCTCGCGGAGCACCGCATCGAGGGCGTCGAGCCATTCCTGGACCTCATCCACCCAGGCAGCGTCGCCCGGCACAGCCGCTTCGGCGGACCGGGAGGGATCCGTCATCCGTACGCTCCTTCTCTGCCGCGACCCCGCCGGCAGGCACCGCCCGGGGCCCACGCAGGATGGAAGGGGTCGTCATGCCCGTGTTATACGTCGCGCCCGGGCCCGGGAACCACCTCGGCCGGACGTCGACGGGACGCCGATCCCCAGGGTCCGGCGCAGCCAGGGCCGGTTGATGCTGGAGGCGGGCCATGAGCGAAGTGCAGGGCAGCGAAGGCCAGCATCCTCCGCCCCGTCTCCTCTACACGCTGTCCGAGTTTCACCGCGCCGTGGCCGAGGCTTCGGCCCTCGTCAGCGCCGGGGGGCTGCTCGGACGCCTGCCGCGCGGCGATGGACATCCGGTCCTGGTGCTGCCCGGCTTCATGGCCACGGATCAGTCCACGGGATTGTTGCGGCGCCATCTCTCGCGTCTCGGCTACCTGCCTCACCCCTGGGGCTTCGGCCGCAATCTCGGCCCGCGTGACGACCTCGTCGAGCGCATGATCGAGCGCGCGGCCCGCCTCGCCCAGGATGCGGGCCAGGCCCTGACCCTGGTCGGACAGTCTCTCGGCGGGATCTACGCCCGGGAGATCGCCCGCGTGATTCCGGATCAGGTGCGCCAGGTGATCACTCTCGGGAGCCCCTTCGGCGCGCTCGAGGCCGGCGGCACCAACCGCGGGGTCGCGCGCCTCTTCGAGCTATCGACAGGCCGCACCACCGAGGAACTGAGGGACGAGGGGCCCTTCAGCGATCTGCGGGCACCGCCGCCGGTACCGAGTACGGCGATCTTCTCGCGCAGCGACGGCATCGCCTCCTGGCAGGTGTGCATCGAACGGGACACGCCGGCCACCGACAACGTCGAGATCGTCGGCAGCCATTGCGGCATGGCCTTCAACGCCATGGTGATCTTCGTGATCGCCGACCGCCTCGCCCTGCCGCACGGGCACTGGCGCCGCTTCCAGCGGCACGGATTCCGACGCTACCTGTTCCCGAAGCCGGTGTTCGCCCCCTGCGGGTCACGCG
>JAZBPI010000138.1:0-8831 GCA_036351555.1 Pseudomonadales bacterium
ATTCGCGCGGTGCAGGCCGGCGCGCTGACGGACGCCTTCGACCGCCCCATCGCCCCGGACTCCCGCGACGGCCGGGACTATCTCCGGGCAGCGCCCTTCCGGGCCCTGGCCGCGGACCTGTCCGTCTCACCGGCCTTCCTCGCGCACCGCTACGCCCTTGCCATGCCCGGCGTCGACACGGTCGTGCTCGGCGTGAAGAACCGCACCGAGCTCCGCGAATGTCTCGATGCGGAACGGGCAGGACCGCTCGAGGCCGAGCTCATCGAGCGCGTGGACACGGCCGTCGCAGGGGCACCCCTGGGCCCCTGAACCGCCCCCGCTCCGCTGCACGGAACTCAAGCGAAGCGCTTCGGAAATGTCGTTTGTGTGAACCGCACGACAGAGCCGAACCTGTCCGGGTCGAAGGCGCCTCAGCCCGGAGGGATTCATGGCCGCGCTCGATCAGTTCACGCCGCACAGCCCCGAGCTTCATCGACCGCCCGCACTCGACGAGCTCATCCTGCGCGAGCAGGCCTTCGTCGACGGCCGCTGGCACGACGCGGCGGCGCGCCGCTCGGTGACGAACCCCGCCACGGGGCGCGTGGTCGGAACCGTGCCCATGCTCGCCGCGGCGGACGTCGACGCCGCCGTCACCGCCGCCCGCGATGCCCTGCCGGCATGGCAGCGGCTCCTGCCCCAGGAGCGTGCGGAGCTCCTCCTTGCCTGGTACGGCCTGATCCTCGAGGCGAAGGAGCCGCTTGCGCGACTCATGACCCTGGAACAAGGCAAGCCCCTGGCGGAATCCCGCGGCGAGGTCGCCTACGGCGCGAGCTTCGTGCGCTGGTTCGCGGAGGAAGGCCGACGCCTGGGCGGCGAGACCCTCGCCTCCCATCTGCCCGGACGCCGCCTCTGGACGCAGCGCCATCCCATCGGCGTGGTCGCCTGCGTCACCCCCTGGAACTTTCCCCTCGCGATGCTCACGCGCAAGGGGGCCGCGGCACTCGCCGCCGGCTGCACCCTGGTCGCGGCGCCGTCCATGGAGACGCCGCTGACGGCCCTGGCCCTCGCGGCCCTCGCCGAGCAGGCCGGCTTCCCGCGCGGCATCTTCAACGTCGTCACCGGCGATCCGGAGACCGTGGTCGGAACCCTGGCCGATCATCGCGACGTGCGCGGCCTGTCCTTCACCGGATCCACGGAGATCGGCGCCATGCTCCTGGGCCGCGCCAGCGCCTCCATGAAGCGCGTGGTCATGGAACTCGGCGGGCATGCGCCCTTCATCGGCTTCGCCGACGTGCCCGTGCCGACCCTGGTCGAGGCCGCTCTGGCGGCGAAGTTCGCGACCTCCGGGCAGGACTGCCTGGCCGCGAACCGCATCTACATCGAACGATCCTGCTACGACGCCTTCGTCGATGCCTTCGCGGCCGCGACGGCAGCGCTCCGCGTCGGCCCCGGGGACGAGCCGGGCGTGGACATCGGGCCACTCATGCACGCCGGCGCCGTCGCCAAGGTCGGCAGCCAGGTGGACGACGCCCTGGCCCGGGGCGCGCGCCTCATGGTCGGCGGCGAGGTCCTGCCCCTGGGGTCGAACTTCTACGCACCGACGGTGCTCGCGGACGTCACGGCGGAGATGCGCATCTGCCACGAGGAGACCTTCGGGCCCGTCGCCGCGGTGATCCCCTTCGACGACGAGGCGGAAGTCCTCGCGGCAGCCAATGCGAGCGACTACGGCCTCGCGGCCTATCTCTTCACCCGCGATGCGGACCGCATCGAACGGCTCTCGGCGGCCCTCGAGTACGGCATGGTCGCCATCAACGCCGTGTCCATGACGGGACCGCCGGTGCCCTTCGGGGGCATGGGGCTCTCGGGTCTGGGCCGGGAAGGCGGCCGGGCCGGCATCGAGGCCTTCACCGATCTGAAGTACGTCTGTCAGGGTCGTCTCGAGGAGGCAGGAGCATGAACGGTCTGGTGCGCAGTCCCATGGTCGACATCCGCGAGATCGCGACGGCGACGCTCTCGGAGACCATGCAGCTTCCGCTCGACAGCGACGACACCGATGCGCCGCTGTTGACCATGAACACCCACGGGCGCCTCGGCTTCTCGCTCACGGAGTACGCGCGGCGCTGGAAACAGGTGCTCACGAACATGGCGCAGGTCGGTCTCGACGTGCTGCTGGTGCGCGCGCCGGAGAACATCACCTACCTCACGGGCTACGAGACGCCCGGCTACTACAAGTACCACTGCCTGGTGGTCGCACCGGGCATGGATCCGGTGCTCATCCTGCGCCGCTTCGAGTGTCTGAACGTGGCCGAGTACTCCTGGCTCACGCGCATCGTGCCCGTGGACGACTGGCAGGCGCCCCCGCTGGTGACCGCACAGGTGCTGCGCGATCTCGGCCTCCAGCGCTCGCGCATCGGCATCGAGAAGCGTGGCTGGTTCTACACCGTCGACGAGCACGAGCAACTGACCGCCGGCCTCCCGGAGGCCGAGCTCGTGGACTGCGGCGCAGTGGTCTGGGACGTGCGCCTGCGCAAGTCCGAGGAGGAGCTCGCCATGATCCGGCGCAGCGCGTCCATCGTCGACCGCGCCATGAGCGCCGGCATCGAGATCGCCCGGCCGGGCATTTCCGACGATCACATCAACGCCGAGGTCCATCGGGTGATCTTCGAGAGCGGCGGCGAATACATGAGCCTGCCGCCCTTCATCCTCTCCGGGGAGCGCACCTGCCTGCCCCACCAGACCGCCCGCGGCACCCTCGTGGGTGAGCGGGACCTGGTGTTCATGGAGATCTCCGCGACCAAGTTCCGCTACTGCGCCGCGCTCATGCGCACGGCCTTCATCGGCCAGCCCTCGCGGCGCGAGCGCCGCGTCGCGGAGGCCTGCATCCGCGCCGTGGAGACCGCCATGGCCACCATGCGGCCCGGCGTCACGGCGGAAGCGGTGGACATCGCGGCCCGGGCGGAAGTGGAGCGCGCCGGCTTCGGCGAGTACTTCCGCCACCGCCTCGGTTACTCCGTGGGCGTGAACTATCCGCCGGACTGGGGCGAGGGCGAGATCATGAGTCTGTGCCGCGGCGAGCAGCGCGTGCTCGAGCCCGGCATGGTCTTCCATCTCGTGCCCCTGTGCCTGGTCTATCGCCAGTTCGGCATCGGCTTCAGCGAGACCGTGCGCATCACCGAGGACGGCTGCGAGCGCTTCTCGGAACTGCCCCTGGCCATTCCCGTGCGTCCGGATCGCGTCTCGGTGACGCCCGGCATCACCCTGACTCCGCCCGACGCACCGATCAAGGAGATCCCCGCCCCGTGACCACGACACCGCTGCTTCGCGACCAGGACCAGCTCGAGAATCCCCCCGATCTCGCCGAGATCGATCGACGCTGCGTCTTCCATCCCTCCACGGATCTGCGTGCCCACGCCCATGGCGAACTCGGCACGCCGCGGATCATCGAGGGCGGCTCCGGGATCCGGATCCGCGACCGGGACGGCCGTGAATACGTCGACGCCTTCGCCGGCCTCTACTGCGTCAACGTCGGCTACGGCCGCACGGAGATCGCCGATGCGATCGATGCGCAGGCCCGCAAGCTCGCCTACTACCATGTGTACGCAGGGCACTCGCACGAACCGGTGATCCTGCTCTCGGAACGCATTCTCGCGATGGCGCCGCCCGGCTTCTCGAAGGTCTACTACGGGCAGTCCGGCTCCGACGCGAACGAAACCAACGTCAAGCTCGTCTGGTACTACTGGAACGTCCTCGGCCGTCCGCAGAAGCGCAAGATCATCTCGCGCCTGCGCGGTTATCACGGCTCCGGAATCATGTCCGGCAGCCTCACGGGGCTGCCCCTGTTCCATCAGGCCTTCAATCTGCCCCTGCCCGACGTCCTGCACACCAGCACGCCGCACCACTACTGGGGCGCACAGGAGGGCGAGAGCGAAGCTGCCTTCGCCGCGCGCTGCGCCGCGGAACTCGAGGAGATGATCCTCGCCGAGGGCGCGGACACGGTCGCGGCCTTCATCGCCGAACCGGTGCTCGGGACCGGAGGACTGATCCCACCCCCGGAAGGCTACTGGGCCGCGATCCAGGCCGTGCTCGATCGCCACGAGGTGCTGCTCATCGCCGACGAGGTGGTCACGGGCTTCGGCAGGATCGGCCGCAACTTCGGGATCGAGCGCTACGACATCCGGCCGGACCTGATGACCGTCGCCAAGGGCCTCACGAGTGGCTATCTGCCGCTCTCCGGCACCCTCGTCGGCGATCGCGTCTGGGCGGTGCTCGAGGAAGGGTCGAGACAGTACGGCCCCATCGGCCATGGCTGGACCTATTCCGCGCATCCGCTCGGCGCCGCCGCGGCCCTGGCGAACCTCGACATCATCGAGCGCGAGGGCCTGGTGGAGAACGCCGAGACCGTCGGCGCCCATTTCCAGGCCCGCCTGCACGCGACCTTCGACGATCATCCGCTCGTGGGCGAGGTGCGCGGCGTGGCCATGCTCGCGGCCCTCGAATTCGTCGCCGACGGGGCGCGGAAGCAGCGCTTCGATCCGCTGCTGAAGGTCGGTGCCCGGGGGGCCGCGGCCTGCCTCGAGGAGGGCATGATCGCGCGCGCCATGCCCCATGGGGACATCCTCGGTTTCGCCCCGCCGCTGGTGACGACCACTGCCGAGATCGACGACATCGTCGAGCGGACCCGTCGCGCCGTCGACCGGGTCACGGATGCCCTGGTGAGCGAAGGCGCCCTCGCCCGCTGACAGGTTGCTGGACAGGTTCGTCCGAAACGCGATCGTCCGGGACGCGGGCGTCCCGGACCTGTGCAGCACCGGCCTGCGGCATCCCTGCGCGAGCGGCACAGGACCGGATCGCCGAGGTGCATTCGCTGATCGGCGAGTGGGCCCTCCAGGGTCCGCGTGCGCCGGGCTGCTGCAACGGACCTTCCGCAGCATGGCCGCGACTCGATCCGAGGCCCGCCGGGAGCTGCGACCGGGCGCATCGTCGGGATAATCGAGAACGATTATCATTCATAGAGACTATGCACCGGCGCCGGCGGCCGCCGCCACCACTCTCTCCGGCAGCCTTGCAGCTCGTTGATTCCTGGTCGTTTCTCCTCCCGAAGCGGACGACCCCTCCGCACCACCCGCCCGCGTCGGCGCCCTGGCCGACGCCTTCGGATTGACGCTGCCTATCGGAGCCATCGAAAGCTTCGAATGGCCCGCCGCACCGACGCTCGTATACTCGCGTGGTCTTCTGCTCGATCGCCGAGCGCGGACAGGACCTCTATCACTAGCCGCCGCAGGCGTTTCGCCGGCGGCGACCGTTGGACCACAGCAGAGGTAGCGACGACATGGAACTGAAGGACAGCAAGACCATCCAGAACCTCAAGGACGCATTCGCCGGAGAATCCCAGGCCAATCGCCGTTACCTGTACTTCGCGGCCAAGGCCGACGTGGAAGGCGAGAACGACGTCGCCGCCGTGTTCCGTTCCACCGCCGAGGGCGAGACGGGCCACGCGCACGGCCACCTCGAGTACATGGAGCAGGTCGGTGACCCGGCCACGGGCATGCCGATCGGCAGCACCGCGGACAACCTCAAGGCCGCGATCGCCGGCGAGACCCACGAATACACCGACATGTACCCGGGCATGGCCAAGACCGCACGGGACGAAGGCTTCGACGAGATCGCCGACTGGTTCGAGACGCTGGCCAAGGCCGAGCGTTCCCACGCCAACCGGTTCCAGAAGGCCCTCGACGCGATGGGCTGAGGACGCGACCGCCCGACGGGCGCGAGCGATCGAGAAGGGGGCTCGCCGAGCCCCCTTCCTCGTTCTACACAGGGAGCATCACCATGGCGGACTATCGGGAAGGCAACCTCGAGAAGCCCCGGCGCGCACCGCATGCGTGGCAGACGCCGGAATTCTGGAACGAGGACGCGCTCAACGAGGAAATGGAGCGGGTCTTCGACATCTGCCACACGTGCCGCCGCTGCGTGAGCCTGTGCCAGTCCTTTCCCGTGCTCTTCGACCTCGTCGACGAATCCGAGACCATGGAAGTCGACGGTGTCGCCAAGGAGGACTACGGCAAGGTCGTGGACCAGTGCTATCTCTGCGACCTCTGCGCCGAGACCAAGTGCCCCTACCTGCCGCCCCACGAATTCAATCTCGATTTCCCGCACCTGATGCTGCGGGCCAAGGCCGTGAAGTTCGCCCGGGGCGACTCGAAGTGGCGCGATCGCCTGATCACCAGCACCGACGGCGTCTTCAAGGCCGTCGGGCAGCCCGGCATGGCGCAGCTCGCGAATGCCGCCAACAGCTCGAAGACCCTGCGCAACGCCCTGGACCGGACCCTGGGCATCCATCCCGACGCACCGCTCCCGACCTTCCATTCGAGGAGCTTCAAGCGCAGCCGCAGCGGCGTGGCCGGCGCGGACCTCGGCGCGATCCCCACCGATCGCACCACCGGGCGCGTCGCCCTCTACACGACCTGCTACGGCAACTGGAACGAGCCGCAGCTGGGCGAGGATCTGGTCCGCGTGTTCAACCACAACGGCCTGCCCGTGAAGGTGCTCGACGGCGAGCGCTGCTGCGGCATGCCGAAGTTCGAACTCGGCGATCTCAAGGCCGTGCAGCGCCTCAAGGAGCACAACATTCCCGTGCTCCTCGCCGCCATCGAGGACGGCTGGGACATCATCGCTCCCGTGCCCTCCTGCGTGCTCATGTTCAAGCAGGAGCTGCCGCTCATGTTCCCGGACGACGCGGACGTGAAGAAGGTCGCGGCGCATGTCTTCGACCCCTTCGAGTACCTCATGCTCCGGCACAAGGGCGGGAAGCTGCGAACGGACTTCGAGACGCCCCTCGGCAAGGTGGCCTATCACGCCGCCTGCCATCAGCGCGTGCAGAACATCGGCCAGAAGACCCGTGAACTCCTGGCCCTGGTGCCCGGAACCGAGGTCACCCTGATCGAACGCTGCTCGGGCCACGACGGCACCTACGCGTACCGCAGCGAGACCCACGACCACGCGGTGAAGATCGCCCGGCCGGTGGTGAACCGCGTCAAGCAGGTCGGCGCCGAGCACTTCGGCAGCGACTGCCCCATGGCCGGCCGCATGATCCAGCACGGTCTCGCCGCCGACGACGCGCACGCCGAGGCCGAGCATCCCATCACCATGCTCCGGGTCGCCTACGGACTCTGAGCCTGTCTGGAGAGCACCCCATGCAGAAACTCGACCGCGAGACCCTCCACTCCCTGGAGGACTATGCGCAGATCCGCGACCAGTTCCGTCGCGAGGTGATCGCGCACAAGAAGGCCCGTCGCATCGCGCTCACGGAGCACGCGACCTTCTACTTCGAGGACTTCCTGACCATGAAGTACCAGGTCCAGGAGATGCTCCGCGTCGAGCGCATCTTCGAGGCCGACGGCATCATGGAGGAGATCGAGGCCTACAACCCGTTGATCCCCGACGGAAGCAACTGGAAGGCCACCTTCATGCTCGAGTACGGCGACGTCGACGAACGCCGCGCGGCCCTGGCGAAGCTCGTCGGCATCGAGGATCGCGTCTATGTCCGCATCGGTGACGGCGAGCGCGTGTTCGCGGTCGCGGACGAGGACCTCGAGCGCAGCACCGAGGAGAAGACCTCCTCCGTCCACTTCATGCGCTTCGAACTCGGCCCGGACATGGTCGCCGCAGTGAAGGCGGGGGCGCCCATCCACCTCGGCACCGACCATCCCGCACTCACGGCCGAGATCGAGCTCCCCGAGGCGAGCCACGCCTCCCTGGCAGCGGACCTCGACCCCGTCCACTGACCCGCACGCCCGGCCCTGGTCGGGCGCGGTGCCGGGTCGCCGCTGAAGCTGGCTCCCACAACGAACGGAGAACTCGGCCCGTGGGAGCGCGCTTCAGCGGCGACCCGAGACGCATGATCCGCGCAGCGCCACGGAAACCGGCTCACACAGCGAACGAGGAACGCCGCCCGTGGGAGCACGCTTCAGCGGCGACCCGAGACGCATGATGCGCGCAGCCCCGCTGAAGCCGGCTCACACTGCGAACGAGGAATGCCGCCCGTGGGAGCACGCTTCAGCGGCGACCCGAGACGCATGATCCGCGCAGCGCCGCTGGAGCCGGCTCACACAATGAACGGAGAACACGGCCTGTGGGAGCACGCTTCAGCGGCGACCCCACGCCTGATCCCCGATCCCCTGACGCGGTCGCCCACATGACAGCCGCCGCCCCTGCAGCGAAGATGGGCTACCTTCACCGACCAGGACGCACCATGGCCACCTCCCTCTACGACCTCACGGTCGCCAGCTACCTGCAGGTCGCACGAGCCCTTGCCGGCGTACTCGACAAGGGTGCCGCGCACTGCGCCGAACAGGGCACGGACACGGCGGACCTCGTCGCGCATCGCCTGGCCCCGGACATGGCGGATCTGCGCTTCCAGGTCTTCTGCGTCGCCCACCATTCGATCGGCGCGATCGCGGGCTTCCGCAGCGGCGAGTTCGGCCCGCCGAGCGGCTACGAGACCCTCGACTATGCCGGTCTCCAGAAGGTGCTCGCCGATGCGATCGCCGCACTCGAGGCGCTCGTGCCTGCAGAAATCGATGCGCTCGCCGGCGGGACCGTCACCTTCCGCCTGGGGCAGATGGAGATTCCCTTCACCACGGAGAACTTCGCGCTGTCCTTCTCCCTGCCCAATTTCTACTTTCACGCCACCACGGCCTACGACCTGCTCCGCTCGAAGGGCGTGCCCCTCGGCAAGCGGGACTTTCTCGGCCAGATGCGCGTCGGCGCCTGACGCGCGCCGCGTCGTCGCTGTGCGAGCCCGCCTCCGCGGCGCTGCGCGGATCACGCATCCTGTCGCCGCTGAAGCGTGC
>JAZBPI010000139.1:0-41531 GCA_036351555.1 Pseudomonadales bacterium
GATGATCTCCTCCGTAGCGGCGCAGGCCGACAAGTCCCTGAAGGCCACGGTCCCGTCGGGCGTGAGGCGTCGGTAGAGCGCGATCTCGCGGGTACAGAGCGGACAGGCGCCGTCGTAGTAGACGTCGAGGCTGCCGGCTTGGTCTGGATCGGACATGGAGACTCCTTGACCCCCACGACACCGTCGATCGGCGCCGGTGAAGCCGGCGTGAAGAGAACGGGGCGGGCAGGATCCGCTAGAATGCGCGCCTTCGGGCCGCAGGGCGCGGCCGTGCACCGACGGAGCGGGATACTCGTGTCGAAGGCGATCGAGTTCACGGAAGGCGGACTGCAGGTCAGCTTCGTGCCCGGCACGGCCTTCAACACACTCCGTTTCACCGGCGCGGCGTCCGATGCGACGGTCCGTGCGGCCCTGCTCGGCGTCTGGCAACACCCCGGCTACGTCTACGACCGCAACGAACTCTACGACCTGCGCGAGGCCCGCTACGACGATCTGAGCTCCCGCGGCATGCGCGAACTCGCCGCGCTCAATGCCACGCTCTTCGATGGGCACCCCGATCACCGCTCGGCGATCCTCGTGTCCGAGGCGCTCATGTTCGGTCTATCGCGCGTCTTCCGGGCCCACGCCGGCGAGCGCGGCGACAACGTCGAGATCTTCACGGACCAGGCCGCGGCCGTGGCCTGGCTCCAGGATCCTGCGTGACCGCCCCGAAGCTGCACGGGGTCCTGCCCTACCTCGTCTCCCCGGTGCACGAGGACGGGACCCTGCGCGAGGCCGTGCTGGCACGGCTCTGCGAGACACTCATCGATGCCGGCGTGCACGGACTGGTGCCCCTCGGTTCGACCGGTGAATTCGCCTATCTGTCCTGGGCGCAGCGTCGCCGCGTGGTGGAGATCGTCGTGGAGGCGGCGCGGGGTCGCGTCCCGGTCCTCGCGGGCGTCGCGTCCACCACGATCGCGGATGCCTGCGACCAGGCGCGCGCCTTCGAGGCCATGGGCTGCGACGGCATCCTGGCCATCCTGGAGGCCTACTTCCCGCTTTCCGACGACGGTGTCCATGACTACTTCCGGGCCATCGCCGAGGCCGTGACCCTGCCCGTGGTGCTCTACACCAATCCGAACTTCCAGCGCTCCGATCTGTCCCTCCCGGTGATCGAACGGCTCAGTCGGGTGGACAACATCCGCTACATCAAGGACGCGTCCGTGAATACCGGTCGGCTCCTGTCGATCATGAATCGGGTCGGGGGGCGTCTCGAGGTGTTCGCGGCCTCCGCACACGTCCCGACGGCGGTCATGCTGCTCGGCGGTGTGGGCTGGATGGCCGGCCCCGCCTGCGTGGCACCGAGGCAGAGCGTCGCGCTCTACGAAGCCTGCCTGCAGGGCGACTGGTCCCGGGCCATGGCGCTGCAGCGGCCGCTGTGGCAGTTGAACGAGGTGTTCGCCCGGCACGGGCTGGCGGCCTGCATCAAGGGTGCGCTGGCACTCCAGGGGTACGAGGTCGGTGTGCCCATTCCGCCGCAGGCGCCCCTCTCCGCGGCCGGCATCGAGGACGTCCGACGCGTCCTGGCGCTCATCGACGCGCTCTAGACGCGTGGTCGCGCGGTGCGGGATCCCTGTTCCGGCAGGCTCTCAGCCGAGCCCCAGATCCCAGGTGGCGGCGTGCAGCCGCTCGGTCTGCGCGCGCCGTCCCGAGAGCGCAGCGATCTCCGCGGCCGGGATCGGGCGACCGATGGTGACCGTACAGCTGTGCTCGAAGCGTCGGCGCGTTTCGTGGAGCAGCAGCGCGTAGCGCAGCGTCTGGGAGAAGGGGCTGGCCAGATGGAACAGGCGGCTGTTCTCTCCGTGGAAGTGGCACGGCACGACCGTGGCGCCGCTCTGGGTGATCAGCTTCGCGGCGTAGGTCGACCAGGGCAGATCCGCGAGGGGCCCGAAGCCGAAGTGCGAGCGGGTGGAGACGCCTCCGGCGGGAAAGATCAGCAGCGGTACACCGTCGGCGAGGGCCGTCAGCGCGAGCTGGCGGGAGCGCAGATTCGTGATCTGGGCGCGCGGCGTCTCCGTGAAATCGATGGGCAGGAAGAAGCGCGCGAGGTCCCGGTCCTGGCAGAGCATCGCGTGGAGCAGGATGCGCAGATCGCCGCGGGCGCGCAGCGCCAGCTCGCAGAAGGCCAGACCATCCGTGATACCGAACGGGTGGTTCGCGATGAACACGAGCGGGCCGGAGCCCGGCAGGGCGTCCAGGGGCGTGCCGCGAAGATCGATCCGGATGCCGGCCGCCTCGAGCGCGTTGCGGAAGAACTGCTCCGGCGGCGCGCCCGCAGCCTTCAGGTCCCGATACAGCGCCTGCAGGCGATCCCGGCCGAAGGACCGCTCGAGCAGCGACAGGACCGTTCGCCGCAACCAGGGGTCGTGCGGCTCCACGTAGGAGAGGGTCGGTGCGTCGCGCAGGTAGGGCGCATGCACGGCGTCGAGCCCGCCGCCCGGTGCAGGGGCGAGGGCCTCGTTCGGAGCGGTGCGGGCCATCGAGCAGGTCTCGGCATGAGGACGCGCGCATTCTTGCGGAGTCTCCGCGGCAGCGCTACCGTCCGACGCGATCGCCGGAGACGCGAGTGACGGAATGAAGGCGATGCGGCTCGGGCAGAAGGCGATCGCACCGGGAGGTCGCGCCGCCGCGATCTGTCATCGGCCTGCCTGCGGCCCCTGCGCGACGCCTGCGCCGGCCTCGAGGCGCCGCAGGGTGCGTCGACCGCTGCTGGGCGTGCTCATCCTGACCGCGGCGCTCGGCTGCAGCGATGCGCTGGATCCCGATCTGGCCGTGGGCACCGTCGAGCGTGATCGCATCGAACTGCGTGCGGACAGCAACGAACCCATCCTCGTCATCGAGGTGACCGAGGGGTCGCAGGTCGCGCCCGGCGATCTGCTGCTGCGTCAGGACGACCGGAGCGCCCGCGCCCGACTCGATGGCGCGCGGGCCCGGGCCTCCGCGGCGCGCGACGCCCTGACGGAGGCGCTGGCGGGCACCCGACCGGAGCAGATCGCCCAGGTGCGCGCACGCCTTGCCGGTGTGGACAGCGCCGTGGCCACGGCGCGCGCGGCACTGCGGCGGGCCGAGCCGCTGGCCGAGGCCGGCTTCATCACCGCCGAACGGATCGATGTGCTGCGCATGGCGCTCGACCAGGCCCTGGCCGAGCGCGCCGAGGCCATCGCGCGCCTCGAGGAAGCCGTCTCCGGTCCGCGCGCGGAGGCGGTGACGCGGCTGCGCGACGAGCTCGATGCGCTCGAAGCGGACGTCGCCATGGCCGAGCTGTCGCTCGAGCGCACGACGCTCCGGGCGCCGCTGCGGGGCGTCGTCGAGGCCCTGCCCTTCGAACCCGGCGAGCGTCCGCCCGCGGGCGCCGTGGTCGTCGCCCTGCTCGCGTCGGGCCGGGCCTACGCGCGGGTGCACGTCCCGGCGCCGCTGCGCGCGCGGATCGCGCCGGGCACCCGTGCCGAGCTCCGCGTCAGTGGCGTCACGACCCCCTTTCCCGGGCAGGTTCGCTGGATCTCCGCGGAAGCGGCGTTCACCCCCTTCTATGCGCTCACGCAGCGCGACGCTTCGCGGCTGTCCTTCCTCGTGGAGGTCGACATCGAGGACAGTGAGGCGCTGCCCGTGGGTCTCCCGGTGACCGTGCGCTTCGAGCTCGCGGATCCGGGTGCGCCCGGGTGACGGCGCCGGCCATCGTCGCGCGCGGCCTGACCCGGCGTTTCGGGACCCTGACCGCCGTCGACGCGGTCGATCTGGTCATCGAGCGCGGTCGCATCCACGGGTTCCTCGGGCCCAACGGCTGTGGCAAGTCCACCACGATCCGTCTCCTCTGCGGTCTGCTGCGCCCGACCGCGGGCGAGATCGAAGTGCTCGGCGTCGACGTGGCTCGTGATCCGGAGGCCCTGCGCTCACGCATCGGCTACATGACGCAGCGCTTTTCCTTCTACGAGGATCTCTCGGTCCGGGAGAATCTCGTCTTCATGACGCGCATTCACGGCCTGCCGCGCGCGTCGAGACGGTCCCGCATCGATGCGTCCCTGGCGCGTTTCGATCTGGTGACGCGCGCGGATCAGCTTGCGGGCACCCTGAGCGGCGGCGAGCGTCAGCGTCTGGCCCTCGCCGGCGTGACGCTGCACGAACCGGAACTGCTGCTCCTCGACGAGCCCACCAGTGCGGTCGATCCGGAGAGTCGGCGCAGCTTCTGGGAGATCCTCTTCGATCTCGGCGACCAGGGCGTCACGGTGCTGGTGTCCAGTCACTTCATGGACGAAGCGGAGCGATGCCATGGCCTGAGCATCCTCGATCGAGGCCGGCTGGTCGCGCACGGTGAGCCGCAGCAGCTCATGAGCGCGCTTCCGGCGCAGGTCTTCCAGGTACGCACCGACGATGCCCGCAGCGCGCGCAAGCGGCTCCTGCAGCTTCCCGGCGTGCTCGAGGTCACCCAGCTCGGCAATCGTCTGCATACGCTCGTGACACCCGGGCGGTCCGATTTCGCGACGGTCCTGCACGACGCGCTCGAGCACGCCGGCATGGATGCCGAGGTCGAGGCCGTCCAGGCCTCGCTCGAGGACGTCTTCGTCATGGCGACGCGCGCGCCGGGCGGGCAGGCAGCGTGAACCGGTCCCTGGAACGGGTACTCGCGATCGCCGCCAAGGAGTTCCGCCATCTGCTCCGCGATCGGCTCACCGGGGGCATGATCGTCGGCATCCCGCTCGTCATGACCCTGCTGTTCGGCTTCGCCATCAACGACGACGTGCGCGGACTGCGCGCTGCCGCCTTCGACGAGGCGAACACCTCGCTGTCCCGGGCCCTGCTCGCGGACGCCGTGGCCAGCCAGGTCATCACGACCCCGGTGGCGGTGCCGTCCCCCGATGCCCTCGAGCGGCTCCTCGTGGAAGGGCGCATCTCGGTGGGCATCGTGATTCCTCCGGATTTCGAGGCGCGGGTCGCCGTCGGAGCGACGCCGGTCGCGCAGCTTCTCGTGGACGGCAGCGATCCGACGATCCTCGGCGCCGCGCGCGGCCTGGAGCGGCTCGGCCTGCCCGGGTCATCGCCGCGCAGGGAAGGGCTCTTCGCGGTGCGGGCCTACTTCAACCCCGAGCGCCGTTCCGCCGTCTTCATCGTCCCGGGACTGATCGGCGTGATCCTCACGCTCACCATGGTGCTGTTCACGGCGATCGCCATCGTGCGCGAACGGGAGCGTGGCAATCTCGAGCTGCTCATCACCACGCCGGTGCGCGGTTTCGAACTCATGGTCGGCAAGATCCTGCCCTACGTGCTCATCGGCTACCTGCAGGTCACGCTCATCCTGCTCCTCGGCGTGCATCTCTTCGCCGTGCCCGTACGGGGCGCGCTCGTCGACTTCTATCTGGCGGCCGGCATCTTCGTGACCAGCGTGCTCACCCTCGGACTGCTGATCTCGACGACGGCGTCGACGCAGTTCCAGGCGTTCCAGCTCACCTTCATGACCTTCCTGCCGCAGCTGCTCCTGTCCGGCTACATGTTCCCCTTCGAGGGCATGCCGCGGGCGGCGCAGCTGCTCGCCGAGGTCTTTCCGTTGACCCATTTCCTGCGCATCGTGCGCGGCATCATCCTGCGCGACGCCGAGCTCGCCGTGCTCGGTGCGGACCTCTGGCCGCTCGCCGTCTTCTTCGTCGTCGGTCTGGTGCTGGCCACGCTGCGCTTCCGCAAGCGCCTCGACTGACCCGGCGGGGAGGGACGGTCACCTTGACCGAAGGCCACGGCACGCGTAAGCAGAGCGTCGCAGAGTCCAGGGGAGAGCAGGACCATGGCAGGACGGGAAGCGTTGATCATCGATGGCGTGCGGTCGCCGCGCGGGCGGGGCAAGGCGGATGGCGGTCTGCACCGCGTCCATCCCCAGCGTGGCCTGGCACAGGTGCTCGAAGGGCTGCGCCACCGCGTGGGTTTCGATCCCGGTGACGTCGAGGACGTGATCATGGGCTGCGCCTCGCAGGTCGGTGATCACTCCATGGACATCGCGCGCATGGCCGTGCTCGATGCGGGGTGGCCGATCACCGCGCCGGGCGTGACCCTGAACCGCTTCTGCGGCTCGGGCCAGCAGGCGGTGACCTTTGCCGCCATGGGCATCCTCGCCGGACATCAGGAGCTCGTCGTGGGCGGCGGTGTCGAATGGATGTCGCGCCGGGCGCCGATCCACGTGGACGGATTCTCGGCGAACAATCCGCACCTTCACGCGCAGTACCCCCAGGTGCCCCAGGGCATCTCGGCGGATCTCATCGCCACCCTCGAAGGCTTCACGCGCGAGGACTGCGATGCCTATGCGGTGGAGAGTCAGCGCCGTGCCGCGGTCGCCATCGACGAGGGGCGCTTCGCGCCTTCCCTGGTGCCCATCCGTCATGACGACGGCAGTCTCGCCCTCGATCACGACGAGCATCCTCGCCCCGGCACCACGCTCGAGGACCTGGCCCGGCTCAAGCCTGCATTCCTCGCGCTGGGCGCTCACGTCGAGGAGGGCAAGGACAAGAGCTACGACGAGTACTGCCGCGAGGTCTACGGGACCGTCGACGCCGTGACCCATGTGCATCACGGTGGCAATTCCTCCGGTGTGGTCGACGGGGCCAGCGCGCTCCTGCTCGCGTCCAACGACTACGCGAAGGCGCACGGCCTGAAGGCGAGGGCGCGGATCCGCATGAGCGCCACGGCAGGCACCGAGCCGGTGATCATGCTCACGGCCCCGGCACCCGCGGCGAAGCTGTGCCTGAAGAAGGCCGGCATGACGCCCGCAGACATCGATCTGTGGGAGGTCAACGAGGCCTTCGCCTCCGTGGTGCTGAAGTTCCTGAAGGAGCTCGAGGTTCCGCGCGACCGCTTCAACGTCAACGGCGGGGCCATCGCCCTGGGGCACCCGATCGGCGCCACCGGCGGCATGCTCATCCAGACCGTGCTCGACGAACTCGAGCGGCGCGATCTCTCGACGGCACTCATCGCCATGTGCACCGGTGGCGGCATGGGTACCGCCACCATCATCGAGCGCGTGTGACATGACTCCTGTCCACGACCCGATCATCGATCCCGACGCCATTCCCGAACGTCTGCCGGAATGGATCCGCGATCACCTGCGTCGCTATGTCACCACCGATGGCGTCGACGGCCATCTCTGGCGGGGCGTGCCCACGCTCCTGCTGCGCACCGTCGGGCGTCGGAGCGGCCAGCCGCTCGTGCTGCCGCTCATCTACGGCCGCGACGGCGATGCCTTCGTGGTCGTCGCCTCGAAGGGGGGTGCGCCGGCCCATCCGGCCTGGTACCTGAATCTGCTCGAGGCGAACGAAGTGGCGGTGCAGGTCGCGGATCGCCGCTTCCGGGCCCTGGCGCGGACGGCGGATCCGGACGAGCACGCGCGGCTGTGGCCACGCATGGTCGAGATCTGGCCCGACTATGCCGAGTATCAGAGCAGGACCACGCGCGAGATCCCCATCGTGCTGCTCACGCCTCTGACCTAGGAGGCGGCCGAGGGTCGCGACGCGAGCGGCCCCCTTGCGGACCGGTTCGCCCTCGTTGCGGTTCGCTGTGCCGGGCTGCTGCGCCGCCGAGGGCGGCGGCGCAGCAGGGGCGCTCAGTAGCCGAGCAGGCGGGCGTAGCGCTCGCGATGAAAGGCCTGGTTGCCGTAGAGCGCTTCCAGGGCGCGGGCACGCTTGAGGTAGAAGCCGGCGTCGTACTCGTCGGTCATGCCGATGCCGCCGTGCATCTGGATCAGTTCGCAGGACATCTCGTGGAGGAAGTCGCCGACCTTGGCCTTGGACAGGGAGCAGAGTTCTGCCCGGTCGTCGGCGTTTCCGTCGATCGCCTGCAGGGCCGCTTCCGCGCAGGAACGGGCGAGTTCCATGCGCGTGAACAGGCCCGCTGCGCGGTGGCCCAGCGCCTGGAAGGAGCCGATCACCTTGCCGAACTGCTTGCGCGTCTTGAGGTAGTCGAGGGTCAGGTCGAAGGAGGCGCCCGCGGTGCCGAGCATCTCGGCGCCGAGGCCGGCGCGCCCGCAATCGAGGATCGCATCGAGGAGCGGGAAGCCCCCGTCGATCTCGCCGAGCACCGCATCGGGGCCCACGGCGACCTGCTCGAAGCGGATCTGCGCATAGCCGCGGCTGTCTGCGGTGATCAGCCGTTGCCGAGCCAGACCCGGTGCGTCGGTCGGCACCAGGAACAGCGTGATGCCTGCGTGGTCGCCGGGGCGTCCGCTCGTCCGGGCCGCCACCACGAGGTCCGTGGCCGCCATGCCTTCGAGCACGAAGGTCTTGCTGCCCGAGAGCACGAAGCCCGCGCCGTCCCGGCTCGCAGCCAGCGCCGTCCGCGCAGGGGCGTGGTGCGGGCCCTCGTCGACGGCGAGGGTGAGGATCGCCGAACCGTCCACGAGGCGAGGGAACCAGCTGGCCTGCTGCGCGTCGCTGCCGCCGAGCCGGAGTGCGGAGGCTCCGATCAGGCCGGATGCAAGCAGGGGCGAGGCGGCCAGCTGGCGGCCGAGCTCCTCGAGGATCAGGCCGAAGGTGAGGTAGCCGAGATCGGAACCGCCGTGGGCTTCGGGCACGAGAATGCCGGTCCAGCCCATCTCGACCATGGCGGCAAAGGACTCCGGCCAGTAGGCCGTTTCCACGGCTGCATTGCGCAGCTCGCGAAAGCGCCGCACCGGGGATTGCTCGCTGGCCCAGGATTTCGCCTGATCACGGATGAGGGTCTGTTCTTCGGTGAGTGCTGCCATGTGCGTGTTCGTCCTCGCGCCGCGTCAGTCTTTCTGGGTGGTCTCGGGAAGACCGAGGATGCTCTTGGAGATGATGTTGTTCTGGACCTCGTAGGAGCCGCCGTAGATCGAGATCGCCTTGCCCCAGAGCCACTCGCGCACGGCGCCGAGCTCCTCGGAGCTGAACGCGTCCCCGTCCCAGCCGAGGCCCTGGTGTCCCATGAGTTCGAGCATCAGTTCGGCGCGCTCCTGGGCCACGTTGGTGGCCGAGTTCTTCATGATCGACGCGGCGGCACTTACGTTCACCTTGCCCTTCGCCTCGGCGGTGATGCGCTGCGCGGTGAGGCGATGGGCCGCGGCGTTCATGAGATGCCGGGTGAGGCGGCTGCGCAGATCCGCGTCCTCGAGGCGTCCGTCCGCGTCCACGCCGAGATAGCGGCGGGCGATGTCCTGGAGGGCCTCGGTCCGGGCGCCGGGCCCACCGGCGCTGGTCTGGCTCTGACGCTCGTGCTGGAGGAGCCGCTTGATGACGTTCCAGCCGTCGTTCAGTTCGCCGAGCAGGTCGGCCTTGTCGGCCCGCGCGTCGTTGAAGAAGGTCTCGCAGAAGGGCGAGGCGCCGGAGATGAGCCGGATCGGTCGCGTTTCCACCCCGGCCTGGTCCATGGGCAGCATGACGAAGCTGATGCCCTTGTGCTTGGCGGCGGTCGGGTCCGTGCGCACGAGCGCCCCGCACCACTGGGAGATGTCCGCGCCGGAGGTCCAGATCTTCTGGCCGTTGATCACGAAGTGATCTCCGCGGTCTTCGGCGCGCGTCGACAGGGAGGCGAGATCGGATCCCGCATTGGGCTCGGACAGGCCCAGGCACCAGCGCACCGTGCCGGCGGCGATGCCGGGCAGGTGGCGGCGCTTCTGATCCTCGGTGCCGTACTCGAGCATGGTGGGTCCCACCATGGTCGCGCCCATGCCGGCCAGGGTCGGAATCGGGTTGATCGCGCCGACGCGCCCCATCTCCTGGGCGAGGGCCCGTGCCTGGGCGTGATCGAGACCGGCGCCGCCATATTCCTTCGGCCAGGTCGGGACCCCCCAGCCGCGTTCGGCGAGCCGCTCTCGCCAGCGCGCGAGTTCCGCTGCCTGGGCGCCGTGCTCGTCACCCTCCATGGCGGGCGACACGCCTTCGAGGGTGCTCGGGAAGTTCGTCTGCAGCCAGCTGCGCACCTCGGCGCGGAAGTCGTTCAGTTCGGCGGTTTCACTCATGGACATGGATCCTGTCGGTCTCGGGCGGATGCGGGCGCAGGGCGGCGCCGGGGCCTTGCTGGCGTCGTCCCGCAGGCCTGCCGGCCACGGGGGGCGCCATCATCGCAAATCAGCGCAGCGGGCGGAAACAGGTCCGGAGCTCGTCCACGTAGACCTCGGGGACCTCGAGGGCTGCGAAGTGGCCGCCGCGCTCGTGTTCCCGCCAGTGGATCACCTCCGGGAAGCGCTTCTCGAACCAGCGGCGCGAGCTGCGGAAGATCTCGCGCGGAAACAGGGAGCAGCCCGTGGGAACCAGTACCGGATCCCGGTTGACGCTGTGGAAGCTCTCCCAGTAGAGCCGCGCGGACGATGCGGCGGCATCGTTCAGCCAGTACAGCATCACGTTGTCGAGGAGCTCGTCCCGGCTGAGTACGTTCTCCGGATGGCCATCACAGTCCATCCAGCGATGGAATTTCTCGATGATCCAGGCGAGCTGTCCCGTGGGGGAGTCGGCGAGGCCGTAGCCGAGGGTCTGCGGTCGCGTCGACTGCTGCTTCGAGTAGCCGGAGTCCCAGTCCGCGTAGTACTTCAGACCTGCGAGGGCATCCTGCTCGAGGGGGGTGAGGTCGCTCATGGTGTCCGGGTCGGGGGACACGATCGGCATGTTCAGGTGAATGGCCGCCAGGCCTTCGGGGGCATCGACACCGAGCTGTGTGGTCACGATCGAGCCCCAGTCGCCGCCCTGTGCCACATAGCGGAGATAGCCGAGACGCTGCATGAGCTGATGCCAGGCGCGCGCGATCGCCGGAATGCCCCAGCCCGGAACCGTCGGCTTGTCGCTGAAGGCGAAGCCCGGCAGCGAGGGACACACGACGTGGAAGGCGTCTGCGGGATCGCCGCCGTGCGCGGCGGGATCGGTCAAGGGCCCGATCACCTTGTGGAACTCGAGCACCGAGCCGGGCCAGCCGTGCGTGATCAGGAGCGGCAGGGCCTCCGGATTCGGGGAACGCACGTGCAGGAAATGGATTCCGAGGGGCCCACCGGGGCCGTCGAGCTGCGTCCGGTACTGCGGGAAGCCGTTGAGCAGGGCTTCGCCGCGGCGCCAGTCGTAGTGATCGCGCCAGTAGTCCACCAGTTCGCGGACGTAGGCCAGGGGCACCCCCTGGTTCCAGTCGTCCACGGTCTCGGCATCGGGCAGGCGCACGCGCGCCAGACGCTCGCGGAGGTCCTCGAGGTCGCGCTCCGGCGTCGCGACGCGGAAGGGGGTGACGGCATCGGACATGACGGGCTCCTGTTCCTTGGCGGAGGGCTGCTGAAGCTCCTGTTCCGCAGCCTGATGTCGCGGGCCAGGGATGGCCCGCGCGCAGATCGGCGACGGCCAGCCGTCGACCTGCCGTGTCCTGCTTGCGGACATGGGCCGCGATCAGGTGCTGGAAAGACCCGGACGGGCGCTTCGGCACCCTGCCAGGGAGCCGGATTCTACTTCGGGACGGGGTTCGTGCCAGGACTGGCCGTGCACCCATCACACATCGGAGCGCCCGGCTTGGTTAAGATCGTTGCCATGGCCGAGCGCCGAGGGCAGTGAGGACCTCATGCAGCAGGACGACGACGAGAGCGTGGACGGCCCGGAGGGCCACGCGCTCTGGGCACGGGCGGATCGAGTGCTGCCGGGTGGCGCGATCTACGTGTCGCGCTCGGCGGACTTCGCGGGCCGCGGCAATCTGCCGGGCTTCATCGCCTCGGCGGAAGGCCCCTTCGTGACCGACGTGGACGGTCGGCGCTACATCGATTTCCTCTGCGCCAACGGCCCCATGCTGCTCGGCTACCGGCACCCCGAGGTCGAGGCCGCCGCGGCGCGGCAGCAGGCCCTCGGGGACTCCATGTCCTTCTATTCGCCCACGCTCATCGCCTGGATCGAGCGGCTGCTGGAGCAGTTCCCCGGTTTTGCCTGGGGGCTCGTCGGCAAGAACGGTTCCGACATGGTCGCCCTGGCGTTGCGGGTCGCCCGCGTCGCGACGGAGCGCGCCATGGTCGTCACCTTCGATCGTGCCTGGCATGGTTTCGACGCGGAGCTGGCTGCCCGGCCGGACCGGGCCCCCGATGATCGTCAGGCGCATCTGCGACGGCTGCCCTGGAACGATGTCGCTGCGCTCGAACACTGGTTCGAGGAATGGGGCGAGCGCACGGCCGCCATCCTGCTCAATCCCCTCGATCAGGCGCTCCTGCACAGCACCCGGTCCCTGTCGGCGCCCATGGCCGAAGCCCTCGCACGCATGCGCACGACCTACGGCTGCCTGATCATTCTCGACGACGTGCGCCACGGACTCCGGCTGCACGCGCAGGGCTCGCATCACGTCTGTGCCCTGGATCCGGACCTGCTCTGTGTGGGCAAGGCGATCGGCAACGGCTTCGCGACCGCGGGACTGCTCGGGCGCAGCGCCCAGCGCAGTGCGGCGGCCAAGATCCCCTTCACGGCGTCCTTCGCCTTCGGCGCCACGGCCTGCGCGGCGGGGATCGCGACCCTCGACGTCTACGCGCGGGACCAGGCCCTCGCGCGCATGGAGCGTGCGGGGGCGCGGCTGGTGGATGGCCTGCGGCGCGCTGCCGAGGCCGCGGGCCACGGGGTGGAAATCTCCGGGCCGGCCACCATGCCCACGCTGCGCTTCGAGGGGGAGAGCAGTTTCTCGCGGGGACAGTGCTTCGTGCGCGAAGCGGCTCGCCGTGGTGTGCTCTTCCATCCGGCGCTCAACTGGTTCCTCTCGGCGGCCCACGACGATGCGGTGATCGACGAGGCGATCGCGGTCGCTGCAGACGCCTTCGCCCGGACCCCGCTCCTGGAGACCATGCGCCGGGCCTGAGCGGTCCATCCGGGGACGGGGCGCAGGCAAGGTTCCATGCGGACGCTCCGGCTCCTCTCGCGCTAGCGCAGTGCGCCGAAGACGACGCCCGCGAAGAGGGCGCGCCCGGGCGTCGCGTAGCCCCAGACCTCCTCGTAGGTCGCGTCCGTCAGATTCTCGCCGCGCAGGAAGAGCTTCAGTCCGGGCGTCGCCTGCCAGTTCGCCGCCACGTTCAGCAGCAGGTAGTCGTCGAGGGTCACGGTCTCCGCGGGAAAGGTCGCGAAGTCGAGATCGTCCCGTTCGTCCTGCCAGCTCGCGTCCAGGCGCAGGGTCAGGGGCACGGCGGTGAAGGCCTGGGTGACCGAGAGGCTCGCGGCGTGGCGTGGGCGACGGATCTCGGTGACGCGGGCGCTGTCGCCCGCGGGTTCCGTCGCATCCAGGAACGCGTAGCGCAGGCTGAGGGAGCGGTTCGGGGTGGGCGCCCAGGCGAGCAGGGCCTCGACCCCTTCCCGGGTGCTGTCCCGACCCCGGTTGCGCGCCGTGAAGCCCCCGAGGGCGGCGTCGAAGACGAAGCTGTCGATCTCGTCCTCGAGCGCCGTGCGGTGCCAGAGCACCTCCATGCGCCCCCGATCGTCGTCGAAGCGCCCGGTCCAGCCCAGCTCCACGCTGCGCGAGCGCTCGGGGCGCAGGGCCTCGTTGCCGAAGAAGGTGTCCGGCGTGAAGCCGAAGCGCTCCGTGAAGGTGGGGTTCTTCTGCCCCGTGGCGGCGTTGACCCAGACGGCGCCGAGGCGGCCGGGCAGGGGCTGGCGCAGGCCCAGGCGCCAGGTCGTGGCGTCGCTGAAGGCCTCGTTGAAGTCGCGGCGCGCCGCGGCAGTGAGGGCCGGGCCGGCGGCGGCTTCCAGGCGCCACTCCGCGAGCAGGGACCGGTTCGTCAGCGTCTGGCGCTGATTCGGATCGCCGAAGATCGACGCGGCACCGATCTGGTCGAAGTCCTCCTGTTCCTGCTCCGCGGCCAGGAGCAGGCGCTGGCGCCCGGGGAGCCCGGCCTCGAAATCGACGGCGCTCTGCCAGTTCAGGCGCAGGCGACCGCCGCGCCGCTGGTCGGTGCGCACGCCGTCCGTGGCGTCGAGGGCCTTCGAGGACAGCAGTTCTCCGGTGAGGCGGTGCCGCCAGGCTCCGCGCCCGTCGAGATCGAGTCGGAGGCCGGCCAGGGTGCGCTGGGTGTCGGCCGTCACGGCGCCGTCGGCGGGGAGGAAGGTCGGTCCCGGGGTCGGGTCCGATTCGAGCTGCGCGTCGATGCTGCGGACCGTGCCGGTCAGGCGCGCGCGCTCGCCGAGCGCGAGATCACCGCGCAGCACCAGGGTGTCGATACGGTAGCCATCGTCCTCGGTCCCGCTCCGGGCCACGTTCGTCCCGTCCGTGCGGAAGCGGTCCACGAGCGCCGTGAGCCCGGAGTCGTTCGTGCCCCAGGCGGCCCGGGCCGTGAGCTCCCGCGTGTCGCGCTCACCGCCGGCGAGGCGCAGCCCCAGACCACCGTCCCCGGCGTCCGGCGTGCGCAGATACAGGGCGCCTGCCAGCGCATCACTGCCCCAGAGGGCGCCGGAGGGGCCGGGGAGGAGTTCTGCTCCGGCCAGGGTGGTCGCGCGCACCTGGGAGAAGTCGAACTGGGAGGCCGCGGCCGGATCGTTGCCCTCGAAGCCGTCGATGAGCACCAGGGCGTGATCGGCCTCGGCGCCGCGCACGCGGACCTGTGTGAAGGCGCCGGTACCGCCTGCGCGCGACACCGAGGCGGTCGGCAACGTGCGCAGCAGTTCGGTGAGGAAGGCCGTGTCGCTGTCCCTCAGCGCCGCGGGATCGAGGCGCTGCGGCGCACCCGCGAGGGCCGCGGGACGGATCGGCGTCCGGCTCCCGAGCACGACGATTTCCTCGTCGATGGCGTCGGGCGCCGTCGCGTCGGGCGCCGCTGCGTCGGGCGTTTGCGCAGGGGAGGCGGCGGCAGCCTGCGCACCCCAGGGGAGGGTCCCGGCGACGAGGAACAGGCAGGACAGGACGACGCGCCCGCGGCCGCGGGACCAGGCTCGGTCGATCATGATCGGAACTCCCGGTCGCCGCCCACCGCAGCCACCTGCTGTGCGCGAACCGGGCTCGAGGCCATCGGGCACCGCGCGTGCATGGGACACCGGGCCGGTCTCCGGGCTCGCGAGCGGCACGTCGATCGTGCGGCGGCTGCCACCTTCCCGCGCCGGGGCATGCATGCCCTGCGCAGTGGTGCGCTGCAGTCTCCTGGGGGCTGTGCTGTCACAGACCCTCGCTCGCCTACCGTTGCGGGGGCAGCGCCGGCGTCGCACCGGCTTCCCGATTCTCCCGCGTCATGCGGGCACCGCAGTGTCGTCGGGGCGGAGTCTAGGCGTTGCCCGCGGCCTGTCCAGCGCGGAGCGTTCATGTTGCGCGTGAACGGGGCTCCCGACGGGCCCCGCAGGATCGGGGACCCGGGCTAGAAGCCGAGCATCTGCTTACCGCCGAGCAGGTGCATGTGCAGGTGGTAGACGGTCTGCCCACCCTGCTCGCGGCAGTTCATGATCAGTCGGTAGCCGGACTCCGCGATGCCCTGGTCCCGAGCGAGTTTCTGGGCCGTGAGCAGCATGTGGCCGAGGAGGGGCTGATGGTCCGGCCGCGCATCGTCCAGGGTCGGGATCTCCTCGTTCTTCGGGATGATCAGCAGATGCACCGGCGCCTGGGGATTGATGTCGCGGAAGGCGATGACCTGATCGTCCTCGTAGAGGATGTCCGCGGGGATCTCGCGACGGATGATCTTGCCGAAGATGGTGTCCATGTGAAGCTTCCGCTGGCCCGGGCGATGGGGCAGGAGGATAGCAGCCGGCCCGCGCGGCGGGGACGCGTTGCGCGTCATCCGCGCCCTGCGCGGCAGGCCTACGGGTGGTCGCGTAGAGTAGCGGCCATGATCCGGCTCGCAGCGTCAGCGGAGGAGGTGCATGCACAGGAGCGATGAGTCTGCGCTGTCGCATGGGCGGCCTGCCGGCATGTTCGCTTCGCTCTCGAGTCGGGGCTTCCGCTATCTGTGGATCGCCAATCTCTGCGCCACCTTCGCCATGCAGATGGCGCAGGTGGCGCGTGGCTGGCTGATCTACGCGATGACCGGCTCCTCGGTGCAGCTCGCCTGGGTCATGCTGTCCTTCCTGGCACCGACCATCGTGCTGTCCCTGCCTGGCGGCGTCCTCGCCGATCGCGTCGACAAGAAACGCATTCTCGTGCTCGCCCAGGCGCTGAACTGTGTCTCCACGCTGCTGTTGGCGATCATCGTCTACCGGGGCGGGATCGCCTTCTGGCACTTCATCGCCTTCGGCCTCTTCAATGGCTCGATCCTCGCGCTGTCCATGCCCGCGCGACAGTCGGTGATCCCCGAGATCGTCGGCGAGCGGCTCATCTTCAATGCCATGTCCCTGTCCTCGGCGAGCATGAACCTGTCGCGGGTGCTCGGTCCGGCCGTGGCGGGCGTGCTGATCGCCTGGCTGGCGGACGGCGATACGGCCTCCGCCCGCGGCGTCGGCATCGTGTTCTTCCTCATCGCGGCGCTCTACGGCGTGGCGTCCGCCGCGACCCTCGGCATGGGCCGTGCGGGGCGCGTCGATGGGCGCCGCCACGGCAGCGTCGGCACCGAGGTCCGGGAGGGACTGATCTACATCTGGCGGGCGCCCGTGCTCCGTGCCCTGGTGGTGCTCGCCTTCGCGACCCTGCTCTTCGGCATGCCGATGCAGTTCCTCATGCCGGCCTTCAACGAGGATGCGCTCGACGGCGGCCCGGACGATCTGGGATTGCTCATGAGCGCCATGGGTGTCGGCGCCATCACCGGCTCGCTCCTGCTCGCACGCATGGGGGAGGCCCGCCACAAGGGCTGGCTGATGCTCGCGGCGGCCCTGGCCTGGGCGGTGGCCGCAGCCTGGTTCGCGCACGCGCCGGACGTCGGCGCGGCACTGCCGCTCGCGGCCCTCACCGGCCTCTTCAGCGCCCTGTTCACCTCCATGAACAACAGCCTCATCCAGCTGGCCGTCGATCGGGAGATGCGCGGCAGGGTCATGAGCATGGTGATGATGATCTGGGGGCTGATGCCGCTGGGGGTCCTGCCCGTGAGCTTCCTGGCCGAGGCCATCGGCATCAGTGCTGCACTGGAACTCTCGGCGATCGCCCTCGCGTTGCTCACCTTCGCCTCGATCGTCGTCCTGCCCGAGATCCGCCGCATCGATACGGGGTACAGGGCCGCGGATCCCGTGCACGACGCGGTCTCGAAGACGGTGTCCCGATCCAGCGCCTGATCGCGGCGGGGCTGCCGCTCGGCGGCCTGCCGCGGGTCCGGGGGCGGCGCACCCGCCGGACGCTGCTAGCCTGCGATCATGCAAACGCGTCGTAAACGGCGCCCTGCGTGCAGGTTCCGATTCCCGTCGCCATGGGTCCCCTCGTGTCCAGTTCCTGTCGTCCTCTGCCGGCTGGCCCCTGGGCCTGGCTGCGCCGCGCCCGGGCCGCGTCTGGTCGCGCCACGCCTGGTCGAGCCACGCCTGGCCGGGCCACCCATGGCCGCGCGCTGGTCCTGGGCCTGGCGGCCCTCTGCCTGCGCGCCCCCGCGGATGCGGCCGTCGCGCTGCCGGCCACCGTGGATCTCTGGTTCCAGACCGGTGGGCCCCAGCAGTGCGCCAGCATCGGTGACTGGTACACGTCCCGCCGCGGCGGGGCGGGCTGTGGCAATCCACAGGCCCCCTCCGGAAATCCCCGGGAGCATCGCGTGGCACTGGAGGTGTCTCCGGCACTCGCGTCCGCCGGTGGTGCGACCCTGAGAATCTTCGACGCGGAATCCGGCGGGGGCGGCGGCCTCGACGAGGTGAACGGTGGCAGTGCGGACCCCGTCCGCTTCTGGCTCGAGGATCCGGACGGCCTGATCTCGAGCGATGTCACCCTTCCCGGTGGCACGGCGGACGGAACCACGCTGACCTTCTCCCTGCCCCGGGCGGGCACCTGGATCCTGCGCACGGTCACCGGCGCCGAGCCGATCTCCGGAGATCCGACCGGGCGCTTCAACGACGACGACAACGCCTGGCGCCTCGAGGCGACGGACGGCGTGCGCATCGCTGGTTTCGCATCGACGCTCCAGCATGATGGCGGCGGCCGGATCGACGTCGACTTCCGCTTCGCCGTCCTCGTGGATCCGTCCGTCTCCAGCCTTCGCCTGCGCAACTACGATGCCGACGGCGGTGCGTCCTTCGTCTACCGACGCCCCGATGGTGCGACCTTTTCCGGGACGACCTCCGGCAACGGGCGCTGGAACGGCAGTGGTGGCGTCGATCAGGGCGAGGACCTGCTCACGGGCCTGGGGCCCGAGAGCATCGGTCTGTGGACCCTGGAGGTGAACCGCTGGACGGCCAACAACCAGCTGATCCTGGAAGTGCTGGATCAGGACGGAAATCTCCTGCCGATCACCGATGATCCATCGGGGAATGGCTTGATCACCGTCGATGGTGGCTGGGCCTTCGCCGGTGACGGCGAACAGATCACCTCACCCGGTGTCGCGGCGGTGCATGCCCTGCGCGTCGACAACGGCTTTCCCTTCACGGACCGGGTGAACTTCGAGCTCGGCGGTACGTCCCCGGCGTTCACCGCCCTGCTCGTGGACGCCGCCGGCGATGCGCTCGGAGACACGGACGGCGATGGCCGGCCCGATACGGGTCTGCTTCCTGCCGGAGCAGGGCTGGACCTGTTCCTGCGGGTCACGCCTTCCGCCGCCGCTCCGCCTCTGGCGACGACGCGGGTGACGGCGGTCTCGGCCCTCGCGACGGGTTTCGGCCTCGCGCCGGGGACGCGCGTCGTCGACCGGGTGACGCGGGTGCCCCAGCTGTCCATCGTCAAGACGCTGCGAACGCTCAGCGACCCGGTCAACGGGGTGAACCAGCCGAAGGCGATTCCCGGCGCGGTCCTGCGCTATGCCATCACCGTGACCAATCGTTCCGACGATCGTCCGGACCGGGACACGGTGGTCGTCACCGATGCGGTGCCGGCGGGCATGAGCCTCTTCGTCGGCGATCTCGACGGCGCCGGCTCCGGGCCGGTGCGCTTCGTCGACGGGGCAGGCCGGGACCGCAGTGGTCTCGACTACCGCTTCACGTCCCTCGGCGCCACGAACGACGATCTGTCGCTGTCCTGCGACGGGGCGCTGACCTGGGATGCGCCGGGGTGTCCCGGCCTGGTGGATGCGGCCGGCTACAGCAGCGACGTGACCCACCTGCGCGTGGTGCCGCGCAATCGCATGCGCAACGCCAACGCGAGCCGGACGCCGACCTTCACCCTGGAGTTCCAGGCTCGCGTCGACTGAGGCGCATCCACCTCTGAGCGTCCGGAACTGGCGCAGCGTGCCTCGAGGTCGCACACTTCGGGCATTGCCCGCTGTCGTGCCGGATGATCGCCATGAACGCCCTTCGCCTGCTGTCGCTGCTGTTCCTCCTCGCCGGCTGTGCCTCGCAGCAGGATCTGCGCACGGGCAGCCTGTGCACGGCGCCGGAGCGCGTCGATCAGTGGCGGACCTTTGCCTGGATCGGGGCGCCGGGCGACGCCCCCCAGGAGAGCTTCATCACCCCCGAAACGGTCGAGCGGCTGGAGGCTGCCCTGGTCGACGCGGTGCAGCTGCAGGGGCTTCAGCTCGCGGCGCCCGAGGCGGCGGATCTGCTCCTGGGGTACCGGCTCACGACCACGGAGTTCGCGGATCTTCGCCTCGACGTCGCGAACGACTGGGGCTGCTGGGGCCGTGAAGGCACGATGGTGGAGGATCCCCGCACCTACACGGAGGCGGCGCTCGCCGTGGAGATGCTCGAGCGCAGCACCGGGCTCATCGTCTGGCGGGGCTGGGCGACCAAGGAAATCACCGCGAGCGATCGCATGGATCCGGCGGCCCTGGCGCGGCAGGCGGCGGAAGCCGTGCTGTCCGGCTGGCCCGGCTAGGAAGGCGCACGACGGCATGAACTCCAATCTCTGGCCGCTGTTCCGGTCGAGCTCCGGAGGCGCGGCGGTGCGTTCGATCGGCCCGTCTTGCGCTTCATGATCGGGCGCGTGCTGCTGCGCCGCGGCGCGGCCGTCGCCCTGTTGCTGATCGCCGCCTCGCACGGCTCCGGCGTCTCCGCGCGAGCGCCCGCATCGGTCGGCGCGGCCTGCGTGGATCTGCCGCACGCGGCGGCGGCACGCGACGGCGGGCTCAGGGCGGTCCCGGCAGGGTCTGCGCCGGCGCTGCCCGGGACGCCGCGCATCGGCCGCATCGAGGTGCGCCGGCTGGCCATCTTCGACGAGTCCGATCCTGCCGAGGACGTCCCGCTCTACCGCCTCGCCAACGACCTGCACCTCCTCACGCGCGAGCAGGCCGTGCTCGAGCTGCTGCCCTTCGCCAGTGGCGACGTCTACGACTGGGCGCGTCTGAGGGAAGGCGAGCGCCTGCTGCGCAATCGGGACTGGGCCTACGACGCGCGGGTCGTGCCCGTGCGGCGCTGCGGCGATCTCGTGGACGTCATGGTCGTCACCCGCGACGTCTGGTCCATCGTGCCGACGGGCGACATCAATCGATCCGGCGGTGAATCGAGCCTTGCCCTGGGTATCAAGGACGTCAATCTTCTCGGCCGCGGGGAGACCCTGGGTCTGTACTACGAGGACGGCGTCGACCGGACGGGCATCGCCGGCTTCTACGTCGATCCCTTCGTCGGTGGCACGCCCTGGCTGCTGCGCATCGACGGCGGCGTCAACGACGACGGCGAACGGATCGGGGTCAATCTGCAGCGGCCCTACCGCTCCTTCGACGATCGGGCCAGCCACGGTGTGGTCGTGGCGCGCGACGAGCGCATCCAGCCGCGCTTCGACACCGGTTTCCGGGTCGAGGAGTTCGCCTATCGATCCACCTTCGCGGACCTGTTCCTGTCCCGCTCCACCGGTGTCCGCGACGGTGTGGTGCACCGCTGGCGCGTCGGCATGCGCTATCAGGAGCACGAGTTCGCGCGCACCGACACGCTGCTGCAGCCCGCGGAACTTCCCGAGGATCGCCGCTTCGCCTATCCCTACGTCGCCTACGAATTCCTCGAGGAGCGCTGGGATGCGTCGGTGAATCTCAACTTCGTGCAGCTCACGGAAGACGTCTTCCTCGGTCGGCGCTTCGCGGCGAGCTTCGGCCTCGCGCCGGACGGGGCCGGCGCGGACGCGGGGCGCGCGCTCCTCGATCTCGACTATCGCGACGCGCTGCGCGCAGGCGGCTGGCTGCTGTCCTGGAACGGCCGCGTCGACGGCGCCCTGCGCTTCGATCTGGAGGAGGCGGAGAACCTCGTGGTCAGTGCCGGCACCCAGGCCTTCCATCGCCACAACGATGCCTTCGGCTTCTTTGCCGGGGTCGATGGGGTCTGGACCCGGAACCTGACCGGGGAGCGACAGCTGCTGCTCGGTGGCGACAACGGCCTGCGCGCCTATCCGCAGCGCTATCAGGAGGGCGATCGACTCCTGCGGCTGCGCCTCGAGGAACGCTGGTTCTCCTCCCTGCATCCCTTCCAGCTGTTCCGACTCGGGGCAGCGGTGTTCCTGGATGCGGGTCGCGCCTGGTTCCCCGGGGCTCCCGATGACGAGGAGCAGGGCTGGCTGGCCAACGTGGGCCTCGGCCTGCGCCTCACCTCCGACCGGGTGCCCACGGACTCGATCATGCACATCGACATCGCGACGCCGCTGCGCCGGGGCGGGCGGGACGTCGACGACGTGCTCGTGTCGGTGACGCTCCGCGAGTCGTTCTGACGAAAGTGGGGCAGGGGAATCTGTCCCCGGCCCGGGGCGGACGCGAGCAGCGCGGAACAGCCTGCCGTCGGAGGACGGCGGCAGGCTGCGCCGGATCGGACTCAGAAGCGGTAGGACAGGCCCACCATCCACGCGAAGGGGTTGACGTCGACGTCGACATCGATGCGCTCGAAGCCGACGGTCTGGGTCCTGATCGTGGCTTCCGTCTCCACGTCGATGTACCAGAGCGCGGCGTTCACGGACCAGCGCTCGTTGAGCGCCACGTCGACCCCGAGCTGCGCGGCCAGGCCCCAGGAATCGTCCACCTCGAGGCTCCCCGGTCCCACGGCGGCCTCGAAGCCGCTCGACAGATCCTCGTCGAGTACGAGGAAGTAGTTCACCCCGACGCCGACGTAGGGCTGGATCCAGGAGTCCGACGCGAGCGGGTAGTACTGCAGCGAGAGCGTCGGCGGCAGATGGCTGATCTCCGCGATCTTGCCGATCCCGAGACCCTTGTCGTTGATGTCGTGCTCGAAGGGCGTGGAGGCGAGGAGCTCGACGCCCAGGTTCGGGGTGAGCATGTAGTTCAGCGTGATGCCGAGGGCGAAGCCGTCGTCGACCTCCACACCGGTCCCGGGGACGGCCGTGCCGTTGACGATCAGTGCACCCGAGTCGTCGTTCGGCGCGACCAGGGCAGGCCCGGCGCGCAGGAAGATGTCCCCGGCCTCGTAGGCGAGTGCGCTCGAGGCGGCCGTGGCCGCTGCGAGCAGCGTGAGGCAGCGCGTGGCCTGCCGTGCGGTGTTGCGAAGTCCTTGGCCCGTCATCGTCTTCTCCTGGTGGTCGGGGTCATCCCGCGGGCCGAACCATAGTCGTGGCGACGGAATCCGCCCTTGACGTGCATCAACGGCGCCGTCTCTTCGGCAGCGCAGACTCACCTCAGGCTGCGCGCAGGGCGAGCGGCCGGTCCGGAAGCACGGAGGAGACATGACCCACCCCCTCGATGGCCTGCGCGTCCTCGATTTCTCGCGCGTGCTCGCGGGGCCCTTCGCGGGCCGCATGCTCGCCGACCTCGGCGCCGACGTCGTCAAGATCGAGCCCCCGGAAGGGGACGTGACCCGGCTCTGGGGACGGCGCGTCGGCGGGATCGCCGGCTACTTCCATCAGCAGAACGCGGGCAAGCGCGATCTGTGCATGGATCTGTCCCGCCCCGGGGCAGCGGAGCTCGTGCATGCGCTCGCGGAGCGCGCCGACGTGATCCTCGAGAACTTCCGTCCCGGCGTGATGGACCGCCTCGGCATCGGCTACGCAGCGCTCGCGCGCGTCAATCCGCGCCTCGTCATGCTGTCGATCTCGGGGTTCGGGCAGGGTGGTCCGGAGTCCGGGCGGGCCGCCTACGCACCGATCATCCACGCGGAATCCGGCGTCGTGGCGCGCGAGGCGGCGCTGTCGCAGCGGCCTCCGCGAGAACTGCCCGTCTCGATCGCCGACACGAACGCTTCCCTGCATGGTCTGGTGGCCCTGCTCGCGGCGCTCCTCGCTCGCGAGCGGACCGGTCGCGGTGATCACATCGACATCGCCATGCTCGATGCCATGCTCGCGACGGACGACCATCTGCACTACGCCCTCGAGGATGCGGAGCACACGCGCCCCATGCAGAGCGAGGTCTGGGACACGGTGATCGGACCGGTGATGCTCTCCGGCGACTTCCGCCACCTCTGGAAGCAGCTCACGGCAGTCTGCGGCGTCGCCGACCCGACGCCGCCGGGCGCCGCCCTGGAGGAGAAGATCGCCCTGCGCCGCCGCGCCGCGGCCGACTTCCTCGCGCAGCTGCCCGATCGCGAGGCGCTGGTGAAGGCCCTCGATCGCATGAATCTCGCCTGGGGGCCGGTGCGGGCCTCCCGGGATCTGGCCACCGAGTCGCCGACGGTGCAGGCCCGCGGCACCCTGGTGGAGATCGACGATCGCGCGGGTGGATCGCGGCCCATCGTCCAGTCTCCCTATCGCTTCGCCGCGCTCGACAGTGGCGTGCGCGGTCCGGCCCCCCACCGTGGCGAGCACAACGAGGCCGTCCTCGCGGAATGGCTGGGCCTTGCACCGGAGCGCATCGCCGCGCTGCGCGACGCGGGCATCCTGCTCGCCGACGACCGCACTGGTGCCGAAGGAGATGGGGCGTCCTGAGAGGCCCGGCAGGGCGTCGCGGAACGGCTATCCAGGATTAAGACCGTTATGGAATAAGGATATAACCAAACGATTGACTTCCTGCCGACGGGTCCCTAGCCTTGGTACATCGCGCGGATCGGGTCCCTCAGCGGGCCACCCGCCCGGACAGGAACAGCTGGAGGAACGCTCATGACAGCCACCGCTCAGACAATGACGTCCACGGGCCACCCCGAGGTGGTCTCCTTCTTCGACGAGGACACCTACACGGGAACGCACGTGGTCATCGATCCGGCGACGCGTCATTGCGCCATCGTCGATTCGGTCCACGACTACGATCCGAAATCCGGCATGACCAGTACCGCTTCCGCGGACGATCTCATCGCCTGGATCCGTGATCAGGGACTGACCGTCGACTGGATCCTCGAGACCCACGTGCATGCGGATCACCTGTCCGCGGCGCCCTACCTGAAGGAGGCGCTCGGCGGTCGGATCGGCATCGGTGCCCACGTGGTGGACGTGCAGCAGATCTTCGCGGAGCTCTTCGACGTGGAGCCCTCCTTCGCCAGGGACGGCAGCCAGTTCGATCGGCTGTTCGCGGAAGGGGACCATTTCGCCATCGGCGATCTCGACGGCCACGTGATGCACACCCCCGGACATACCCCGGCGTGCATCACCTTCGTGGTCGGCGATGCGGCGTTCGTCGGTGACACGCTGTTCACCCCGGACTACGGTACGGCCCGCTGCGACTTCCCCGGTGGCGATGCCCGCACGCTCTACCACTCCATCCAGCGCATCCTCGCGCTCCCCGAGGACACGCGGCTCTTCCTCTGTCACGACTACATGCCCGGCGGGCGTGCCGTGCAGCTGGAAACGTCGGTCGGGGCGGAGAAGCGCGACAACGTGCATGTCCACGACGGCATCGACGAGAACGCCTTCGTCGAGATGCGCACGGCGCGCGACAAGACCCTCGACATGCCGGTGCTGATCCTGCCGTCGGTGCAGGTGAACATGCGTGCCGGCGAGCTGCCCCCGCCGGAAAGCAACGGTCGTCGCTATCTGAAGATCCCGCTCAACGCATTCTGACCCGGAGAGGGACATGGCAGAGATCAAGCAGCTCGAAGGACCGCTCGCGGTCACCGGCCAGCTCGAGGTGGCCGACGTGGCACGTCTGGCGGCGGAGGGCGTCCGGGCATTGCTCTGTGTCCGCCCCGACGACGAGGAAGGGCCCTACAGCAGCAGTGAGGACATGGCCCGCGAGGCAGCGGCGCATGGCCTCGCCTGGTACTACGCACCGATCCGCGGCACCGAGATCACGGAGGAGGCGATCGCCGCGCTCCAGCGGGCCGAAGCGGACCTCTCGGTCGAGGATTCGCCCAGCGCTCTACCGGCGCTCGTCGCCTACTGCCGCAGTGGGCGCCGCGTGGTGCTCACCTGGGCCCTTGCGCGGGTGCTGGCCGGACGATCCATCGACGAGGTGCTGGCGCAGGCCCTGGCCGCGGGCCATGACATCGCCGCCTTCCGCCCCGCGCTCGAGGCCGCTGCGGCGTCGACCACGCAGGTCGAGGCCGTCCCGGCCGAACCCGAGAAGGCCGAGCTCGCCTTCGACGTGGTGGTGGTCGGCGGGGGATCGGCCGGTCTGGCGACGGCAGCGAGCCTGCTTCGCCGGCGCCGCAGCCTCACCATCGGCATCATCGAGCCCTCGGCGGAACATCACTATCAGCCGGGCCTCACCCTGGTGGGGACCGGCCATTTCGATCCGCGGGACATCACCCGGCACGAAGCCTCCGTGATTCCCGAGGGTGCCGAGTGGGTGCAGGCCGCGGCAGCGGGCTTCGCGCCGGAGGCGAAGCAGGTCCTGCTCGCCGATGGCCGACGCGTGGCCTACCGCGCGCTCGTGGTCGCACCGGGTCTCACCCTCGACTGGGACGGCATCGAGGGTGCGCGCGACGCGCTCGGCTCGAACGGGGTTTGCTGCAACTACTCGCCGCAGCATGCGCCCTACACCTGGGAGCAGGTGCGCAAGCTCCGCGGGGGCACGGCCCTGTTCACGCAGCCGCCCATGCCGATCAAGTGCGCGGGCGCGCCGCAGAAGGCGCTCTACCTGTCCTGCGACCGCTGGCTGAAGGCCGGCGTGCTCGGGGACATCGACGTGCAGTTCCACAATTCGGGCGCGGTGCTCTTCGGTGTCGCGCACTTCGTGCCCACGCTCATGCGCTACATCGAGCGCTATCACGCGTCCCTCCACTTCGGATCGACGCTGGTGGCGATCGACGGTCCCGGCCGCGTCGCCCGCTTCCACGACAAGGACGAGGACGGATCGGTCCGCGAGCGCCAGGTGAAATTCGATCTGCTGCACTTCGTGCCGCCGCAGAAGGCGCCCGACTTCGTCGCGAAGAGTCCCCTGGCGGCGGAGAGTGGCTGGCTCGAGGTCGATCCCACGACGCTTCAGCACCCGCGCTTTCCCGAGGTGTTCGGCGTCGGCGACGTGATCAGCGCGAGCAACGCCAAGACCATGGCGGCGGCGCGCAAGCATGCACCGGTCGTCGCCGAGAACCTGATCGCACAGCTCGAGGGCAGGGATCTGGTCATGGGCTACGACGGCTATGGCGCCTGCCCGCTCACCGTCGAGGCCGGCAAGGTCGTCCTGGCCGAGTTCGGCTACGGCGGCAAGCTGCTCCCGACCTTCCCCCTCGAACCGGCGGTGCCGCGCTTCAGCCAGTGGGTGCTCAAGCGCTACCTGATGCCCGTCATCTACTGGGACATGATGCTCAAGGGCCGGGAATGGTACGCAGGACCGCAGCCCGTGGCCGAAATGGCGCACTGACGACGGAACGGAGTGGTCCATGGGCATGCCGCGGCTTCCGGCCCTCGTCTGGCTGAAGACCTACGATCGCACGGCGCTCGGCGATGACCTGATGGCGAGCGTGATCGTCACGATCATGCTCATTCCCCAGTCCCTGGCCTATGCCATGCTCGCCGGGCTGCCTCCGGAGGCGGGGCTCTACGCGAGCATGCTGCCCCTGGTCGCCTATGCGGCCTTCGGCAGTTCCCGCGCGCTTGCCGTGGGCCCGGTGGCGGTGATCTCCCTCATGACCGCGACCACGCTGGCCGAGGTGGTCGCTGCCGGCCATGGCAGCTACGGGGACGCGGCCATGGTCCTCGCGCTGCTGTCCGGGCTCTTTCTCGTCCTGCTCGGCGTGCTGCGCATGGGCTTCCTGGCCAACTTCCTCAGTCACGCGGTGATCGTGGGCTTCGTCACGGCCTCGGGACTGCTCATCGCCGTCGGCCAGCTGCGCTATCTCCTCGCCGTCGACGGCGAGGGCCACAACGTCTTCGCCATGGCGGCTTCGCTGATCACGAAGGTCCCCGCGACGCACCTGCCGACGCTCCTGATCGGGGTCGGTGCGATCCTGTTCCTGCTCTTCGTGCGCAGTCGCCTCGGTCCGCTGCTCCTGCGTCTGGGCATGCGGCCGCGGCTCGTGGCCTACGCGACCCGGGCCGGTCCGGTGCTGGCCGTGATCGCCAGCATCGTCCTCGTCGGGGCCCTCGGCCTCGCCGCGCGGGGCGTACCGGTGGTCGGGGACGTGCCCGCAGGCCTGCCGTCCCTGCATCTGCCCGTGCCGGATCTCGCGCTCGTCCTGGCGCTGCTGCCGTCGGCGGTGCTGATCTCCGTGGTCGGTTTCGTCGAGTCGATCTCCGTGGCCCAGTCCCTCGCCATGCGGCGGCGCCAGCGCGTCGTGCCCGATCAGGAACTGGTGGGCCTGGGCGCTGCGAATCTCGCGGCCGGCCTCTCCGGAGGCTTCCCGGTCACCGGGGGCTTCACGCGTTCCGTCGTGAACTTCGATGCGGGTGCGGTGACGCCCATGGCCGGGGTCTTCACGGCGGTGCTCATGGGCCTGACGGCGGCCTTTCTCACGCCCGTGTTCCATGATCTTCCGAAGGCGGTGCTGGCGGCCACGATCATCGTCGCCGTGCTCTCGCTCGTGGATCTCGGTGCGATCCGCAGGACCTGGCGTCAGGCGCCGGGTGATTTCGCGGCCCTGGCAGCGACCATGATCGGCGTCCTCACCGTCGGCATCGAAGCGGGCATCGTGCTCGGCATCACCGTTTCCCTGTCCATCCACCTGTGGCGCTCCAGTCGCCCGCACATCGCGGTCGTCGGTCGCGTACCGGGGACCGAGCACTTCCGCAACGTCGATCGCCACGCCGTGCAGGTCTGCGCGACCCTGCTCTCGGTCCGCGTGGACGAGAGCCTCTACTTCGCCAATGCGCGGTTCCTCGAGGATCGCCTCCTCGAGCTGGTCACCGCCCGACCCGAAGTGAAGGACGTCGTGCTGCTCTGCTCCGCGGTGAACGGCATCGACGGCAGCGCGGTCGAGACCCTCGAGTCCATCAACGAACGGCTGCGGGTCGCGGGCGTGCGCTTTCACCTCTCCGAAGTGAAGGGGCCCGTGATGGATACGCTGAAGCGGACCGATCTGCTCACCCATCTGTCCGGCGAGGTCTTCTTCACGCAGCATGACGCCATGCAGGCGCTTGCCGGCGAGGCGCCCGTCGAGCCCGACCGCGACCGCCCCGCGACCCGGGCTGCCCTTGCCGGTGCCCCGGGCCGCGACTAGGCTGCGCGATCCATCGAACGCAGGACTGCCGCGCGCGCATGAGTGCTTCCGTTCCGGATCCGTCGGGTCCCTCCAGCGATGGCGTCGGTCTGGATTTCGGGACCTCGAATTCCCTCGCCGCCGTCCACGACGGTCGGACCCATCTCGTTCCCCTCGAGGTGGAGACGCCGATCATGCCGACGGCGACCTACATGGATCAGGACTTCCATACGCGCACGGGGCAGGCGGCGATCGACCGCTACATCGAGGACAACACGGGACGGCGCGTGGAGTTCGTGCCGGAGGTCGTCGGTCAGACCAGCGTCCTCGTCGGTGACCCCGGGGCGTCCAGCCGTGCCGCGCCGGAGACGCTGACCCAGAACGTCTACGGCCCGGCCACGGAGGATCACGGCCTGCCCGGGCGGCTCTTCCGCGGCCTGAAGCGCCTGCTCGGTGACCCGGGGACCCGACGCCTCATGGTGTTCGGGCAGCCCTATCGACTGGTCGCGCTGATCACGCCGGTGCTCCTGCGCGTGCGCGAGGAGATCGAGACGGAGCGCGCACGTCTCGGCCTGCCGCGGGTGATCCCGTCCCTGCGCGTGGGCCATCCGGTGCACTTCGAGGGCCGCGATGCGCATCGCAATCGCACGGCGTTCACGCGCCTCGAGGAAGCCTGCGGCTATGCGGGCTTCCGGCAGGTGCAGTTCTATCCGGAACCGGTCGCGGCCACGCTGTCCTGGCGCGAGGCGGCCGGTGCCGATCACGAGGGGACCGCCCTCACGGTGGACTTCGGGGGCGGCACGCTCGATCTCGCGGTGCTGGAGTTCCGCGGCGGACAGACCCGCATTCTCGGTACCGCCGGCGAGGCGCTAGGAGGCGACCACATCGATCAGCGTCTGTTTCGCGAGCTCCTCTTTCCTCTCCTCGGCAAGGGGGAGGTCTGGCGCCGTCGCGGCGACGAACGCTGGATCGAGACGCGCTTCCCCTTCGACCAGTACGAGGATCTGCTCCTCAACTGGACCGTCGGCTACACGCTGAACCAGAACCGCTATCGTGCGCCGGTCATGGAATGCATGGCGCTGCCCGGCGAGAGCGGTCGCAAGTTCTCCCGCCTGTTCGAACTGATCACGCGCAATCAGGGCTACCGGGTGTTCCAGGCGCTGCGCGATGCCAAGGCCGCACTCTCCTCGGCGGAGGAAACGCTCATCGACATTCCGGAGATCGACGTGAGCGTGCGGCTCACGCGAAGCCATTTCGAGGCGCTCATCGAGGACATGCTCGAACGGCTCGATGCCGCCGTCAGCCGCGCTCTCGACGCCGCAGGGATCGGCTCCGACGACGTCGACGTGGTGATCCGCACCGGCGGCTCCTCGCTCATTCCCGCGGTCCGTCGCGTCCTCGAGGCCCGCTTTCCCGGCCGCGTGGTCGAGCACGATCCGTTCACGAGCGTCGCCGACGGGCTCGCCATCGCGGCGGCGCGGGATCTGCATTTCGGCTGAGCGGAACGGTCGCCCCGTGCCGAGGCTCCGAAGGGCGCCGCCTGCGCGAACGCTGCGAACCAGGCGGACAGGACTCTAGGGAACCTCTGAGCGTTGCACGCGAAGCTCTGCGGGCCTTGGCGCCTGAAGCGGCAAGGCGCGTAGCGCAGGGAAGGCAGGTGGCCTTTCCAGGGGACGCAATGCAGTCGCTTTCAGCGCCAAGGCCTGCCCTGTGGGGCCACCAGGGGGCGCCCGCGTCGTCGTTGCCGGGTCTCGACGTCGCCCCGATGCGAACGCCCCCTGATGGCCAGGGCCCCTGTGCATTGTTCAGAGGTGCCCTAGGGCGACGGCCAGGCCGGATCGTCCTGCGCCGGGCGATAGCGCAGCACGCGGCCGTTCTCGAGCGTCGAGTCGATCCCCATCCAGCGCCCGTCGCTGTCGTAGTAGACGACGAGATCCATCCCCTCGGCGTCGAGTTTCCAGGCGGGGAAGGTCCTTTCCGCGCCTGCGAGCTGAAGAGTGCGCGGCCCGAGCGGGCGCACTTCGACCTCCAGGCGCTCGCCGGTCTGGGCATTGAAGAGTTCCTCGCGCTCGCGAAGGTCGGGGTTCCAGTAGGCGAAGGTCCAGGGGCACTGGGTCCGGACGCTGCGCGAGTCACGCGTGCCGCTCACCGAGAGCACGCCGTCGTGCCAGGCCGCCTCGACGCGGTAGTCGGTGCCGTTGTCGTCCGTCGTCGACTCGAGGCCCACGAGGCAGCCATCGCGCCAACGCTCCCGGGCGTCGTGGTCGTAGCGGTAGACCGTCACGAAGGCGAGCTTCACCCGGAACCCGGCCTCGGAGTGAACGGCGATGGCCTCGCCTTCGCGGCTGAAGCGGAAGTGGTGGTCGCCGACCTCGCGGTCGCCGAGGAGCACCCGGAAATGGCGATCCGGGGGCAGCGCCGGCGTCTGCGCCGGGAGCAGGGGCGAGCAGAGCAGGAGGAGGGCGGCGAGCATGCTCCGGCGCGCGACCCTGTTCCTGCGCCGGGAGGGGTGACCACAGGGTCCGCGTTGCCGACGGGTCGCGTTGTCAGGCACCGGGGGCCCATGGAGAATGGATCGCTTCATCTCTTCCCTGCCTTTCCTGGAGCGCCCCATGCCGCAAGTCGACGTCAACGGAATCCGCCTCGAGTACGACACCTTCGGCAGGGAGAGCGACCGTCCACTGCTGCTGGTGATGGGACTCGGCGCCCAGATGATCCACTGGGACGAGCCCTTCTGCGAGCGCCTGGCGGATCGCGGCCATTTCGTCGTGCGCTTCGACAACCGCGACGCGGGGCTGTCGACGAAGTTCGATCACGTCCCGCCGCCGGAGATGAGCGCCCTGGTGGCGTCGCTCATGGCCGGGCAGACGCCCGAAGTGCCCTACACGCTCGATGACATGGCCGATGATGCCGTCGGCCTGCTCGATCATCTCGACATCGATCGTGCGCACGTCTGTGGAGCGTCCATGGGGGGCATGATCGTCCAGACCATGGCCATTCGCCATCCTCAGCGCCTGCGCAGCATGACCTCCATCATGTCGACGACGGGCAATCCGGACGTGCCGCCGGCGACGCCGGAGGCCATGGCGGCGCTCACCTCGCCGGTGCCCGAGGACTTCGAGGGCTTCGTGGAGCGCAGCCTGCACGTGGCGCGGGCGATCGGTTCGCCGGGCTTCCCCGTGGACGAGGAGCGGCTTCGCGCCCGCGCGCGGCGGACCTTCGATCGGGCCCTTCACCCGCACGGCACGGCGCGGCAGATGGCGGCCATCGTCGCGCACGGCAACCGTCGACCGAAGCTCGAGGCGGTGAAGATCCCGACCCTGGTGATCCATGGTGCGCACGATCCGCTCGTGCCCGTGCAGGGCGGCCACGACACCCACGCGGCCATCGCGAACTCCGAGCTGCTCGTCATCGACGGCATGGGCCACGATCTGCCGATCCAGACCTGGGACCAGATCGTGGACGCGATCTCGCGGCACAGTGAAACCCATCACTGAGACCGGGCCGGGCGTGACGCTCGCCCTGCCGTCGATCCGGGCGCGGCTCGGCGACGGCGCCGAGACACCGGCGCAGGAGCACAACGCGCGGCGCCAGGCCGCGGTCGCCGCGATCCTCCGCGGGGCCGGTGCGGACACGGAAGTCCTCCTGATCCGCCGGGCGGAACACCCCGGGGATCCCTGGTCCGGTCACATGGCCTTTCCCGGCGGTCATGTGGAAGCGGGAGAGACCTCGCTCGCCGCCGCGCAGCGCGAGACGCGCGAGGAGATCGGCCTCGATCTCGCGAGCCACGGCCAGCTGATCGGGACCCTCGCGCAGACCCGGGCCGTGGCGCGCGGCCGGCGCCTGGATCTCGCGATCACGCCCCATGTCTTCGAGCTCGTTCGGGAACCTCGGGGTTTCGTGCCGAATCACGAGGTCGCGGAGGTGCTCTGGGCACCGCTCGGTCCCATGCTCACGGGAATCGCGCGCACCTGGCTCGAGTACGAGCACGAGGGAAGCGCCCAGCGCTATCCCGGCTGGGATGTGCAGGGGCGCATCGTCTGGGGACTCACCTACCGGATGCTGGGCACGCTCTTCGAGCGCGTGCACCCGGGCTGGACACCGGACCAGGGGCCCGATCCCTGATCCCGCGGGGCGGGTTCAGTCCTCGGAGCCGGGCAGGACCTGCACCATGGGCACGGCGTCGCGCTTCTGCACGGCGTCGTCCGTGGTGTCGAGCGCCGGCGACAGTGCGCGCTGCAGCGCGGGCAGGCCGTAGGCGAGGGCGACGCTCACCGCGAGCCCTGCGAGGGCCTTGCTCCCGTCCTTCGCGACCAGCGTGAGCGTCTCGCGCATGTCGCGATGGCGCATGTTCACGGTCAGGGCGATCTCGCGGCCGGCGAGCAGGCCCAGGAACACCCAGGTCGTGCTCATGGGGAGGTTCGAGGCTTCCTTGAACACGAGCAGGATGACGCCGTAGATGAAGTCGATGAAGGTCGCGGAGCGGATGTCCAGCGTGTTCGTCTTGCTCGTGACGATGTGCTGAATGGCGCCGCCGCGACGATAGAAGATCCAGGCATGCAGGCACAGCATGAGGATCACGGCGAGCACGAGCAGCTGCAGGGACAGGGTGCGCGGCAGGTAGACGAAGATGTTCGCCAGATCCTGGACCAGCCACTGGCTCCAGAGGAAGGCCGTGGCCAGCCACTGGAGCACGATCCAGTGCTTGCCGGGCGGATGGTCCGCCGTTTCCAGGAAGCGTAGCTCGATGGTCTTCACGAAGCTGACGTAGACGGCGATGCCGACGACCAGGGCGACGGCATAGCCGATCATCGACTTGGCGAACATGCCCCCGAGGTTGCCCGGCGCGAAGACCGTGAGGATCAGGAAGGTGGTGCTCACGGGCACGCCGTAGCGGGTGAGGATGAGCAGGAAGATCGGTGGGATCGCGTGGATCCAGGTGATCCCGCCTTCCGGGGGCGGAAACTTCTCGAGGCGGCCGTAGGCGACATCGCCGAAGTTGACCACCCAGCCATAGACGAGCACGGCGACCAGGACCGAGCAGGCCCAGGCCCAGAGCACCCACCAGGGGCGGTGCGCGTTCGACGACAGGAAGGTGCCGAGCGTCTGGATCGCGTCGTTGGCCACGATGGAGTAGGCCGCGATCACGAAGCCGCCGAACATGAACAGGTCGACGAGAGTCATTCGGCCTTCCGCGTCCGCCTCGAGGAGTCGTGCCCGCCGGCGCCACCTGGCGGGGACCGGTCAGGCGCCGCGTGAGTATGCTGCCACTCGATGAATTATAAATGACAAAGCGATGACAGGGCCTGCCCCGCGCCGCCTCAGCCCGCCGTGAGATCGAAGGCGAAGACCGCGGCAGTCTCCCCCGAATCGTCGACCCGGATCTCGGTGCCGATGCGGATCCGCTCGTCCGGCAGGCCCGCCGCCCGGAGCTGGTCCGCGATCGCCTCTGCGCGGGCGCGCGCCAGGGCCTCCAGAGCCCCCTCGGCGAGCCGGGTCCGTGCAAGCAGTTGCCCCGTGATCTCCGTCTCGAAGGTGGCGGAGGCCGCGTCGGCGCTCTCGTACTGGTTGACCAGCGCGGTGAGGGCCTCGGGCGAGAAGGTCTCCCCGTAGAGCGCGCGCAACGCCTCGCTGCGTGCCTCGCCCGTCTCCGCCATCCGTGCCTCGAGGCGCTCCTGCAGCTGGCGGACCCGCAGGGCACCGGCGTCGGCCTCGCCCGCGTGGGCGGGCCCGAGCACCAGGGTGAGGGCCGGGCGCTGGAGGAGCGCGCCTTCCAGGGCGACGAGGCGTTCGAGCTGATCCTCGGGCACCTCCGCGTCACCGAAGGCGAACTCCAGTTCGTCGATGGGCACCTCACCGGCGCCCACGAGCCCGGCCAGCAGCCGGAACGGCGCCGTCACGAGGTTCGTGAGCACCCGACGGATCGCCGCACCGATCACCGGACCCAGGTCGAACTCCGGATCATCGAGGGAGCCGCTCACGGGCACGTCCAGTCGGATCCGGTCGTCCGGGTCCCGGAGCAGCGCGAGGGCGAGATCCAGCGGCAGGTCCATGGCGTCCGGTGCATCGACGCGCGGTCCCAGGCGGAAGGCGTTGAAGACGGCCTTGTTCTCGGCCTGCAGGGCACCGGCCTCGATGCCGTAGGAGAGATCGAGGTCCAGCCGTCCTCCAGCGACCTGGCGCCCCGCGAAGGTGGCCACATAGGGGGACAGGCGCGGCATGGGGACCTGGGCGAAGCGGATGTCGATGTCGCTGCGCTTGAAGGGATCGCTCGGCACGAGGCGTGCCTCGATGCGTGCCGTGCCGTTGGGCGGGATCCGGCCCTCGAGCAGCAGGGTCGCGGGGGTGTTCGCGTCGGACGAGAGGTCCGCGGCGCTGCCGCCGAGGGCCTCGACGGTGGTGGCGAAGGGCAGGATCAGGGCCTCGTCGACGAAATCCAGGGTCCCGCCGTCCACGGTCAGCTTCGCCAGGGACCAGGTCCAGGGGGCGGCGTCCTCGAGATCGGGCGCATCCGGTACCGGGCTGCCGTCGGCGGCCTCGGGGGGCGGCGCTTCCCCGGAGCGGTCGGTTCCGCCAGCGGCCATGGTCGGGCGCGGACCGATCGCGGACAGGTTGGTGCGTCCGTCCTTCGCGCGCGCGAACCGGATTTCGGGGGCATGCAGGCCGAGCGCGTCGAGCCTGATGGTCTGCGTGGCCAGATCGGCGTGCAGCGCCTCGAGACCGAGGGATTCGAAGGCGAGGAGGCGCACGCCACCGGGATCGAGCAGCTCGAAGGCCGACAAGGCAAGGTCTGCGCTGACCGTCGCGGAGGGCTCCCGGTCGGGATCCAGGCTCGCGTCGACCTGGGCGTCGACGTCGAGCTGTCCGGCGCGCAGGCCCAGACCGCTGTAGGCGTCCACCCAGGGTGCGAAGGCCTCGAGCGCGAGAGCGTCGAGACGGATCCGGGCGGTCGACGAGAGGGGTTCGAGGCGGAACGCGCCGTCGACCGAGAGACGACCCGAGTCCGCCAGGCGCAGGCCGACGGCCAGGGGGGTCGGCGGATCGGCCTCGCGGGCGCCGAGCGCCGGCAGGGCGCCCAGTTCGATGCGGCCCTCGTCGATCACGAAGACGGCCGGGGCGGGCAGGGCCGCGTCCGTCAGCTGCACGGACAGGCCGTCGATCGTGGTGCGCGTCACCAGGACGCGCAGCGGCTCGGCCTCCGCCGCAGCCGGTGGGGCAGGGGATCCGGTCGGCGGGGCGGCGTCTACCGTGGCCACCGGATCCCCGGCGGCCGGCGTTCCGGCGGCCGGCGATCCGGCGGCCGGCGATCCGGCGGCCGGCGCTCCGGCAGCAGACGTTTCGGCGGTCGGCACCCCGGGGGGCGGGCGCTGGGCGGTCAGCTGTGGCCTGTCGATCTCCAGGCGCCCGATCTGCAGATCCAGCGGCGTCAGGGGACCCTGCAGGTCCGCGACCTCCAGGCGCCCGATCCGCAGCGTCGGCGCCTCCGGCGAGGCGATGCGCAGGAAGAGGTCGTCGAGCGTCAACGACGATCGGTCCAGGGCCATGGCCCCGTCGCTGCCCAGGCGGAACAGGATCGCGGCGGACAGGTGTCCGGAGAGATCCCGCAGGGGCGTCGTGTCCGCGAGCCAGCGGTCCGCGATCTCCAGCGGCAGGGCGTTCAGATCCACCTCCAGGTGCAGGCTCGGATCCATCGACAGGCGCGCGTCGGCGCTGAAGGCGGTGTCCGTCTCCAGCGCGCCGGCCAGCGTCAGGGGCGCCGCCTCGCCCCTGTCCAGGCGAAGGCCCTCGAGGCCGAAGGCCAGGGCATCGACGCGGGTCCGGAAGATGCCGGGCCGCGTCTGATCGATGTAGTCGACGCTGCCGCCGGCGATGCGAAGGGACAACGTGATGCCCGGAAGGGGCGCGGGTTCCGCGGGCTCGGCGGGCGTCGGCGTGGCGGCCGGCGGCACCAGCGCGGCCCAGTTCAGCCTGCCCTGCGGATCGCGCTCCACGGCGAGGGCCGGCGCATCGAGATCGATCTCGATGGCGGGGTGCAGGGTGAGCAGGCTCGCCACGGACAGATCGATCGTTGCGCTCGCGAGGGTCAGCGGCGTGGCGCGCTCGAAGCCAGGCGCCGACAGAGGCCCGGTCAGCCGCAGATCGAGGAGCTTGAGGCGGAACAGGAAGGGATCGAAGGCCACGTCGCCGAGGTCCAGACGAGCATCCAGGGCTGCGGCCACCTGCGGCGGCAGATAGCGGTGCACGAGCCAGGGTACGGCGAGGTAGCCGAAGAGTGCCCAGGCGACGAGCCCGGCGACCCCGGCGCGGAGCAGTCGTCCAGGGCCGCGCGACGGTCGCGGGTCCGCGCCTTTCGTCCCGCTCATGGTGTCCACGTCCGTCACCTCAGGCCTCGCGCCCGGGAATGCCGATCACGTGACCGACCTGGGCCGGGCGGGGCAGGCCGCGGTGCTGCGCGAGGACGGCCTCGAAGCGGGCCAGGTGCGCCTGCGGAAAGGGCGTGGAGCGCCGTGCCTCGAGGTCCACGTGCATGGAGATCTGTTCCGAGGTGGCGGCGAGGTAGCCGTCTTCCGCGTGATACATCTCCTCGAAGAAGTGCAGGCGCTTGCCGTCGAAGTCGAGCAGCTGCCAGGTGATGCGCATGGGGTCGCCGAGCTTGAGTTCGCGCAGATAGGTGACGTGCGCCTCGAGGGTGAAGTGGCTGCAGCCCGTTTCGCGGACGTAGGCCTCGCCGATGCCGAGCAGGTCGTAGGCGTGATCCAGGGCGTTGTCGAAGGCGAGGCTGTAGTAGGCCATGTTCATGTGGCCGTTGTAGTCGATCCAGGCGGCGTCCACCGCGCGTGGCGGGCAGACGAGAGGGGTCGGGAAGCTGAAGTCGGTCATGGTGCGGCAGGGCTCCTCGGCGACGGGCGCGCATCCGGGCAGTGTACCGGTCGATTCCGGGCTCTTCAGGGTCCCTTCAGCTTTCCCGGTCCATACTTTCCGGGTCATCCCAGTGGAGGCATACGACATGGCATCGAACCGACTGCGGGCGCCCCTGGTGCTGGCGCTCGCGGCACTCCTCGTCCTCGGCGGCTGCGCCGGCCGCCGGGACCGAGGGATCATCGTGGACACGAAGGGCGTGAACCCCAGCGAGTACCAGCGTGATCTCGCCGAATGCGAGGCCTACGCCGATCAGGTGCAGGCGGGCGAGAAGGTCGCGGCAGGCGCCGTCGGCGGCGCCGTGATCGGCGGCGCCCTGGGCGCGATCTCCGGAAGCTCCGAGCGGGCGCGACGTTCCGCGGTCGCCGGCGCCGCGATCGGCGGTACCGGTGGCGTCGCCGATGCGGCCCAGGAGCGCCGTCAGGTGGTGCGCAACTGCCTCGTCGGACGCGGCTATCGGGTCCTCAACTGAGCCCGGGCGAACGCCCGGGTCTCAGTCCGGTACCGCATCGATGATGTAGCCACCGGACTTCTCGTCCTGCTGGAGGGTCAGGGCGCCGCGGGCCTCCGCCGCCTCGAGGAGTTCGCCGAAGCTGCGGAAGCCGAGGGCGCGCTCGTTGAAGCCGGGGCGCCGGCGCTTCAGCGTCTGCTTGACCATGGAGCCCCAGACCTTCTCTTCCTCGCCGCGCTCCTCCATGAGGGCCTCGACGATCTCCACGACCCAGTCGATCGCCTCCTGGGCCCGGTTCTCGTCCTCGTTGTTCAGATCCTCCTTGGCGCCGTCCTCCTGAGCAGTGGTCGTGGCCGCCTTGCCCGAAGCGGAGGACTTGCCGCGGCCGCCGCGGCGGCGCTTCTTCGCCGGTCGCTCCGTGGAGCGCACGAGATCGTCGTAGTAGATGAATTCGTCGCAGATCGCCGTGAGCAGATCGGAGGTGGACTGGCGTACGCCGACGCCGACCACCGTGCGATCGTTCTCGCGGAGCTTGGAGACGAGGGGAGAGAAGTCCGAATCGCCGGAGATGATGACGAAGGTATCCACGTGCGGCTTCGTGTAGCAGAGGTCGAGGGCATCCACGACCATGCGGATGTCCGCCGAGTTCTTTCCCGAGATGCGCAGATGCGGGATCTCGATGAGCTCGAAGGACGCTTCGTGCATGGTCTTCTTGTATTCCTTGTAGCGCTCCCAGTCGCAGTAGGCCTTGCGCACGACGATGTTCCCGCGCAGCAGCAGGCGCTCGAGGACGATCTTCATGTCGAACTTCGCGTACTTGGCGTCGCGCACGCCGAGTGCGACGTTCTCGAAGTCGCAGAACACGGCGAGGGAGCGGGTTCCGTGGATATCGGGCATGGATGGTTTCCGTGAACAGGGTCGAGGCCGCGCGAAGGCAGGGCCCCGGAGGCAGGAAGTCTTCGACCGTGGCCGCCGCGCATGCTGCGGGCGGCGTCGGCCATGGGCCATGGCGCCGCAGTCTACCTCCGCCGCTGCGCGGCGTCGCGGCCCGGGGTCCCGGCGCTTTCGACTATGATGCGCGCTTCCCGAAGGGGGGCGAAGCCCTGGTCCTAAGCACCGGGGCGCCCGGTGGCCGCTTCGGCGTCCTGTCGGAGCGCGGCCTTCGATCGCGCGTCGGTCGAAGGCCCGCCCCGAGCCTGCCCATGAGAGCGTGACGAGCAGCTGGAGATCTCCATGACGCGAAGCGGTCGCCTGAAGACCGACCTGCCGGCCCCGCGCGCACCGGAGCATCCGTCGACGCGCGAAGTCCACGGCGTCGCGCTCGAGGACCCCTATGCGTGGCTGCGCGATCCGGACTACCCGGTGGTCGAGGATCCCGAGGTACTGGCCTATCTCGAAGCAGAGAACGGCTACTTCGACGCGGTCATGGCGCCCTTCGCGGACGAGGTCGAGGCGCTCTTCCAGGAGATCCGCGGGCGCCAGAAGGAAGACGACGCCGCCGTGCCCTGGCGCGACGGCGAGTGGCTCTACCGCTGGTACTTCGCGCCGGATGCGCAGTACCGGACCTGGGCGCGACGCTCCGTGCACGGCGGTGCCGAGTCGGTCCTCCTCGACGAGTCCCGCCTCGCGGAGGGCCGGGACTACTTCCGCCTCGGGGCCCTCGACGTCAGCCCGGACGGCCAGCTCCTCGCCTACGGCACGGACACGGACGGTTCGGAGCGGTTCAGGCTCCGCGTCCGCGATCTGCGCAGCGGCGAGGATCTTCCCGACACCATCGACAACACGCTCGGTGCGCCGGTGTGGACCGCGCGGGGCGATGCCTTCCTCTATGTCGTGCTCAACGATGCCTGGCGGCCCTGGCAGGTGCGCCTGCACCAGCTCGGGACGCCGGTGGAGGACGATGTGATCCTCTACGAGGAGGCGGACGATTCCTTCTTCGTCGGCGTCGACGAGACCCAGGATCGCGCCTTCCTGATCATCTCCGCCGGGGATCACGTGACCAGCGAGCTTCGCGTGCTGCCCGCCCAGGATCCCCTTGCCACGCCGCGTCTGATCAGCGCGCGGCGCGCCCGCCACGAGTATGACCTCGACCACGCGCACGGGCGCTTCTGGATCCGCACGAACGACGTGCATCAGAACTTCCGCATCGTCAGCGCTCCGGATCAGTCGCCCGAGCCCGAGCACTGGCGCGAGGAAATCGCGCCCTCCGATACGGACTATCTGCTCGGCCACTGCGCCTTTCGCGATCATCTGGCGATCGTCGCGCGCCGCGATGCGGTCGACGAGATCCGGATCCGGCGCTGGGACGGCGACACGCACGTGGTCCCCCTGCCGGACGAGGTGCACACGGCCGGTCTGGGGACCAACGCGGAATTCGATTCAGGGGTCCTCCGCGTCGGCTATGCATCCATGGTCACGCCGGACACGGTCTACGACTATCACGTGGCCGAGCAGCGCCTCGAGCTGCGCAAGGTGCGCGAGATCCCGTCGGGCTACGACGCCTCGCGCTATCTCACGGAACGGGTCTGGGTGCGGGCTCGTGACGGCGCCCGGGTGCCCGTGTCCATCGTGCGCCGCCGCGACCTGCCGCTCGACGGATCCGGTCGACTCCATCTCTATGCCTACGGCGCCTACGGCATGGCGGAGATGCCGTCCTTTTCCGCCGCGCGTCTGTCGCTCCTCGATCGGGGCTTCGCCTGCGCCATCGCCCACGTGCGCGGCGGCGACGAGCTGGGTCACGGCTGGTACGAGGCCGGCAAGCTGGCGCGGCGCGAGAACACCTTCAACGACTTCGTCGACGTGGCGCGGGCGCTCGTCGATCGGGGCTATGCCGCGGCGGGCCGGATCGCGATCTCCGGCGGCAGTGCCGGTGGCGAACTCATGGGCGCCGTGATGAACCAGGCTCCGGAACTCTGGGGCGCGGTGGTCGCCCATGTCCCCTTCGTCGACGTGCTCAACACCATGCTCGATCCCACGCTGCCGCTCACGCCCATCGAATGGCCGGAATGGGGCAATCCCATCGAATCGGCGGAGGCCTTCGCGACCATCCACCGCTACTGCCCCTATCAGAACCTGAGCGCGCGGGCCTATCCGCCGTTGCTGGTGACCGCAGGCATGAACGATCCCCGGGTGACCTACTGGGAGCCTGCGAAATGGGTGGCGCGGCAGCGCGTGCTGCGCACGGACGACAACGTGGTCCTGCTCAAGACCAACATGCGCGCCGGGCACGGCGGCGTCTCGGGGCGCTGGGATGCCTTGCGGGAAGTGGCCGAGGAATATGCCTTCGTGCTCGAGGTGCTGGCCGTCGACTGAGGACGATCGAGCCGCGTCGGGCTCGTGCTGAAGGAGAACGCTGCCATGACCGCAGGCGCTGAACCCGTCCCCGAGCAACTCGAGGCACTCGATGCCTGGCTCGCGGCGCGCGAGGCGCGTCACGACGATCTGCGCGAGGAGACCGACGAGCGCATCGTCTGGGCCGCTGGCGAGCGCCGCCGGACACCGCTCTCCATCGTCTATCTCCACGGATTCTCCGCATCGCGTCGAGAGACGGCGCCGCTCTGCGACCGCATGGCCGAGGCGCTGGGCGCCAATCTTTTCTATGCGCGCCTGGCAGGCCACGGGCGTTCCCCCGAGGCCATGGGCGAAGCGACCGTGGCCGACTGGCTGGACGATGCGCAGCGCGCCTGGTCCCTCGGCACGCGCCTCGGCCAGCGCGTCGCCTTCGTCGGCACCTCCACGGGCGGGACGCTCGCCACGCTCTTCGCATCCCGGTGCGCGGATCCGAGGCTCGCGGCGCTGATGCTCATCGC